>JAAFHZ010000026.1 GCA_013297675.1 Synechococcales cyanobacterium bin59.metabat.ball.084 | reverse complement strand
GAGCCACCGCAAAATCATCCATTTCATCGTTAAGCAAAATTCCGGTCTTAGGCACCACTACACCAGAGCCAAAGTTATAGTTAACCGTAAAAGTTAAAGTCACTACTTGCCGATTTCGATCGACCACCGTTAAATGGCTGGTATCTTGAGATTCTTTGGTGTTGGGCAAAGCCGGAATTTTCTGAATCGGATTTTCGATCGCCGCACCGGGCTGAAAGCGCCGTAAAGTTTCCCAAGCAGCAGGCTGCACTTGGGTAGAAGGCCGCGCAGTAGTCAAAGAAATTTCTTGGCGGCGCAATGCGCCATAAGCCGGACTGGTTAAGGCCGTTACCGGGACTCTGACAAAAGCTGGATCACCCAAGTAGAAAGATCGATCGGCATAGGCAATCCGCATCGACTCGGCCAATAGATGCAAAGCGGCAGGGCTATGCCACCCCATCCCAGCTAAATCACTATCACCCAAAATATTTAAGATTTGCAGCAAATGCACCCCACCCGAAGATGGTGGTGGCATAGAGCAAACTTGATATTGGCGAAACTTACCACAGAGCGGGTCGCGCCAGATAGGGCGGTAGTTTTGCAGATCTTTTTGAGTAATTATGCCGCCGTTGAGTCGCATATCCGATTCGATCGCCTGAGCAATTGCACCACGATAGAAATTTTTAGGATTTTGAGCGATCGATCGCAAAGTTCTTGCCAAATCTACCTGCCGCAGCTTGTCTCCTGCTCTCAGCGCTCTGCCACCGGGCAGAAAGATTTGGCGAGCAGCCGAATTGTTCTGTAATAAGTCTTTTTTACCACTTAGCTGCTTCGCTAAAATCTCGGTGACAGTAAAACCATTATTAGCAATCTCGATCGATGGTTGCACCAACTCTGACCAGGGCAACTTGCCGTATTTGCGATGCACCTCGGCTAAACCGGCGATCGTCCCCGGAATCCCCGCCGATAAATGGCCTTCTAAGCTGGCCTTGGGCTTGACCTTACCGTTGGCATCTAAATACATATTGCGGCTGGCCGCTTGGGGCGCACGCTCCCGAAAATCTAATGCCTGCATCCTATCTTTGGTCTGGACTAGCAAAAATCCCCCACCCCCAATCCCTGCCGAAAATGGTTCGACGACAGAGATTGCCAAAGTAGTAGCCACTGCCGCATCTACTGCGTTACCACCACGCTTGAGAATTTTTAAGCCCACTTGAGTTGCCACCGGATGAGCTGATGCCACCATCCCCTGTTGGCCTTTACTAAGGCGAGAGGATGCAGCCTTAGCCGGTATGAGACTATTAAATTGCAGGGTGAATATCGCAACAGCGGGTAGAATTTGAGCAATTTTCATGAGTGGCAAAGGCAGAGATACTTTCGTCTAGCATTCTAACCGGTTGCGGAGTGTCTCCGCTAGAAGCATCGCCACTATTAGACTGGTCTGGAAACAAGAGTTTTTCGATCGGCACTCTCTAGCGGTAGAGTAGTGACAGGAAATTTAAAAATGTAAAGAGTCATGCAGTTTTTTAATTGATCTAGGTGGTACGGTCTTTAATTTGATTGCTGGTGGTAGCATGTTCCATACCTGCCAGAGCAACGGCAGTCCCAACTCCAAATCTGGAAGAGCCTGCAACTGCTCAAACACTGCTAGAGTCTCGCCTTCTAATAGCAAACTGCCTTGCTGCATTACTAGTATCCAATCTGCCCATTGATAGACAAAATCCAAATCATGGGTAGCAATTAATAAAGTGGTTCCTGATTGAGCAATGCTATCTAGCTCTAACAATAAATTTTTAGTTTGCAATGCGTCTAAATAGGCTGTTGGCTCATCTAACAACACCAAGTCTGGTCGGAGCGTCATCACTCCGGCAATGCTCACCCGCTTTTTTTGACCGAGGCTGAGATGATGCAATGGTCTTCTGGCTAGCTCTGTGAGCTGAAAATCGGCCAAAGTCTGCTGTACTCGATCGGCTATTTCTGTCGTTGGTAAATTCTGATTGCAAAGCCCATAGGAAATATCTGACTCTACGGTCGGTGCTACCAATTGCTGCTCAGGATCTTGAAACACCAAACCCACTCGCTGCCGCCAACGATTCAATGTTTGTCGATCGAACTTTAAGGGCACACCATCTAACAAAATTTCTCCCTGCTGCGGACGAAATAAACCATCGGCCAACAAAAACAGCGTAGATTTACCACAACCATTTTGACCAATTAAAGCAGTTTTGCGACCGGCTGGTAGTCGGAAGCTGAGATTTTTTACTGCCGCTTGCTCGGCCATCGGATAGGTGTAGTCTACCCCTTGCATTTCTAGTAAATAGTCAGACATATATTCGATAAAACACTTCGCCAATAATTAATAAAATACAGCCAGCGATCGACTCTAAACCATAGCGCCAAGAATATTTATAGGGCTGGGATTGCCAAAAGCGAAATTCTTGGTTAAACCCCCTGGCTTTAATGCCCAGAGCAATTTGCTGATAGCGCAGAGCGGTGCGTTGAATGAGCTGGCGAATAAGTAAGCTGACACTGCTTAAGGCCAAGCGACGAGTGCGGTAGCCCCCTCGGGATTGCTGGGCAATTGCGATACTTTGAGCGACCTCTGCAAGCAAAAAAATGAACCGATAACAAAGCAGCAGCAGCTCTGTTAAAATCGTGGGCAGTGGTGTTTGTTCTAAAACTACAGCCAATTCGGCAAAAGGCACGGTCAAAATAATAAAAAATAGGGTGGCGGTGCTAGCCAAAGAACGGGAAAAAATCTCGATCGCCTGCTGTAAGGCACCCATACTCACATAAACCTGTCCCCCCCATAACGGCCAACTCCATAGAGAATCAGCCGGTGCCAATGAGGCAAAATTGCCGATGATCGCCACTAGGCTAGTCAGTAAAAAAGACATTACGCCCAGCACCATGCCTAAATAAAATCGCCAGGGGATACCGGCATAAAATACAGTCCAAACCAACATCCATAAGCTGATCGCCAACTGGATCGGAGGATGTACAAACATAGCTGTTACTAGTAACGCCAGCGCAAAAAAGAGCTTTTGTTTTGGTGGTAAACTGCGCAAGCGGTTGCTGTAAGCGAGTGCATCAAGCTGTGTGTTCACTCTTGTTCAATTTTTTGATTAACAGGATGATGCGGAAGCCGCTGAGCCTCCGATCGACCTTTGTAAAGGCCGATTGCGTAGCCCAAAGTACCTGCCCCCAAAGCCGCCTGCACTGCAAATAACAAACCAGCAATTTCACTACTAGCAGGCTTCATAAACGACTCAAACCAGGGCTTATAATTGGGAGCGATTTTGGTAATGGTCTCCTTTCCTTGATCATCAGCACCCCCAAACTTACCATCTTTAACTATAACTAATGGTATTAATGCTAAAGCAACAACTCCGCCAACTAGTAACCAATTTTTTAATTTGTTGCTCAATAAAGGCTGATGATTGGATGAATCAGTAGATTGATCTTTCATAAAACATTATTCCTCACTGAAATTGATTTTAAAGTGTTAAGCTCTTCCGAATTATACTGACGAAGCCAGTTCCACACCAATACTGTCAACAGACCTTCACTGATAGCCAATGGCACTTGAGTAACAGCAAAAATGCCCCCAAATTTGACAAAAGAAGTAAATATAGTTGGTGAGGGAAAAGCTAAAGAAAGCTGCATAGCTGTCACTACATAAGTAACTAAATCCCCCAGAGCCGCAGCGCAAAAAATTGCTACTCCATAGCTACCACTAGTTCGCAGCACCAGATGATAAATCCAATAGGCGGCAAAAGGTCCAGCAACTGCCATCGACATGGCGTTGGCTCCCAGAGTAGTCAATCCGCCATGAGCTAACAACAGCGCCTGGAATACTAGCACCATTGAACCCAATACCGACATGATGCTAGGGCCAAATAGCACTGCGCCTAATCCAGTGCCAGTCGGATGAGAGCAGCTCCCGGTTACAGAAGGAATTTTTAAGGCGGAGAGCACAAAGGCAAAAGCGCCAGATAAAGCCAATAGCAGTTTGAGATCAGGATTTTCTTTGGTGATCTTGACCAGCGATCGCAATCCCCAGGCAAAAAATGGGACAAAAGCTAACCACCAAAACAAAGCCCAAGCTAGGGGCAAATAGCCTTCCATGATGTGCATGGCCTGAGCTGGAGCCGCACCACCTAAAATTAGGTAAGTACTGAGACCAACCATTGCAAATAAGCTTAAAGCTTTTCGCGGCCTATTATTTTTACGCATCCGTACCTCGCAGAAGCAGATTAACTCTTTTCGATCGGGTGTTCTGACTGAAGAAGCCACTGCTCCTATTACAGTTGCGGGACAGTGACGGATTCACACCGCGCTTTCCCCGAGCTGACAAAAGTTGTCAACCCCCACAGCATAGCCGAAATCGAGCAAGTTTTGATTACGAAGTATGAATACGGAGTCTGCTGTTACCTGTGAATTATTTTCTCTGAGAGAAATATTCTTTAACCAGTTACCATAAATACAACAGCAGCAGATTTTCTGGATAACTACAAAACATGCACCCCTTACCCAAATGGCTACAGGTTTTACATAATTCTACGTTTGCCCGATTGTATTTGGCGCAGACCATTAACTTAGTCGGAGATGCTTTAACTTGGTTGGGGCTAGCTCTGTTGGCTTTTGAGTTGGCTGGTGAACAGTCTGGTACAGTCTTGGCTGTGGCTTTGACTCTGCGAGTTACAGTGTTCGTTTTGCTATCACCGATCGCTGGAGTGTTGGCCGATCGCTATGATCGCAAGATCTTGATGACTTGGACTCATCTAGCAAGAATGCTTATCGTTTGCCTCTTTCCCTTCGTTACTCAGGTTTGGCATATTTATACAATCGTGCTGACTCTCAATATTTTCTATGCATTTTTCGCTCCCACCTATACAGCTACTATTCCCCTGGTGACGACCGAGGCTGATCGATCGCAGGCAATCTCTCTAGCTAGCGCCACCTCTCAGTTGCTAAATGTGGTTGGTCCTAGTTTAGCGGGCAGTCTGGCAGCAGTTATAGGAACAAGACAGGTTTTCTTTTTAGATGGATTCACTTTTTTGTTGGCGGCAATTTTAATTGTTACTTTGCCCAGAAAACTGACGGTACAACAAAATTCAGCCGCTCCCAAAACAATTCATCAAACCATTGCTGATATTAAGATAGGCACAGTTTGTCTGTTTGCCGATGCTCCGCTGCGCTATGCCTTGGCGATGCAACTAATTACGGCGATCGCTGGTGCCGAAATTTTGGTAAATACGGTTGGTCATCTTCAAGGGTCGCTGCATGGTGGCAAGCTGGAATATGGTTGGGTGATGGCCGCGTTTGGTCTGGGAGCAACGGTGGCGGCACTTAGCTCCGGCTATCTAAAGCAGAAAGTTAGCCCTATTTTACTGATCAGCAGCGGTGCTGTTTTGATGAACTTGGCAGTGTTGCCTGCAAATTTTGTGAATTTAGGTAGTCTGCTAATATTATGGATGATCGCTGGGGCAGGACAAACCCTGGTAAATGTGATGGTGCAAAACTTAATCGCCGATCGAGTGGCCACCGAAATTCAAGGCCGGGTCTATGGCGCTCATTTTGCCTGGAGCCATTTGTGGTGGGTTTTTGCCTATCCGATCGCGGGATGGTTGGGGCAACATTTACCAAAATACAATTTTGGAGTTAGTAGTTTAGTGGGTTTGATTTTGTTGATAGTAGTCTGGCTGGCTTTACGGCCTTACCTGTTTACTCGTTTGCAGCAAGGGCAATGGCATGAACATGATCATAGTCATGATGAACACCATACTCATCAACATTCTTTTGAAACCACTAATCAAGATACCCATTGCCATTTACATTTCCATGCCATGACAGATTTTTAGCAGATGATTGCCGTTGTTATACAATAACAAAGATATTTTCACAGTTTGAGCTATGGCATCTGTTCAACGCACGTTGCTCTTTTTGCTTCCTGGAACCACTCAAAAGTACTTTTGTGGCGGTTTGGTAGCAGAGATGAAAGCCATGAAATTGGCTCAGCAAGTTACTGATGCCGCAGTTGTCACCTATCGACAGCGGGAACCAAACAAGCTGTTTTTACCCGATTTATTGGCAGCAGGGCCGAGATCAAATCAGATTTTTGTGGTGAGCTGGGGTTTTGATGTACCTAAGTTGGTCAAACAGCTTCAAGGGCATCATGTGATGTATCATGCCCACAGCAGTAACTATGGCTTTCGGTTAGATAGCCACGTTCCCATTTTAACGGTGAGTCGAAATACTTTGGGTTATTGGGGGCAGCAAGCTCCTCATTCTTTGCTGTATTATCTACCCAACGAAATTTCTCCAGAGTTTGTGAATCTCCACCAAAGTAGAGATATTGATGTACTGGTGCAGGTGCGTAAAACTTCTAGTTATCTGCGGCAATCTTTGCTGCCAGCCCTGAGTAAGCAGTGTAACTTGCAAGTTTTGGATGGTTTTGTGGAAGACTTGGCAGGTCTGTTTAATCGATCGAAAGTTTACTTGTATGATTCGGCGGAATACTGGGCAATCCAGGGTTTAACCGAGGGGTTTGGGCTGCCGCCGCTGGAGGCGATCGCCTGTGGCTGTCAGGTGTTTGCTAGTATGAACCATGCTTTGGCCGACTATTTAGATCCGGGCTTCAACTGCCAGAAAATTGCTGTTTACGATACTGGCTATGACGTACAGCGAATTTTGCGCAGTTTGACTCAGCAACCCACCGCCTTACCCGCAGAATTTTTGCAGACCTATCGGGAAGAATCGATCGTGCAGCGTTGGCAGTCTATTTTGCCAGAAATCAACGATTTTTTTGACTATCAAGAGAAATCATTTTCTGGCATTGCACCGCTTACCAAATGGCGTGTTCAGACTTTGTGGTGGCAGTCTAAGTTAGCTAAACTTCAAGGCAAGCTGCGCAAATCTTAATTTCAATCACTATTGTTAATCGATAAAAACACCTCTATGAAATAACTTTCATAGAGGTACTGAAATCAAGATTAAAACTAATCTAGTTTTCAATTTTTTCTGCTAAAGGTGGGCGATGGCCATGCTCAAAAGCAAAGCGCACCAACTGCGATCGATTTTCTAAGCTGAGCTTAGTCAAAATATTGCTCAAATGAGTTTGAACAGTGCGAGGGCTAATAAACAGTCTTTGGCTGATCTGCTTATTGGTCAAGCCCTGGATCACTTCCCAAAATACCCGCGCCTCAGCCGGAGTCAATGGCAACTCTTCAGTAGGTTCAGTGGGTAAAGGTGCCCGAGTAGACGCTGCCACAGCAGCAGGAGCCTCTACTTGCTCTTCTTTAACTGCCGCAGGATCTTCGGGAGCCTGCTGAATGAGGCGAATCATCTCAGAGTGAATCCGACGAGATCGCTCTAACTGCGACTCAATTTTCGCCAACAGCTCCAACGGCTCAAAAGGCTTAGTGATGTAATCATCAGCACCAATATAATGACCCTGTACTCGGTCTTCCAAATCTTTCTTAGCAGTGAGAAAAATAAATGGCACCAACTGACCTGGACGAGTAGCGCGCAGTCTGCGACAAAATTCTACGCCATCCATTCCCGGCATCATAATGTCGGATACCACCAAATCTGGTGGATCTTGCGAGAACATTTTCAATCCTTGGATGCCGGAAGTCGCTACTTGTACCGAATAGCCACGCTTTTCCAAATAGCGTGTCAAGACAGTCTGTAGCGTCTTATCATCATCCACCAGTAAAATTTTTTTCATTTGGCCCCTGGTGCCACACAATTTAAGTGCGCTGAATAAATAGAGAACGGTTTCCCTCGAAAGGTGATCGAGGCATTTGACTATGCTTTCACGGATAGTGTTGCCAATTCAGGAAAGAAACTCAATCGAGTGTCGCAGGAGAGCATCAGATAGTTCCGCGATCTACCCAACTTAACAGTTTCAACAGCCAGAAAGTCCCAACTCATCCTACATGAAATAGATGACTTGGTAACAGTCGAACCGGTGAGAAATCCCAAGTTTTTGAATAATATGGAAAATATCAATATTCGTCACCTAGCACAGTGACCTCGATCGCGGTCTGAAAATATTACTAATGGACTTTATTATTAATAGACTTTTAATGGACTTTGGGGCAGATGAGTCACCACCTGCAAATCAGTCTTCAAATCAGCGCTAGCGGGTCACTCATACCTAATCAATACTAGGAATTAGCCCCTCCCATCGGCTTTGTTGTAGATCAACTTCCAGAAAACTTTCGCTCAATGGCGGATTTCCGATATCTATTTTGGGGATGAATGGCTACAATTAGAAAATATCTCGATCGAACTTCAGACAACCTATGTCCTACACTACTGCCTCTGCTCGCGCGGAAATGAGTGAGCTGCGCCGCTTGAAGAGTATCATCCCCCCCGAACTGCAAAGTTGGGTAACGGTGGAAACTACCACCGAAGTCAATCCGCCTTTAGTGCGGTGCGAAGAAATTGGGAAAGATCAAGTGGAAATCCAAATCGACTTGGTAAAATGGGAAAAACTGGCGATCGACCAGCGCAACTTGCTATTTTGGCACGAAGTAGCCCGCGTCCAGCAAGACACTATCCCTCGGGATGGTTGGGAAATGGCCGCTTTAGCCATTGGTCTGGGCGGTGCCGTGGGCGAACTCTGGGTGCGGGATGGCCTGTTATTAGTCTTAGCTCTATCACTCTGCGGCATCTCAGGCTATCGCCTGTATGTGCGCAACAACAATGAGCGGTATGTAAAAGAATCGATCGAAGCTGATGAAAAGGCGATCGCCCTAGCTACTCGGTTTGGCTATACTTTGCCAAATGCCTACAAGAGCCTTGCTAGTGCTCTAAAGTCTCTGATTGATGACACCTCCAAAAAAAGCCTGCGTCGCCGCTATGAGTCTCGATTAGATGCTCTTCAGCGCAGCGCCAAAAAAGCTAAAAATGGGGTGGCAGGCAATACGGGTAATCGCAACAGCCTAGGTGGCCGCGAAGACCGCGAAAGCTGGAGCAGCTAAAGGCCATAATTTGCTATGTTTAGCTTGGATGGTGGGCTGTTGCCGAGCGCTGCCCACTATCGCCACGTCAGCTTATGAGCAGCAGTCTGCCGCAATACCATACGAGTTTTTAATATCTTCATCAATCTTATGACCACCGAAACTACCAGCCTAGAAAATCAAGAAAACCTTGAAATTGCTGCTGAGAGCAATCCTGATATAGAAACCTCCAGCCCTGAACCAGGAAAGCGCCCTGACAGCTATGTCAAACTCGCTATGCGCAACATGGTTAAAAAGCGGGGCAAATCTCTTCAGCACTTCTTTTTGAGTACTGTAGGCTTATTGGTTCTATTTGTCGGTTTGGCTTATTTGACTCGCTAAATGCTAGAGCTTACCGTTCAAAATACCCTTGACCAGTTATTTATTGATATTGATGAAGCCTCTTGGTCAGAGCATTTTCAAACCTGGATTGCTCAGCCCAACTTAGGCTTACCACCAGCCGCAGATTATGAAATTACTCTGCGGCTGACTGATGATGCCGAAATCCAGAGCCTTAATGCCCAATACCGCCAGATCGATCGACCCACCGACGTATTAGCTTTTGCTGCTTTAGAAGAAGAGATAATCTTACCGCCAGAGATGGGTAGCCTGCCGCTATATTTGGGTGATATTATTATTTCAGTAGAAACTGCTCAGAAGCAGGCCGATGTGCAGGGTCATTCCCTCTCGATCGAACTACTGTGGCTAGCCAGTCACGGTTTTTTGCATCTACTGGGCTGGGATCACCCAGACGACCAGAGCTTGGCAGCAATGCTGGCTTGTCAGGACATTCTACTGGGAACAATTAATGTAGTAATTGAGACACAGTTTGCAAGTGATCCTAAGCTATAAGTAGCAGTGGCATGGTGAATCTTAGCAAATAATTCATATTTTTTACGGTGGGGAAAACAAGCTATGGAACATAAACTGGACGAGTCTACAGTAATTACCTCTCCCTCTGTTTCTATGGCAACTAAAGCTTCTGGATTAGTGAGTAAGAAGTCTGCCCACAAGCGCGACATGGCTTTGCAAGTAGCCAACAATTTTTTTGCGAGTTTCCGCTATGCTTCAGCGGGAGTGAGCTATGCTTTCATGACTCAGCGCAACTTTAGGGTTCATTGTGCAGTAGGAACTTTGGCGGTTTGTCTGGGAGCTTATCTCCGATTACCGCCGGTAGAAATGGCCATTATTTCGATTGTCTGTAGCTTGGTGCTTACTTTAGAGTTATTAAATACGGCGATCGAGTCAGTAGTAGACCTAACAGTAGAAAAAACCTATCACGAGCTAGCTAAGGTAGCTAAAGATTGTGCGGCTGGTGCGGTGTTGATTTCGGCAATGGCTTCTTTGATGGTAGCGGCTTGGTTGATCTTGCCTCGGCTGTTTACGCTGCTGTTTTGGAGTAGCTTAAAGTAGCCTTGGCTGCCATCATATTCTGCAAAAGGCTCCGATTTTGACTGTAAAATAACCTACAGTCAAAATCGGAGCCTTTGTCTATGTCTGTCAGCGTTAAAGTTCCAGCTACCACTGCTAATTTAGGTGCAGGTTTCGACTGCATTGGTGCAGCCTTGAGCCTGTATAACCAATTTACTTTTACTTTGGCAGAAGGTCTGAAGATTACGGCTCAAGGTGCCGAAGCTGACCGCGTAGACTTAGACTCTCAGAACTTGGCTTACCAAGCCTTTGTGAAGGTGTTCGATCGGCTCCAACGACCTGTACCAGGAATAAAATTAGAAATTAACTTAGAAGTGCCTTTAGCCCGAGGCTTAGGCAGTTCTGCCACCGCGATCGTCGGTGGGCTGTTGGGTGGTAATGGCCTCGCAGGGTTTCCCTTGAGTCCAGCCGAAATTATGGAAATGGCGATCGCCATGGAAGGCCACCCCGATAACGTGGTGCCAGCTTTGATTGGCGGCTGTCGGTTGGCGGCCAGCTACGGCGAAAAATGGGAAATTTGCGATCTTCCTTGGCATTCAGCTATTTTGCCAGTAGTGGCAATCCCAAATTTTGAGCTGTCTACAGCGGCAGCCAGACAGGTTTTGCCCAGTACCTATAGTCGTGCTGATGCGGTGTTTAATATTTCGCACTTGGCGCTGTTAATGCGCGGTTTAGAGACCGGTAATGGTCAATGGGTGAAGGCCGGGTTGGTAGATCGAATTCATCAGCCCTATCGGCAAAAGTTGATCACAGGTTATATCGAGGTAGAGCAAGCCGCCGTGGCAGCAGGAGCTTATGGGATGGTGATTAGTGGTGCTGGGCCAACTTTACTGGCTTTGGTTGATGAAAGTAGAGCTAACCAAGTAGTCCAAGCTATGTCAACAGCTTGGCAAATAATGGGAATCGAGCCGATCGTGCGCATTCTTCAGTTAGATCTAGCAGGCGCACAGATATCCTAGCAATATCAAAAAGGGCAAAGCAGGTTTTATACCTACTTTGCCCCTTTGGTGATTCTTAGTCATGCAAGATATTTTGGTGGCTGATATTATCAGACACTCACAATACTAAGCGCCAGTGTCACGAGTATTAGTTTGAATAAAGAGAATTATCAAAAAAATCGAAGGCACCAGAATAAATAGCAGGCTAGCTACAAAGCCAAGAGTATTAGTTTGCATACTTTTTTCTCAATTAACAATATACCGAATATTTAAGAGCTAGCATACCGCAGAGCGACTATTGCAGCAAGCAACCTTTACAAAAACCAGCCACAAATTCGGTATGGTCTAGGCTGGTTTAGTATTGACCTTCACCGGACCATTCACGATCGTCTGACAGGCTAACCGGAAGCTTGCAGGCTTGTTTTTCAGCTTCTTTTCTTCAAACTCCGTGCGGGGCGAGAGATTTTCGGCACCTTCGAGGATATCGACTTTGCACATACCGCATTGACCGTAGCCGCCGCAGTTCATCATCTTGCCCTTGAAAGTGTACATATCAATGCCATTTTGGACAGTTTTCTCGCGCAGGTTAGAACCCAGGGCAATAACGACTTCTTTGTTTTCTTTGGCAAAGGTGATGGTGCTCATATTTTTCCAACTAACTTATATTAAGAATTATCAAGAATTTTGGCTCGTTTGCCAAGGGGGGAGGCGATCGAATAATTCGATCGCCTCCCCCAAGATCAGTTATATAGCTAATTAGCTAGAAATTTCCGGCATACACCGCATTTCTTAAAGTAGAAAGAGAACGGTTGTAACCAATCACTGCTCTTAAGCGGTTGCTCTTTGCTCTGGTCAATTCTGTTTCAGCACTAATTACATCGGTTTGAGTACCTACTCCAGCCGCAAAACGCAGTCTAGCCAAACGCAGACTTTCTTCAGCCTGCTTGAGTCCACCAGTAGCAGTAATGATATTACGCTGGTCGGAGTTGAGAGTATTGTAAGCTTGCTCCACTTGCAGACGAATCTGATCGCGGCTAGTAATGTACTGAGTATCGGCAACTGATTGGGTTGCCCGAGCTTGAGCTGCCCGTGAGCTAGCGGCTCCACCATCTAAGAAATCCCAGCGGACTCTGGCTCCCACGCTATAATTATCGGCAAATCCAGCAGATTGCTGAAAATCTTTGCCCAAGTCATAGCGAGCAAACAAACCAATCTGCGGCTGATCGCCAGCGGCAGCTTCATTGGCTTGTTGTACCCCAATTTCTCGCTGCACACCAGCTTGCTTCAGCTCTGGTCGGTTGCCATAGGCCAAAATAATGCTGTTTTCTAAGCTGATATCCCAGGTGCCACGGGGTACGACTTCTTCAGCAGAGGTGTATTCTACGTTTTCGGTAACATTCAAAATTTGCGCTAACCGCTTGCGGGCATTGAGCTGCTGACTGGCAATTCTGGTGACATCCTGCTCAGCAGTAGCTTTTTGCACCTCGGCACGAATCACGTCAAACTTGGTGCCTAGTCCAGCTTGCTCTTGTAACCTGGCATCGCGCAAACTACGCTCAGAATTTCTGACCGCAGCGATGTTGATTTTGAGCTGTTCATCGGCTTCCTGCAAATCGTAATAAGCTGTAATCACATCTGAGCGCACTCGACGAGCAACGCGATCGACTTCTAAGCGGTTGAAGTTCAACTGACCTTCTGCGGCCTTGACCCGGCTACTGTTGCGACCAGCCGAAGAAATGGCATAACCCGCTTCAATGCCAGCGCGTAACGGTGTACCAGCATTTCCTAGCGCATTATTAGAAATTAACGGAGCACCACTGTTGGTAAGAGAGCCATCAGCAGTTACCGTGAGCGATTCTGCCGCTTGAGCTTCTCTGATCGAGGCTGTACTGCGATCGATTTGTAAGCGGGCAGCTTCGATTTCTCGGTTATTTTTTTCTGATAAGTCTAAAGCTTGGCGCAATGTCAGACTGCGACTACTTTGAATTCTGACATCGCTGGGCTTGGACTGGCGTTGTAGTAGATTCTGGTTTTGATTGGGACTCCTGGCTGGTGCTGGAGCATTACTTTGGGCGCTAGCCGGTGCCGCTGCTGAAGCAGTCAAGAGGAATATTGCACCAAGAGTTTTAGACGGTTTGAAAATAGTCATTTGGGGTTGGTTCTTTGTTCTTTGATGTTAATTCACAATTACTTTGGGCGATTTTGGGAGGCTTCAATCGGTGGATCAAAAAATTCAGTTTGATGAAAATTCAGACACAGCGCTTAAATACTAGTTAGCATTTTTTAGCCCCAATTGTCATCAGAAATTTGGGTGTTTATACCAACTATTGCCAGAAAATCGGCAATGTCTGCGACGGGCAACGCTGGTACGCCTAGCGTTTGCTCCAACTCAGCGAGAGTCATATCATCCAAGAATTTAGCCTCGTCGTGTTTGAGCATGACGGTTGGAATCAATATTCCATCACCTAGGGGTAGTTTCTGGAGATTTTTGACCAAATCTTGGCCAGTGATCAGACCGGTTACGGTCATGGTTTGTCCCCAGTAGTCGCTGGCGATCGGTACCAAATTGATTTGCAAACCTGCAAACTGATTCAGTCGATCGACAATCGGCTCGAAAGCTTGAGCAACGGCATTACCCACTACCCAAGTATAAGTTACAGCTTGAGCTGGTGGCTGACAATCAGCAATCTCGGCAGTGAAATCATCGATAAACCGCCGGATAGAACCGACCCCGTTGCCGAGTTGAGGGTAATCTTCGTAGCTGGCACTGCTGGGCAGTTCTTGCTGGGCAATCAGATACCATTCATCGGCTAACCAGACAAAGGTGGAATCATAGGCTTGGCGAAACTCGGCTTGCAGGGCTTCCACTTGTTGGATCACCTGCTGGGCATCTTGCATACTCACCGGCAGCAAAGGATCTGCACTAGGCGGACGAAATTTAGTGAGTCCGACCGGCACTACGGCGACTGAAGCCACGGCGGGGATGTCTCCTTGATGGAATGATCCCAAGTCTCGAATGGTGCGCTCTAGCTCTGCGCCATCATTAATGCCGGGACAGAGTACGACCTGAGCATGTATTTGTAAGCGGTGAGTTTGGAACCAAGCCAATTGTTCTAAGATTTTTCCGGCTCGATCGTTTTGCAACAGTCGGCTGCGCACTGCGGGATTAGTAGCATGAACCGAGACAAACAGGGGCGAAAGACGCAGCCGATCGATCCGCTCCCATTCATGGGTGCTTAGGTTAGTCAAGGTCAAGTAGCTGCCATACAAAAAGCTCAGGCGATAGTCGTCATCTTTGAAGTACAGCGAAGCCCGTTTACCAGGAGGCT
Organism: Synechococcales cyanobacterium bin59.metabat.ball.084; assembly: GCA_013297675.1. Taxonomy (GTDB): domain Bacteria; phylum Cyanobacteriota; class Cyanobacteriia; order Cyanobacteriales; family Chamaesiphonaceae; genus JAAFHZ01. The sequence continues at coordinate 27,494 of JAAFHZ010000026.1, read as the reverse complement.
GTTGGTCGATAAAGCAAAAAGGGCAGCGATTATTGCACTGGATCAAGCCATCAAACAAAGCAGAGGCAAATTCCAAGCCCAGATCTTCATCAAAATCTTTTTCGATTTCAATGCGGTGAGGACGATTGCGATCGTCTAACACCTCTAGGGTCAGGAATTCTTCGGCGCAGAAAAACCGATAGTCAATCAGATCTCGCAGCGGTTGACCATTGATGGCTACTAGTCGATCGCCTGGGCTGAAACCAACTTCCTCAGCGATCGAGCCAGGAACTACGCCACTAATTTCGGCTGGTTTGATCGCCGCGTCGCTCATAATGCTCCCAGGTTAGGTAGTTTGCCATTACCAAATACTAACGCGCCTAAGATGGCCAAGCCAAAAGCCAAGCGATACCAGACAAATACCCAGGTGCTCTGATTTTTCAAAAACTTCATTAACCAGGCCATGGATAAGTAAGAAAAAACGAAAGTGGCAATGATACCTACAATCATCGGCATAATCATGGCTTTATTTGCCAAGACATCCTTGGTTTGTATCAAAGTTACCAAAGTTAAAGTTGGCAATCCTAGTAAAAAAGAAAACCGGGCAGCAGTCTCTCGCTTTAACCCTAAAAAAAGTGATGCGGTAATGGTCGAGCCAGAACGGGAAACACCGGGCAAGATAGCCAGAGCCTGGGCGGCACCAACCAACACCCCATCCATAATTTTGAGCTTATGAAAATCGCGTTCTCTTTTGCCCACCTGCTCAGCTCCGCCCAATAGTAAGGCCATGATGATAGACATCACCCCAATACCCAATGAGCTTTCTAAAGGAATTTTACTCATTTTGACAGCCAGACCAACTAGCAGTGCGGGCAAAGTCCCAATGGCAATGCCCACCAGCAGCTTCCATTCTTCTCTGCGCCAATCTTTAGCCTGAAATGCTTGCCAAGAACCCTTTACAACTTGCACAATATCTTTCCATAAGTACACAAAAACGGCACCGACACTACCAAGCTGAATTCCATCGATCGCCGCTTTGCTCCAGCCAGGATGGGGGACACATTTAACCGCATTGGCCGCACAGGTCACTTCTTCCCAGCCCAGCACGTCGCGAAAAATAATCAGGTGTGCCGTACTGCTAATCGGCAGAAACTCAGTAATACCTTGGACTAAGCCCAGGATAATTGCCTGCAAATATTCCATATCAACCTCACATTATCGCCATCTAGCATACAGGAAAACCCGGACTCTCTATACTCTTTGCTAGTACACAGGCCGGTGCCTAGCCTCCAGAGATTTTTGTGATATCTTTAAAGGAATAATTAAAATTCAGTAAATAAACTTAACAAACCATTTTGTTAAATAACACTTTTAACCCCAATCTGGCAAAGGGCTGGTTGGCGGCGGTTGGCGAAAGTCATTGGCAGGTATTTTGCGGCGCAGCGGCATTAGTATCAATACCAGTATTTATCGAAGCTCCTTTAGTAAGACAGATGCCCGGTGTATGTTTGGCGCTCACTATGCTGTGGGTGGCACTCAGCTATTTTTTATATCAGCGTCCCCAAACTAAGCTGTGGGGCGACTTGCTCTTTGGCTTTAGCTGGAGCTGGTTTGCTGGGGCAATTTATTGGGGCTGGTGGCGGTGGCTACCAGCGATTCATTTGCCCATAGAGTCGATCGGCTTACCGGTAGTGCTCTGGCTGTGCTGGCAGGGTAAAGGAAAGGTTGGTAGTCTGTTTTATCTGGGTTCATTATTAGGTACTGCCGCCACTGATCTATATATATATGCAGTTGATTTGGTACAGTATTGGCAGCAGGTAATGGTAGCCCAGCCAGATTTGGTTGCGCCCTTGCTGCAAGCAGCGATCGGCCAAGTTCAAACTCCCAGAGGCACAACTTGGGCTGCACTATTGGTGACTTTACTATTGAGCTTGGGCATAATCTGTTTAGGTCAAAAGAAAAATCACTGGTACGCTTTTAGCGGTGCTGTATTAACCACTATTTTTGTGGATAGCTTGTTTTTAGTCGTTGCCGCTTTCGCGCAATCTGGCGCACAATCGATGTAAACATGTAGTTTTTCTTGAAACTCAATTTATTACAAAAATATTTCCTTTTTATCTCTACCAATCTCTGTAAGTTATTTAGTTCCCCCTCGCCTCCTCTGTTGTGAATCAAGGACCCTCTGCCTACTTAGTGCTGCAAGCCGATTCTGGCACTCGCCGCTTTGCCCTCGTGGAAGGCAAGTGCTGGACGGTTGGTAGGGGTGAAGAAAGCAATATTGTGATCAAAGATCGCTGTATCTCGCGCAATCATGCCATGCTGCAAAGTACCGAAAGTGGTTACTACCTAATTGATATGGGCAGTAGCAACGGTACTTTTGTGAATGGACGGAGAGTAAGCGTTCCCCTCATTATCCATGATGGAGATACTGTCACCTTTGGTCAGACTGAACTGAAGTTTTTCCGGCCTCAGATCGAAGAAGCTGCTGTGAACAGCGGCGATGAAATGACGCTAGATGGCACTGTTACTTCGATCTTGCATGTGCGGAAGCTAATGTCGGTGATGGTGGTAGATATGCGTAACTATACGGTATTGGCTCGGCAGACCGATGAGAATTTGCTTTCGGAAGTGATGACAACTTGGTTCCGCAATGCTGGGCATATTATCCGCCGCTATGGTAGCTGGGTAGATAAGTATATTGGTGATGCGGTGATGGCTCTGTGGTTTCACAACTCTGAGACTGTCACCAAGCAAGAAATGATGGGTATTTTGCACGCCCTGAATGATATCGATCGCATGACCAAAGCCCTGAGTAAGCGCTATCCTTTGCCTTTTGAGCTACGGGTAGGTGCCGGAATTAATACGGGCTATGGGATGGTGGGCAATGCTGGCAGTAGCAGCCAGCCAGACTATACGGCGTTGGGTGATACCGTGAATTCGGCTTTTCGGTTAGAAAGCATCACCAAAGAAATTGGCGCAGAAATTGCGATCGGCAGCGAGACTTACCAATATGTACTGCCGTTGATTGGTGAAAATAGAGTGTTCAAACAGTGTTCGGTACAGCTTAAGGGCTATGAACAACCGGCAATTACTTATGCCACCAAGTTCAGCGCTCTCAATACTTTCTTAAGTTTGGCCGGAGACAAGCCCCAGCCTAAGATTAAGAAAACTGCGCCGGTTACAGCTCAAATGAAATCAATGGATCACGGTGTTCGTGATATATAGACTCTCTATAGCCGGACTCTAGAGTAACTTTAAAGCCGCCGGTAAAATGCGGTGTTCTTGAATTTGAATCCGGGCATGGAGTGTCTCGACAGTATCATCTGGCAATACTGGTACTGCTGCTTGGATTAAGATCGGGCCGCTGTCTACTACTGGGCGAACCAAGTGAACGGTACAACCACTGATTTTTACTTTGGCTGCCAAGGCTTGTTCGATCGCCTTAATTCCTGGAAAGCTGGGCAGCAAACTGGGATGAATATTAATAATTCGATCGGGAAAGGCATCAATTAATACCGGTGTCACCACCCGCATCCAACCAGCCATCACTACGCAGTTCACTTGATACTCCTGCATGGTTTGGACGATTGCCCTATCTAAAGCGCCTCGTTCTACTCCCCGATGATCATGAAAAACCGCAGGAATCTGATATTGGGCAGCATATTCCAAAGCCTTAATGTGAGGATTGTTGTAAATTAGCACAGCGATTTTGGCCGGTAGTTGACCAGTGGCAATGGCTTCAGCCACTGCGGCAAAGTTACTCCCACTCCCCGAAGCCATAATCCCCAGTCGTAAGTTGCTAGATCGATCGGGGACTATCGGCAAACTCGGGGCAACTAAACAATCCATGACGATCTCCAAACAGGTGGGCAGAATTATACCAGCTCCAGCGATCTTCCCGAATCGATCCGCATCAGTTTCAGCAATTCTAAATTCAAAAATATCCAATTGCCGCCTTTTCCCAAAGAATCCACTACCATTAATTCAAAGTAATTTAGGCTTATGTTGATGTCTCTAACCCCGCTAAAATTCTTACTCACCTTAGCAATTTGCTGGCAGCTCGCCATGGCTCCAGGATTTGCCCTCATCCAATCAAAATTCTATAGCTACCGTCAGCCCAGCTTCGATGGCACCGGCAAAGTCTATATGGGGCGAGAAATTGCCCAAGTAATGGGGTACACCGGCGCAGAGTGGCTAGAAAGAGCCGATCGAGCCAAGGAAGAACAGCCCGAGAAAATGGTGGCCGCACTGGGTCTCAACCCCACCGATACCGTGGCCGATGTAGGGGCGGGCACCGGCTATATTTCGCAGCTTCTCGCCCAGCAAGTACCTCAGGGTCAAGTGCTGTCGATCGATCTTCAGCCCGAAATGATTGATCTACTGCAAAAGCGAGTCGATCGAGAAAAAATTACCAACATTCGCCCTCAGTTGGCTACCAACGAACAAAATCCTGGCTTGTCTACCAATAGCATCGACTTGGCCTTAATGGTTGATGCCTATCACGAATTCAACTTTCCGCAAGAAGTGATGACCAACATTGTGGCCGCATTAAAGCCTGGAGGAAGAGTTGTTCTAACCGAATATCGCGGTGAAGATCCACTAGTATTTATCAAACCCCATCACAAAACTACCCAAAAACAGATTCGTCGTGAGTTGGCAGCCGTGGGTCTTACCTGGCAAAAAACCGAGGATCTTTTGCCTCAGCAGCATTTATTATTTTTCACCAAAGCCTGAATTGGAGCTGAGATTAGTACAGCAATTGGCACAGTGTCTGAAAAATATGTTATTTGTTGATACAGACCTTCCCCGTTTTCCCTATGCCTATCACTAAATCCAACGACTTAAAAGCGATCACCGAAATCGATCGCCTGCTTTCTAACCGCCACATAAACCTTGATCCTGGTGGATATTTTATTATTTATGTGGATGCTGCGGCTAAAACCATTTGTGCCAAGCATTTTGGGAATGTAATCGACGATCGGGGCTTAGCGGTAGATCCCAAAACTGGCAAGGTTATTCCGGCCAAAGGCAAAGTCGATCGACCATCGGAGCAGGTATTCACTGGCCGCACCGCCAAAGAACTCTGTGTGGCTATTTTTGAACAAGGAGCTTGCCCCGTTACCATGTTCGATCATGCTGCCTATTTAGGACGGGAGTTTCAAAGAGCCGAAACGTGCTTGGTGAATAGCACTGAATATATTCAAGATTAATAGCTACTGACAGCGAAAATCACCCTGATGATGTTGCCAGCTAAATCAAGCTATTTCCAGACTGCAAAAACCCCTTGCAACTGAAGCCACCGAGAAATTTTTGGCCAAATAGCAGGCTGTTTGCGAATTTCTCGCCACATTTCGATCAAAATCAGCCAATTGTTACTAGAGGCACCACCACTGCGGAAAATTGAGAGCGGAACTGAAGATAGCCTGACGGATTCAGTATTAAACTTTTCAATCAGCATTATGGTATCTGAGAAAATTTGATATTCTTCACTAAAAATACTGGTAGCGTTGATTTTATTAATAAAGCCGGGATGCACCATGGCGGTATGGGATATTTGCAGGAAATGATCTTGATAAGTAACATGCTCTGCCAAACTATTTTTAGTCATCTCGATCGGTTCTCTGGTCATTCGCCCATTTTGTAAATTAACTTTGAGAATGCTGCGCATATGATTATCCTCAAAGTGGGCAATATTCAAAAACTCTAGTCCCTGCGGCTCAAACAGTAAATCATCGGCATTTAGGTGTAAAATATGGCTGCCAGTGGCTAGTTTAGTTCCTTTATTCATCGCATTATAAATACCAGTATCTGGTTCACTGATCCAATAATTAATGTAGTCATTATATTTAGCAATAATTTCTAAGGTTCGATCGGTGGAGCCACCATCAATAATGATATATTCCAAGTTTTCATAAGATTGGTTAATGACCGATTGAATAGTTTGTTCTAAATATTTCTCACCGTTATAAACAACTGTAACGATCGATAATAATGGCCTGGTTGGATTGGCATCTTTAAATAAGCCCTTAGTGCGCAGACCACCTTGAGGTACATGAGATAGAGATAAACTTACGCCAGCAAATTCTCGTTGAATTGTGGGAACTCGATCGGTTAAATTGGCCGTGGTAGCATAACCTGTATTATTGTGATCTAGATTTAGCTGATCTAGATTTGGTAAAGTAAATGGATGAGGATCTTGAATATAACAATGGGTAAGACTAATCCAGTTCCGCCCAATCAAAAAATGGTTTGGTACTGCATGTACACCCCATTTGATCATCTTCATTCCAGGAGCACAGAGATAAATAATTAGCTTATGGAGTTCTTGATGGCGATTGGCCAACAGCATCTGTTCATTCCAGCCAAAATCCCACAGATTTTGGTAAAAAATAGTTTCTTGTGTCGCCCAGCGCACATCAATATCGTAGATTTTATTTTTGGCCTTGCCTACCAAGGCACATTCCCCTACCCAACCACGCATAGTAAAATCAGGGTGAGGCTCGATCGACAGAATTTGCTCTAGCTGAATCGCCGAACTTAAGTTGTTAATAAAAGTCAGTAGCAGGGTAGTGTTTTGCATTTACTCAAGCAGGACTTTCTCATAAACATCTACGGTATCGCGCAGCATTCCAGCCAAGGCAAACTTTTCTTGATAACGCTCATAGCCTTGTTGGCCACAAGTGGCTAACAATGTTGGGTCAGCCAACAGTCGATCAATACTCTCTGCCAAAGCACGATAATCTCCTGGGGGTACAATAAAACCGTTTAGGCCATGGATAACCTGTTCTGGAATACCCCCCACATTAGTCCCCACAATTGGTTTACCGAGAGACATTGCTTCAGCACAAACCAAGCCAAATGGTTCTTGAAGAGAGGGCAGTACAAAAATTTTCATCAAATATAGCAAGTTGTGTAAGTCGGCTACATATCCAGCAAATACTACATGTTTCGAGATTCCCAGATCTATCACCATCTGATGCAATTCGCTTTCTAGCTCCCCTTTTCCTGCAATTATTAGTTTAATCTCAGGATGTCGATCGATCAACTGTGCTACAGCCAAAATTAAATATCTTAGACCTTTGGCCTCGCTGAGTCGGGCTGCTGTACCGATCGTAATTTGAGTAGTTGAATTCAAAGAAAACTGCTCGGCTAGCTCGGCAATACGGGACATATTTGGCTTAGTTTCGGCTACGCCATTGTAAATCAAAGTGGTTTTATGAATGTTGAGGCGGTGTGCTCCCAATAATTCTAATTCGGACTGGGAAACGACAATAGCTTGGTTGGCAAACCAATTGCAAAAAAAGGCGGCTAGGCGATAGCTGATCGGGCTTTGACGACCATGGTAGCCATGCACCGTAAAAACTATTGGGACTCTGGGTAACAAAAGCTTCACCAACAAGATCAACTCATGGGCACCATGAACATGAATAGCATCGATCGGCTGCTGGCGGTGAATAGCCCATAAAGATTGGCGAAACTGGATGATACCGCCGAAAAAGTTTTGCTCTAGCCGAGGAAATTCTAGATAGGGAAACCCCATATCACGAAATGGTTTTGCCCCCAAACCATCTGGAGCTAACAGCGAAATATGATATTTATGCTGCAAGTTATTCATTAAACTAAAAGCCTGTTTTTCAGTCCCACCAAGATTCATATAGGGCAAAACATATAAAATGTGCTTCATGGTGGGGCTGTCTTCCAAGACTGAAAATTCTGTGGGGCTGAGTTGTACAGAAGAAAGTTGCATACAGACAGGAGACTGCCCCAGAATTATACCCAATAAGAGGAGGTCGCTAACCGAGATCCCAGAGCAAAAGCTATAAAGAATCTCTGTTCAACGACCTCGCAGTTCTGACAGCAAAGCCAAACAAATAAGTTAAATAATTCCAGTGAAAAGCCGAATTTGCTTGATTGCGCGAATGCAAGCAGGACAGTCACAGCCAAATCTAGCAGCCGCTGCTTCACTTTCTTCATCAGTAAAGACGATCCCAGCTTCAAAGTTAGATCCAATATCTCTAGCCATCTTTGCTAACCTGGCATTAGGCGTTGTACGAGTCACACAATAATTTTGGCTGTGCTTATCGACGCATAACACTCGATCGTCCTTGCTAAAGTCGGCAATTTTGGCTCCAGCATGGGCAGCTATTGGCAGGAATAAGCCCACAACTGTTGGCATCGTCAGTAATGTCAGAAGCAGTTTTTTCATGGTCAAGGTTTTAGTTGAATTTCTAAAGGAACATTGAGTAGGCCACACAGCCACGCATTCGCAAAACTTCATCCAATTATAAAGGTAAATGCCAATCTTCCCCAGTTCACCATGCCCCAATTCTTGGGTAATTTAACAGTATGCAGTAGATCAAGGATGTTTAGCATTGGTGTACTCTAGTTTTCATCAATGTCTCGGGTATTTGTAAAAAATTCTTAAGAAGTACTTGACAAATTGCAAAAATTATTCCAGCTTGAATAAGCAATCCTCCTTAACATCGCCTTTATGACCACCCTTGTCATTGTCGAGTCGCCGACTAAAGCCCGCACTATCAGCAAGTTTCTACCTAATGGCTATCAAGTCGTGGCTTCGATGGGGCATGTGCGCGATTTGCCTTCTTCTGCTGACGAGATTCCCGCAGAGTTCAAAAAAGAGAAATGGTCGAACCTAGGGATCAATGTAGCACAAGACTTTGAGCCGCTATACGTGATTCCCAAAGACAAGAAAAAGATTGTCCAAGAGCTAAAGACTGCTTTAAAGAATGCCGATGAACTGATTCTGGCCACGGACGAAGACCGAGAAGGGGAGAGTATTAGCTGGCATTTATTACAGTTGCTCAAACCTCGGGTGCCCGCTAAGCGGATGGTGTTTCATGAAATTACCAAAGAGGCGATCAAGAAAGCTCTAAGCAACTGCCGTGAAATTGATGAAGACGTAGTACACGCTCAAGAAACTCGCCGAATTCTCGATCGATTAGTAGGCTATACCGTCTCACCGCTGCTCTGGAAAAAAGTCTCCTTCGGTCTTTCTGCTGGTCGAGTGCAGTCAGTGGCTGTGCGGTTAGTGGTGAACAAAGAGCGCCAACGCCGCGCCTTCCGTACCGCCGAATATTGGGATCTGAAAGCGGTTTTACAACAGGTTAAAACCGACTTTGAAGCCAAGTTAATGACTTTGGATGGAGTTAAAGTAGCCACGGGCGCTGACTTTGACCCAAATACTGGTCAGCTTTTGGCTGGTAAAAAAGTGGCTTTGCTGGATGGCGCTGCTGCCGAAAAACTTAAAGCTGATTTACAGGACAAAGCCTGGATGGTGGCAAACCTAGAAGAAAAACCCGTAACTCGCAAGCCATCACCACCTTTTACTACCTCCACCATGCAGCAAGAGGCCAACCGCAAGCTGCGGCTCTCGGCTAGAGATACCATGCGTACTGCCCAGAAGCTCTATGAGCAGGGCTATATTACCTACATGCGTACAGATTCGGTGCATCTTTCTGCTGAGGCGATCGAGGCGGCCAGAAGCTGTGTAGAGCAAATGTATGGTGCCGAGTACCTCAGCCCTCAGCCTCGTCAATACACCACGAAGTCTAAAGGTGCACAAGAAGCCCACGAAGCGATCCGACCAGCGGGCAGTACTTTTCAAACGCCTAAGCAGACCGGTTTAAAAGAACGAGAGCTAGCTCTCTACGACATGATCTGGAAGCGGACAGTAGCCTGTCAGATGGCCGATGCTCGTCAAACTCAAGTAATCGTCGATATTCAGGTCGAAAAAGCCGGTTTCCGCTCTAGCGGCAAACGCATTGACTTCCCTGGTTATCTGAGAGCTTACGTAGAAGGCTCGGATGATCCAGATGCAGCGATCGAAGATCAAGAAATTATTTTGCCTGCGCTGAAAAAAGGCGATCAGCCCACCTGTAAAAAACTAGACGCGATCGATCACCAAACCCAACCACCGGCAAGATACACCGAAGCGTCTTTGGTGAAGACCTTAGAAAGCGAAGGGATTGGGCGGCCTAGTACCTACGCCAGCATTATTGGCACCATCATCGATCGGGGCTATGTAATGCAGCAAAGCAATGCTTTGGTGCCCACTTTTACGGCTTTTGCGGTGACGGCGCTACTAGAAAATCATTTTCATGAATTGGTGGATGTGGGTTTTACGGCGCGGATGGAGCAGACCCTGGATGATATTTCTACTGGTGGGACTGCTTGGCTGCCTTACTTACAAAAGTTCTATTTGGGTGATGATGGCTTAGAAACTCAGGTAAAAGCAAAGGAAACTCAGATCGATGCCACAACGGCGCGGACGATCGAGTTAGAAAACCTAGATGTGAAGATCAAAATTGGCAAATTTGGTGCCTATATTGAGTCGGAGCAGGGCAATGCTTCGATTCCTACTGATCTCACTCCAGCAGATTTAGCTCCAGAGACGATCGAGCTGCTGTTGAAGCAAAAGAGCGGTGAGATGGATGTGTTGGGCTATCATCCAGAAACCGGTGAGCCGATCTATGCCAAGCTTGGCCCTTATGGCCCCTATGTGCAGCTGGGGGTGAAAACCGAAGATGGCAAGAAGCCCAAGCAAAGTTCTTTACCTAAGGGAGTGCAAATGGCCGATGTGACGGTGGAGTTAGCAGTTGGTCTGTTGGCTTTGCCCCGCAAATTGGGTGAGCATCCCGAGACTGGTGGTAAGTTACAGGCGGCTTTGGGGCGTTTTGGCCCCTACATTTTGCATGATCAGGGTAAAGACGGTAAGGAATATCGATCGCTGAAGGCTACTGATGATGTGCTGACAGTGACTTTTGAGCGGGCGGTGGCCTTACTGGCCGAGCCGAAGGCTACGCGGGGGGGTCGTAAAACTAAGGAGCCGTTACGTAAACTTGGTGTGCATCCCACAGACAATGAGCCGATCAATATTTTTGAAGGGCCTTATGGTAACTACATTAATCATGGCAAGGTGAATGTGGGAATTCCAGAAGGTGAAACTCTAGAAGATATCACTTTAGAAACTGCTGTAACTCTATTGGCAGCGAAGCAGCCTGCTAAGAAGGGTCGGGGTACTAAGACAGCGGCGAAAACTACGGGAACTAAAAAAACTGCCCCTAAAGCGACTGGGGCTAAAGCTACTGCGAAGAAAACTACTACTAAGAAGGTGGCAGCTAAAAAGACCACGACTCAAAAAATTGCTGCTGAAAAACCTGCAAGCTAGTTCAATTGCGATTTGTGCTGATTTCCGAAATGGATCGATCGGCTACTATATTGCAGGTTGAATAGATAATTTGGGGTGGAAAGCTAGTCAGAATTCTAGACTGTGGCATTACTGTGGCATTTCACAGTACAAGTGCGGGATGCGGGAAGCTTAGTGGCTTCAGCCCTGAGAGGGAAGCGGCTCGGGGGACTTTAGTCCCTGTCTCCGCTTCTTTGATTATCAATGCCTTCAGACTTTGCCCAGATCTCAATATGTTCGCTGATACTTATTCCTTTTTGTGTGGCTCTGTCCTTCAACAAGCCCCAGGCAGTATCAGTTAAGTTGACTGTTCGTTTTGTCTTAAGTTCGTCATAAAGAACTGGAACATTTTTCATTTTCTTTTTAGTTGACATATCCAGACCTGCCATGCATACTAAGACAAGATTATACACTAGGCTGTGAGGTGAAATAATTGCTGATTAGATGGAATTTCAAACTAGTTCCTACCCAGCCTCAAATCGAAAAAATGTCAGGCTGGTTAGTGACACTACGCAAACATAGAAACTTTGCTTTGAGGCAAAGGTCTAAAGGCTTTGAGACTAATAACCAACATTCTGAGCAATCGGAAGTGATGCTCAAAGCATCTTACTGTGACATCAAAACTAGGGAAGAATCTGCTGAAATCTGGTGTAGTCCGCTGACCTGCCCAGTCCAAAAGCATGGGGTGATCCCTGATGACGTTTCTTTGATGCTTAAAAATTCAAAAGGACAAGTCAAATGGGATTCCCCATCAGGAATTCAAATGAAGGTAACTACGAAACTCAGGCATGATAGCCCGTGGTTTGGTGATATAGATTCAGATGTGCTTCAAAGAAACATTGCTGCGCTTGATACAGCTTTTACTAATTTCTGGAAGCATGGCAAAGGATATCCAAAGTTTTTCAGGGTGATGGATTCATTCGAGTACAAGCCTGGGCGAGTAGTAGTGAAGTCAATCAAAAACAAGTATGGCACGGTATATCTACCAGGTATAGGCGATACGCGCTTCCATAACAGCAGGGATTTTAGCAAAATTACCGAGGTTAGAACTTGCAATATAAAACGCAGAGGCGGTTCTTGGTATATATCCATGTTGGTAGATGATGGTGAAGTCTTGCCAGAACTGAAGGAAGATGTTCAATCTGTCGTAGGGATTGATGTTGGGGTTAACAAGTTGATTGCTCTAAGTGATGGCTCGTTTATTGAAAACATTCGTCCAACGACCAACAATCGAGTAGCTAGGCGGCTGAGGATTAGAACTAAAGCTATCTCCAGAAAAGTTAATGGCTCCAAGAATAAAACAAAAGCTTACGCCAAGCTGGGTAAAGTCAAACAAAAGCTAGCCCAGAAAAGAGATGGGCATAACTGGCAGGCAGCGACCAGGGTGGTAAAAACTGCTGATTTGATTGCAAGAGAAGACCTAAAGATAACAAATATGGTCAAACGGGCAAAGCCTAAGACTGATGGTAAAAGGTATATCCGAAATGGAGCAGCAGCCAAGTCTGGACTAAACAAATCCATTTTGGATTGTGCCTGGGGAGCTATTTTTAAGATGATTGAATGGCTATCTATTAAGGCTGGGAAGCTGGTAGTGGCAGTTAATCCCCGGCATACTTCCCAAGAGTGCCCTAGCTGCGGGCACACGGAAAAGTCTAATCGTGATGGCGAGAAATTTGTTTGTCGCAATTGTGGCTATGCAGATCATGCTGATACTAAGGCATCAAGAGCAATAGCTCAAAGAGCTGGGTTTGTTTTCCCCGGTAAAAAGAAAACACTACCTGCGGGCTGCGGGAAAGTTATGCCTTTGGATACATCGTTCTCGTTGGAGAAGGAGCCTAGGAATCCGATATTAAAGCAGTTAAATCTGTTTGAAGCCGGAATATATAGAGAGTATAGAAGCGAAGTCTCTATAGAATCTCAGCGGCTTTAGCCCTGAGAGTGTCAATTCCAAAGAGTTTAATTCAAGCATCCTTTTTGATCACAAAACTAAATATAGTTATGAAAACTCTGCGCGTTTTATTCCTAGCCTCGGCTGTCACTGCCTCTAGCTGGTTGGGATCGATTTCTGCTAATGCCTGTGGTGATGGAGCTACCTACCAAGGCGGCGGCTACACTGTTTCGATCGGGGAAGAAGGCAGCTATCATGGCTGCAATTCCAAAAATCAGTGTCTAGAAATCGCCCAGTACTCTTCTGCTACTCAAGGTCAGTTTGTTTGGGAAAACAAAGGCACAACATACAGCATGACTCCGGTTAAATCTCCAGAAGGTGCCTATCGGCTGAAGGTGATTGATGCTAGAAATCGAGTACTGGTGAGTAAAGTGATGAAACCTGTAATCCAATAGTTCAATTTTTGACTAGCGCAGGTTCGTAGTTAACTACGAACCTGCAATGCTGAAAGATTAACGACCTGATATCCTCGCTGTTTGAGCTTAGGTAGCACCTGTTCTAAAGTTTTAACAGTGTTTTTGCCCCAGTCGCCAGAGTCGTGCATCACAATGATGCTACCGGGCTGAGCATTGGCCAAAATGAATTGGGTGGCAAACCAAGGCGAAGAAATATTGGTATCATAAGGAAAAATCGAACCAAGTGCAACTTTGTAGTTGTACTTCTGGGCAACACTAATCATTTCTTGGCTATACCAGCCACCAGCAGGGCGCAACCATTGGGGCTGTCTGAAAGTTTTTAAAATGGCATCAGCTTTGATGAGATCTTGCTCAAAGGCGGTCGTGCTGAGGCCAATACTGTGAATATCTGCCGTGGTATGATTGCCCAATTCATGACCAGCTTTTAACATTCGCTGTAGAGTTTGTTCATTGCCCGGAATTCGATCGGTGATGATAAAAAAAGTGGCCGTCACCTGATGCTGATCGAGCACGTCCAGAATTTGATTAGTAGTTGTGCGATCTGGGCCATCGTCGATCGTCAGAGCAATCACTGGTCGATCGGTAGCAGCAAAGTATATTGCCCCCGGAAAAAAGTGATTTGTTAGCTGAAACAGCACGCGGGGTGGCCGCAGCACCAACCATCCCAAAGCTACCACTGTGCCACACAGCAATATCCAAGGAAGATGGGGTAAACGAAGAAGTTTCTGGATTTGCATAGGTGATGTGGCGCGATTACACTGGAGGCAAGATGGAAGCGATCGGAATAATCACATGGGGAAATGCCAAAGGAGAAACTGTTTGGGATTCCGCCAAAATTAAGTGGCTGGCATAGTCGGTTGTCTGAGGGTCTCGAAAAATATGAACTTGGCGATTTTTTAGGTCTATCACCCAGTATTCTAAGATGCCAGCTTTTGCATAAATTTTATCTTTGACTTGGCAGTCATAGTTGAGGGTAGAATCGGCGACTTCTACCAAGAGGTGGATATCGGTAGGTTGGGGATGGCGATCGACGTAATCTAAAATTTCCCCTTGCACAATTACTAAGTCCGGTTCTGGTTCTGAGGAATCATCCAGATGAATAGGATCTTGAGTACGAATGAGAGCGGTGGTACCAAGCTGGGCTAATAGTTCACTAGCTAGCAGTTGTAGAGTGATGACGTGGGGTGTTCCTTTGGCAACCATCAGGGTAATTTGTCCGGCAATTAGTTCAGTTCGTTCATTGGGGTTAAGGATTCCTAGTTCACTCATGCGGTGATAGTCTCGGACTGTCCAGGATTTGAGGTTATGTAGGGTGGTGATGGGTTCAGAGGCGATTGAGGTATTCATTGTTTTGGTGGCAAACGCATTAACAATCAGTCAATCTAAAAAGTCTTGAAAAATAGGTTACTTCTGCAATCTACATTCATATTAACTTACGCAGGCTGGAGTACCCCGATAGAGAGGTAATTCGCTTACTGGTGGACATATCAATCTGAGCTGAAATCGAGGAGCGGGTTTCTACCCATCAACCAGATCGAAGACCGTGTACTTGGTACCCAAAATTATGCCAACTATCTCTTCTCAAGAATTTGCTAACCTATTACCTATTGCCAAACAAGAAGTTGAGCAACTAAAAGCAAAGCTGCGAAAACTCGGCATTGATCCTGGCTAATACCAGCCAAAATAGACTCTGCAAAATAGTCTAAAATACCACCAGAAAGTTTCCTGCGTGGATTTTCATGACAAAATCACTCGAGGGTGCGTGTGGCTTTCTAAGGAGAAAATTTACCAGACTCTATTTTCCGTTGGTGCTGCTAGCCTTGATCGGCCTGTCTGATTTTTATTTTCAGAAAGTCACACGCACCCATCACTCGATCGACTTAGCCACAGCGCTTTCCGTATTCATGAGGTATGCTTGGCCATTACTGAACCAGTCTTTCAGAGAAATTTGTAATTAGTAATCGCAATAAGGATGGTCTTATTGAGAATGACAAAGCTTAGAAGTGTTGTCAGTTGAAGATCTATAGATCGACATAAGAAATATTTATGTTTACCGAAAACCTCACCGAACGCTGAAACCTGCATTCTTTCGTCATCAGTCAAGAAAACCTAGAAAATGAAAAAGTCTTGTAAGCTCTGCCAGTTAGTGATTGCAGGCTTTCAAAAGTCAGTGACTAATTACAGAAATTTTTGTGCTTCACCTAACTGGAAAGTGCTGTAAAGTGCCAATTGACCGCTGGTATGCTTATGAAGTGGGTTGCAATATAGAAAAACGTATTTTATGATAAGGATGGTTTAGATCAGAATATTACTAGACAATAATTAAATAAAAATACCTCTTCACAAAAGAGGTGAATTACATAAAAACTGGTGAGCCTGCTATAAAATTCACAAAGTCACATACAAAATAGAAAGGATTAAGTCATGGATCAAGGTAATTTTTCTCGAAATAGCGGTGATCGCACAGCATCGAATCAAATCCTTCAAGAACAGCAAGGCGAAATCGATGGTATAGTACATAGCCTAGGACAAATTTTTGACTTCCTTGAGCATCAAAAAAAGCAAGGAAGTACTGATATATCCGATCTATCTTCAGCGATGCAAGAATCGATTAAATATCTGACGGTAGTAGTCAATAATCTAGAGTATTTAGGGCAAGAAATGGACTTAGTTAGGCCAAATATTGTTCTAGTAAAAAGCACCATAGACAAAGCTAATCATCTTCAAATAGATACTCTAGATGACATAAAGAATATGTTGAGATCTTTGCAAAAAGAACAAGATGAAATTCAAGATTCTATTTTAATGATTAAAAAAACTTTGGTTTTGCAGCAGAGTTCTCACAATGATATGTTTGATTGGAAGAATCTATTGATAGTATGGATGGCAATAGTTATACCAACATTTTTTATTAGTGGCCTTGTCGTAAGTACAATGACAACCAGATACAATGAAACTAATGACATAATGTCTGAGAAAATACAAAAAATTCAAGATTATTTAGGTATTAAAAATAAAGGAGTTTCTAAAGCTAAAAAAGGTCAGTAGTAAACATGTAATTTTACCATACTCAGAAATCCAGGAGCATAGAGTTTCTAATGACAGCAAATAATTTAAGCCGCAGATTACAGTTAATTAACGATAGGGCACGGATGCTGAATGCTCCTACTGACAGTTCTATCGGTAGTAACGTCAACAGTGACCGATCAAAAAATACAGCCATCAATGATAGCAATAGATTATTATCAAGAGGTGGAGGTGCTACTGTCAGAACCACTGTAAATGGAGTTTTTGATATGGGTACTGGTACATTAACTATGACTAAATATGTGGATGGGCAAGCTGTCAAGTCAGTGACAATCGAACCAGGAGGAAGAGGGTCACAAAACCTTGGAGCATTTTCTGGGAAAGGAAAATACATAAATGAATCAGAATACTCTAATGTTCGAGATACGGGGCCAATGCCTTTGGGCACTTACAACATACATAACAATTCTAACTTAAAGAGACGAGAAGGTGGTCCCAAGGACGACTATAGACAAAGATATGGTGTCGGAGGCGGCTGGTATCGGCTCGAATTACAAGATAGTAATCCTAATGATGATAAAGCCACTGTTCGGGGAACAAGAGGTATTATCATAACTGAGCGAACAAATGTTCGAGAGCACATAGGTTTTGGATCAGCAGGTTGTTTAACGATTCACCCTGAAAACAAACTAAAGTGGCTAGAAATTGAAAATATGTTAGGACTGAAAGAGTCTACCAACAAAGTTCTCGGAACAGTAAAAGTAATAGATAGCAGGCCAGGAGTAGGGAATGGATCACTAGACTCCGCCAAAAAAGACACCGATGTGTTGAACGCGAGTAATCAAGTGAAACGGCCCACATCTGAGCGCACTCTGTAGGCACATGAGCGTTGTGCTGATTCAAATTTTAAACATTTTGGGTCAGCAAATTTTAGTACAAAAAAGTTGTTACTATTTAAGTCATGGATATATTTAATAAAAAGTCTTTATTATTCGTCTTAATTGGCTCTGTTTGTTCTTTGGCCGTGCTATTCGCTGCCAAGTCAGAATCTTTAAAAGTAACAAAAGACCCTGAATTAGTAGAAAATACGCTTCAGAATCAAAACTTTGAAATCACTGATGAAAAATCTGTCAAGTTAGAGGTGATGTCGTTTGGCGGTTTACGAGAAAAACGCGGATTTATGTCCAGTGATGGAAAAGTAGTAATTACTCCTCGTTATAAAGATATTATTTCTGAATTTATTGATGGACTAGCTATTGTTGATACTACTTATATGAAGCCTCCTAAATACTTCAAAGCTGATATTAATATGAATCCATTTGGGACTAGCCAAGTGATAGATATTACCGGGAAAGTGATTTTGCAATCGAAAGAGAACGAGCGATTTTTATGTCATTCAGAAGGTTATGTTGTAAAAGAAGTAATTAGCGAAACTTATGAAGTCAGAGCAGCAATTAAAAAAGCAGCCGATGCGTTAAATTTTCCTGATTTCGTCCAAGATGAAATGAAGCCTAAGGATGAAAATGTATTAGGAGGTGAAGAGGATGAAAAATATTTGAGCCATAAATTGGTAAATATTAAGACAGGTAAAGAATTAATTATTTCGCCAGAAATAAAATATATAGAGTGTTTTCATAATGGGCTAGCCTCTGTTGGGAAAGGGATAGTTGGCTTGGGTGCTGGAATGTTTATGGGTGAAAAGAATGGATACATAAATAAAGATGGCAAAATTGTGATCGATCTAAAATATTTCTCGGCTGCAAATTTTGAAAGTAACGGCATTGCTTCGGTGAGTGAGAGCAAGCATGCGGAAGACCTTTTCATAGATCAAAAAGAACAGAGATTTTCGGCTGGAAAGGGAAAGACTGTTTTTAATGAGGGTTTAGCAATTCTTTATACTGAAAATGGTAAACCAACATCAACAGTAATTGACTCCACCGGGAAAGTTGTGTTTAAGCTTCCTCCTAACTTGAAGTTTTCTTGGCTGGCTCCTGCAAACGGATTTACAAAGTTTTCCAGTGGACTGATTCCAGTGGAAGACATAGAGAGACAGAAGGCTGGCTATGTGAACCGCACAGGAGAAGTTGTAATTCCTGTACAGTTAGGGAGGGCTGAACCATTCTTTAATGGTATCGGGAAAATAGGCCTGTCTGATGGCAGATCTGCTCTTATCAATGCAAAAGGCAAAATTATTTGGGAGGAGCCGTAAAGTATGTATTGTTCAAAGCATCGTGGGCAATTTGTGTCGGGTCACTAGGGGAGCATCGATCAATCCGGAATCACTGGTTCTAGATCTTGATTACAAAATCACTCGATCGACTTAGCCACACAGACAAAATCTCAGCTAAACTAAGAGATTGGTGAGCAGATCAATTTATTAGTCTGATCATCCAGCCGATCGCAGAGCATTTCTGCTTTGATCGACACCTTAACCAAACTAAACGAGGCGTAACAACGTGGCCACCGATAAGACACCGACCAATACCACAGCCGACGAAAAAACTAAGCTAGACTTGGTTGGCTTCGTCAAAGATAGTCAAACTGAGTTAGGCAAGGTCATCTGGCCAAACCGTCAACAGCTCATCAGCGAATCTTTAGCCGTAGTATTGATGGTCTCCCTGTCTGCGGCAGTCATCTACGGAGTTAATGGCCTG
Source organism: Synechococcales cyanobacterium bin59.metabat.ball.084 (assembly GCA_013297675.1). Classification (GTDB taxonomy): domain Bacteria; phylum Cyanobacteriota; class Cyanobacteriia; order Cyanobacteriales; family Chamaesiphonaceae; genus JAAFHZ01. The sequence goes on along the minus strand of JAAFHZ010000026.1, from coordinate 8,264 downwards.
TTTACAGAGGTAGCTAAAATCATCTTCAAAACTCCAGGCTAGGAGAGTTTTATGAGTTCGACTACAGAAGACGATATGCTGCTCGAAGAAAGCAGTTCAGCAAGTCCAACCCCTCAGGTAAAGCCCCGTTGGTATGCAGTTCAAGTAGCATCTGGCTGTGAAAACAAAGTTAAACTCGACTTGCAACAAAGGATTCACTCTTTTGGTGTCGGCGATCAAATCATTCAGGTAGAAATACCTCAATCCGCGATCGTCCGCCTCAAAAAAGACGGATCTAAACAGCACGCCGAAGAAAAAGTCTTTCCGGGATATGTGCTAGTGCGGATGGCCATGGATGATGACGCTTGGACGGTAGTTAAAAACACCCCCAACGTGATTAACTTTGTAGGTGCTGAGCAAAAACGCGGCTACGGACGCGGGCGCGGTCATGTCAAACCCTTGCCTTTATCTCCTGGAGAGGTCGATCGGATTTTCCGCCAAGTTACCGAACAAGAAGCGGTAGTCAAGACCAACCTCAACGAAGGCGACAAAATTGCGGTGTTGTCTGGGCCATTTAAAGATTTTGCCGGAGAAGTTATTGAAGTTAGCCCCGAACGGAGCAAACTAAAAGCCCTCCTCTCGATCTTTGGGCGCGATACCCCCGTAGAATTAGAGTTCAATCAGGTTCAAAAACAGTAAAAAATGGCAAAAAAAGTAGTAGCAATCGTCAAGCTAGCGTTGAACGCTGGTAAAGCGAACCCCGCACCACCAGTTGGTCCTGCATTAGGTCAACACGGTGTGAACATTATGGCGTTCTGTAAAGATTACAACGCCAAGACCCAAGACCAGCCAGGTATGGTCATTCCGGTAGAAATTTCGGTCTATGAAGATCGCAGTTTTACCTTTGTGCTCAAGACTCCTCCTGCTTCGGTTTTAATCAAAAAAGCCGCTGGCATCGAAACCGGTTCTAACGAACCTCAAAAGAAAAAAGTTGGTAGCATTACTCGGGCACAGTTGGCTGAAATCGCCAAAACCAAGATGCCTGACCTGAACGCCAATGACATTGAAGCTGCGATGAATATCGTAGGCGGCACCGCTCGGAATATGGGCGTAACCATTACCGACTAGTTTTCTCTTATTCACCCATTTACGGGGCAGAGGCCAGTGGCTTCGCGATCGACCCCCAATTAAAACATGACTAAAAAATATTCTCGCCGCTATCAAGAGCTGCAAAAAAAAGTAGAAGACCGCGCCTACGAACCTGAAGCCGCGCTCGCTTTACTGAAAGAAACCGCCACCGCCAAGTTTGGCGAGTCGGCGGAAGCGCACATTCGCTTGGGTATTGACCCCAAGTACACCGACCAACAGTTGCGTACCACCGTGGCTTTGCCCAAAGGTACTGGTCAAGTAATTCGGGTAGCAGTAATTGCCCGTGGGGAAAAAGTTAACGAAGCAACCCTGGCTGGTGCTGATCTAGCTGGCTCCGAAGAGCTAATTGAACAAATCCAAAAAGGCATGATGGATTTCGATTTGCTGATTGCGACTCCCGACATGATGCCCCAGATTGCCAAGTTAGGTAGGTACTCGGCCCACGGGGTTTGATGCCCTCGCCCAAGGCTGGTACCGTAGCTACTGATTTAGCTACGGCCATCGCTGAATTTAAAGCAGGTAAATTGGAGTACAGAGCCGATCGAACCGGTATTGTTCACGTCATGTTTGGCAAAGCTGCTTTTTCTGCCGAAGATTTGATGATCAACCTCAAAGCTCTACAAGAAAGCATCGATCGGAACCGTCCTCCTGGTGCCAAAGGTCGTTATTGGAGAAGTATTTATATTTCAGCCACTATGGGCCCGGGTATCGAAATCGATGTTAACTCTCTGCGTGATTTGAAGCTCGAAGCTTAGATTTTAAAAACGTGAAAGTGACCCTGCTGGTTTAAATCAGCAGGGTCACTTTGATTTTGTGGTGAAGCAGGCTAATTACAATTAGTTAGTTTATGAGCAAAAAAAGTCGTGCACAGCCAGATTATCAGCTTTATTTTTTCTCTATTAAATGATTTTTGACTACCAGATTCCTATTGCTAATAGTAATTTAAAGCATCATAAGTAATCCTGATAATGCTGGAATATTAGCAATGAAAGTAAAAACTTAGCTGTCAATACATGTTACAGTAAGTAACACCCAGCCCGTTGGGTAATTATATGACTTTAGTTTGTCTAATAATTGATTGAAGCTTTTCGACCAGTGTTTTACGTTCATCGTTATTTACTGCCTGTACGAAAGGCTTCCAGCTCATTTGCCGTTTGCATCGCGTTTTTCGTAACAAGTGTCAGTATTGCACTGATAGTCATTATCTAAAATGCACCATTGTAAACCCAGCATGAGCCTGCTCTGAAGCAGCAATCGACTGTCGAGATGTTATCTTGTTCAGTCATCCTGTACTCAGCAAAAACTCGCCAACCAGCAAGTTTTTGTGCATCATCTTTGAGGACTTTCATCATGAAAACCAATAACGCAACTAGTTTACCTAAATCCGGTCTAAAATCTGGCTTACAGGTCGATCGAATCACCAAAATAATTATCGAACAATGGCCAGAGATTTGGCAGGCATCGATCAACCGCCAAAATCAGCAGCTAGAGCATCGCCGCAGTTTGATGATAGCTGCACGCAACCGGATGCTAGAAAAAGCTAGCTAAATTGTTGTCTCGCAAAAGAGTTTGTAGTGAAAATGTATACCTCACTACAAACTCTTTTGCGTAATCAATGTGAAGACTTTCACCTCGATCGAGGAATTTTAACCTTTTTCGTTAGAATGAGGGCTGGAAGTAATTAACACCTATAGCCCCATGGAAACTATTGCTGCACCATCGGCTCGCTCTTTTGCGCTGCTGTCGATCGGAGCCGCTGTCACCACCATTATTCTCAAATTTGGCGCTTACAAACTAACTGGTTCGGTGGGCTTGCTTTCTGATGCGTTAGAATCTCAGGTGAATTTGGTTGCAGCGCTGACGGCTCTTTGGGCATTAACTTTGGCTGCCAAACCACCCGATGCTGGCCATGCTTTTGGTTACTCTAAAGCTGAGTATTTTTCTAGCGCCTTGGAAGGACTGTTGATTTTAGTAGCAGCCATCAGCATTATGGTGGCAGCGATCGACCGAATTTATCACCCCCAGCCGATCGAGCAAATTGGTTGGGGATTGGTCGTTTCAATGATTGCCGCAGCTATTAACGGCGGTGTGGCGATGATTTTGCTCCGCGCCGGGAAACGGCTAAGGTCGATCGCCCTAAAGGCCGATGGCCACCATTTGCTCACCGATGTATGGACTTCGATCGGGGTATTAATTGGTTTGGTGGCAGTGCAGATTACCAATTTACAGATTTTAGATCCTGTGATTGCGATCGGGGTGGCCGCCAATATTGTTTGGGCGGGGTGGCGATTATTGCGTGAAACTGGCTCAGGGTTACTTGATGCCGCTTTGTCTCCGGCAGATTTAGCGATGATCAACGAAATTTTGCAAGCTCACCAGCAAGATGGCACTCAGTTTCATGCCCTACGGACTCGTTTGGCAGGCTCTCGGCGCTTTGTATCGGTGCATGTACTAGTACCGGGGCAATGGACAGTACAAAAAGGCCATGATTTGTGCGATCGAATTGAGCTAGAAATTGCCCGAGCTTTACCAGGAACTCATACTATTACCCACTTAGAGCCATCAGAAGATCCCCTTTCCTGGGAAGACAGCGAACTAGATCGCCCAGATCCAGAAGGGAGTTCTGGTAATTTGTAATGGTTGAAGAATATCCAAATGTTACACCAGATTACAGTAAATTTGTACTTTTCTGAAAAGATTTGTCAAATATGTTAACTTAGATGCGGAAGCAAACTCAGGCCAAGGTTAAAATGCTTCTAGAGGTGAGGGAAAGAACGCAGTTCTTGGTTGGAAGTTAGTAGATCAAAATCTCAAGTTTAAATAAGGTGCGAAACATGTCTTTATTACAGAATGTGGTGGAAAAAGCCAAGCCAACCAAACAGCGGATGGTTCGAGTAAAGCAGCAGTTGGAATTAGAATATTGGCTTTCACAAGCGTTAGCGTCTGGTTGTTTTTCTCTAGAGTGCAGCGGTTAAATAGGCACCATCGCAAATCCCATCTCGCAGTTGAGGTGGGATTTGTATTTAGCAGTATTGATGTAGCTACGGCTTTAAAGTTTGCAAAGTAGCTAGAAAAACTTCATTTTCAGCAGGGGTGCCCGTAGCTATCCGTAAATGATAATTATCTAGACCGGGTTTTCCTCCGAAATCCGCCACAAAAATTTCTTGTTGAGCTAATTGGGCTACTAAAGAAGCGGAGGTAATATGCCAAGATTTGCAGCTTACCAACAAAAAATTAGTATCCGATCGATATACTTTTAGCCCTAAAGCTTGTAGGGCTTCAGCTAATTGCTGCCGCTCTTTTTTTATTTCCGCTAGCTTAGTCTCCATATAATCCAAATTAGCCAAGGCCGCCATGCCCGCTGCGATCGCCAACTGATTCACCGGAAAAATTTGTGCGATCCGATAGAGATAATCGGTCATTTGAGAATTAGTAATACCATAGCCCAGTCGCAAGCCCGCCAAACCAAAGCCCTTAGAAAGGCTGCGCAGCACAATCAGATTGGGATATTTTTCAATTTCAGCAGCGATTGTGGTTTGGCAGATTTCAAAATAACATTCGTCCACCACTATCAAGCAGTCGGTTTGGTCTAGTAACTCAATCAGAGCCATGCGATCGACCAAATTCGCCGTAGGGTTATTGGGGTTAGCAATAAAAATCAGCTTAGTACGCGGAGTAATCGCGGCCAGAATTGCCGCCACATCTAGGCCAAAATCGGCTTGGCGTGGCACCGCAACAGTTACACCACCCAACATTTGGCTGGCTGCTCCATATACAAAGAACGTGGGCACCGGCAAAATCACCTGATCACCTGGCTCGATGCAAATTTTCAGCACCAGTTCAATCAAATCATCTGAACCATTGCCCACAAAAATCTGATCGAGTTCTACCTGGTTATAATCGGCAAGCGCTTGGCGTAGAGTATTAGTCAGCACTTCGGGATATCGATTGATACCACTGGCTGCTGCTTGAATTGCGCTGATCACTTGAGGTGCAGGAGGATAGGGAAACTCGCCTTTATCCAGGCGAATAGCTCGATCGCTCTTTACCATGCCCGCTTGTTTACTGGGCAGACTGTGCACGATCGAGCGAATTGATTTCTCCATAATACTTCCAGGCAATTTAGATCAAGATATTCTTGATCAGTTTAGCCTACCAGGGTTCCGCCGATCCGGCTAAGTTACCCGCATATCTTGCCAAAGCTTTTGATACTGCTGCTGCTGTGCTTTGTTTAAGCTGGGCAAAAATTCGCCCTGAGCAAAAGCCCGATACAACAGATTTTCTGGTAACTCTGGGGGCAACGGTTGGCCGCTGAATACTGGTGAAGCCCCATTAGTAGAGGTAGAAATTTTGGTAGCCGCTGTATTTTGCCAGCAAAAATCAATCCACTGCTCGATCGAAGGCGAAGAACTTGGCAAAGCCTTAGCTGTGCTGGGCTGCACCCATAAATCGGCCCACAACGAAGCCCCAGAAGCTGGAATTGCAATACCCAGATCTGGTTGACGAGTCAACAAACCCACGACATCTGCCGACCAACCAACGGCTACCCAGGCATCACCAGTTAACAGCGGCGAGATATATCGATCGGAGCTATAAAACAAGGTTTGTTGATATAGCTGCCGCAATGCTGGCAATAGCTCCGGCACCTGCTGGGGATCGGTGTTGTAAGAGTGGCCAAGGCGCTTCAGAGTCAGGCCAATCACTTCTTGCTGTTGATTGAGCAGCACCACTTTTCCTTGCAATGCAGGTCGCCACAGATCAGACCAGTCGGTAGGTAGTGGAATATTGTTTTGCTGTAAGCGATCTTTTCGATAAATTAATACTGTGCTGCCCCAGCGGTAAGGTGCGCCCCAAATTTGGCCATCGCTGCTGACCAGTTTTTGCCACTGGGGCGCAAGCTTTTGCCAACGGGGCAACTGGCCAATATCTAATGGTCGTAAAAGCTTTTGCTCGATCGCCGCCTGTAGCCAGGTGTCACCCAGCGAGATTAAATTAGTGGCCTGATAATTGGGCGGTGCCTGCCAAGGCAGTCGCCAGCCACCTTTGACAGACGGAGGGTTTTTCCAATCTTTTAATAGCTTGAAGCCTTCAGCCAGTTGGCCAAAAGCTGATACTTCCAACAAATCACTTTTACTAAAACGGCGAAATTCGCCCAGTAATACCCCGGGAAAAGTACCCCGGAGCAATTTGACTTGCAGTTGATGAGGAGGCGCTTGTTGACAGCCAAAAAGCAGCGGCTCTAGAGACAGCAGACCCAAAGCCTGTAAAAATTGACGACGTTCCATCGATATTACTCCTCTCGTCGTTCTAAGCCGAAACCCACTAAAGTAATCACGCTGGGTACGGCACCAGCTACTGGTCGCTGGTAAGTGATAATGGTGCGCAAACGTACCTGTTCTGACAAGATCCGGATTTGGTCTACAGCTACCGATCGAGCATAATAAGTGGTCATTTCTAATGCCTGACGACTGGGTAAGTAAGTAAAGCGCCCGGTAATTGCCCCCGATTCAGAATATCCTTCATCACGTAAATAAAAGCCCTGCACCACTTCTTTACTATCGGCAACTTCTGCAGACAATGGTAATGCTGGGGCGGTAGGGTCTTTAGGCAGTTTATCTGGATAAGTAATGAGCGCATCGGGTATAAATAAAGCTTTTAACCGCATCGAAACTTCTTCACCGGTTTCTGATTTGGTGTCAAAAGCAATCGCAAAACCGTATGAATTCTCGATTGCATCATCACTTTTAAAAAACTCTCTAGGAATGAAAGATGAAGAAATTTGGTGTTTTTCTACCGAAGTTAAAGTTTCTGCATTAAATTCAGTATGAGAACGCTCCACTTCTCCCCGCAGGGGGTAGTGATAAATCCGATCAGTTTGCCATTGTCCAGCGCAGACTGCAAAAAATTCTTTAGCACTCAGCATTTATTCTTTACCCCACATACACCAATTTATCTTGCTGGGCAATCGCCGTCTATCCCTAGTTGCTCCCAACCAAAATTACCATATTTTTTGGTGTTTCAGGTAGCAAAAGTTAAACCAATCAAAAGATTCCGCAATAGATTCTGGCACTTGGCAGGGACATGATTTCAATATTCACTAAGCCATCCACCTAGAGATTTAGACTATGCAACCAACAGATAAACAGCCCGTAGAGAAAAAAATCGAGATACTCGCTAGTAGAGTAGATGATGTCTATCACATTCTCGATCGACTACATCAGCACTTGTTACCTGAAAATGACCGCCAGGAGGTTGCTCCTAAAGCAGTTTCTAAGGCTAATTCCCAGCAAAATTTTCCCAAAATCGACATCCAAGAGTCTGCCGATTGGTTAATTCATCAAGACGTGTTGCTTGACAATGAAACCAGCAGCTACCGTCAGCAAGAAACTATGCTGTCGCCTCAATCCCAAATTCAGCGCCTGACTGCCCAGCTCACTGTGGCCTACTCGCGCATTGCGGCTCTCGAAGAGCAGTTGCTCGCTAGACAGCGGGTTCATTAAATAGACCTACAGCATCAAGCTTAATAGGCTCTCAGTAGCCTGCAAAACATCGTTGCTATTCCAATCTCGGTACAAGCTAGCGGCAATCGCTGCCCCGCCAGCTCCTACCCCCTCTTTGACGAAGCCTCGATCGTACACCTGCAACTGTTCATAGCTAGCATTAGCAAACTGCATTTGGGCAGAATAAAACATTGCAGGTGAAAGGACTTTTGCCAAGCCCACGGCATCAGCACTAGAATCTTGTGTTACCCAGCCAGTAGTTCCTACAGCAATTCGCTTCAGATGACAATCTGGGGCCAATTTTAGGATCAGGGCATAGACTGCTAACATTTGGGTGCCGCCCGCTAGCAATACTCCTCCTTGCTCACTGGCTGCTACCGCCATGGCCGCTGCTACTACCTGCATGGGATCTCCGATCGCCGCCACAACATCCCAGACAGTAGCATGAGGTGAAATATGTTGTAGACCTTGCTCTACCAGCAGTTTTTTTTGCTGATGATTGCATCGGGGATGGCTGCTATTTACCTTGCCATCAGCCTTGATCCCCAGGCCAGTCAGCAAAGCCAAGGCAGTAGTGGTGCCACCCACGACGCATTCACCAATTACCAGGTAAGGGGCGGTGGCAATAAGTTGAGA
>JAAFHZ010000025.1 GCA_013297675.1 Synechococcales cyanobacterium bin59.metabat.ball.084 | reverse complement strand
GTGATCAGGTCGAAAATCCTCCAAATCTTTTTATTCTTTCTCCTGACCCAAAAGATTAGGAATCCCGGCACAACCACCAGGAATAGTTGCCCGAGTTTTATCGCCGCCCCAAGCGCAACAATATTGGCGTTGTTCGGTACTCATTTCTAGCGCATCTGTAAAATCAGCATTTTCTACCACAGCACCAGTAAAAGCTCCGGTATTGTAGTTAGGAACATGGTTTTTACTGCGGGGACTAGCGGTTTCTACCCGACCATAAAATAACAAAGTCCCTTTTAAATCGGCCTTACGCAAGTTTGCTCCATACAAAATAGTGCGCGAAAAATTGGCTCTCACTAAATCGCAACCCTGTAAATTAGACCGAATCATGTTGGCATCGCTCAAATCTGTCCAGCGCAAGTCAGTTCCAGCCAAGTCTGTACCCGCTAAGATCACACCCAAATCAATTACCCGCGAACCCTCATTTCGATCTTCGGCGTAGCCTCCATCGCCATCTAACATTGGTCTACCTAGCCGTCGATCGCGCTTCAAAGGGCTAATTAACTTGGACTGAGATAAAAATCTGAGAACTTTGGCTTTGCCATTAGCATCGATACTGCCTAAGAGTGCCGCCGTGCGTCCGACAGCAAAAGCCTGCTCCTGTGGCCAGTCTTCCAAAAAGCCATCGTCATCCAAAGCCAGATCAGAAATCCCTTGAAAATAGGTATCGATCGTTTGCTGTTGGGTCAAAACGTTTTGTTGAGTGGTGAGCCGGTTTTGTTCGATCGTCAGATCGCGCGAAATCACATACTGTCGCCAAGCGATATACACCGCTAATACCGCAATTAAGATTTGCCCTAACGCCCCCGTCCACTCGGCCAAGCTTCCGGCAACATCCCAATTGATTGATTTGATTTGCAATCTAATCCAGGCAATTAATCCAGTAAGTTCTGCTAGCACCACCAAAGCGACTAAAAAAGTAAAAGCAGCGATAAACTGCCGCCGCTGGGCTGGGTTTAACGCCTCCAGAAACTCTTGCTGAATCGATTTGGCGATTGTGGGAATCGACAGGATTAAGGCTAGCAAGCATCCAGCCAGAGCCACCCACCAATTCGCTATGTAGAGGCCGATCGCCATCAGGACGATCGACAATAAATTCAACCAAACCATAAGCTCTAGTATTTTGCACTGATTCTAGCTGAACTTTGACTTTCAATCAATACTAGCGCTGATTCTAACAGCTCAGGTTATTCCGAACTCTATGCATAGCGATGTCAGGTTATTTAGCGCAAGGCAAGTAATTCCAATCGAGATAAATTCAGCAACAGCCTTGTGTATTCCCGGCTATCTAGTTCCATTAACCTTGTAGAGCTAGCATTTCAGCAGTTATATCCTCAGGTAAAAAGAGCATTAAACTTAATCTAGTAGTTCCAGGCTTTGCTTCTATTATTGATGTAAATACAAACAACAGTGAAGCACTTAGAAAACAGAGGAAGTTAATGAACAATGAAAATACCCATAAAAATAAAAAGGTCACTAATAGCAATAAGCAGAATGACAGAAAATATCCCACAACAAATAACAAACTATAATCACATAGAATCACCAAGTATCAATAAGACAGACATTACTGCTAGTGGTACAACAAAATGAATAAATTGCCAATTAGTCTTTTCTTTGGGTAGATTGCTCATTGTTAGGTTGCTCCTAAAGCTCTAGTTTGTAATGCCATCCGGTAACTTTGCACGTCCGATAAAACAGTTGCTCCCAATCGAGTAACTTTATAGTATTTTCGCCTTGCTCCACCACTACCGTCTTGTACATCACCCCACCTCCAACTAATAAATCCCTTTTTATCCAATCGGTTCAAAGCTGGATATAAACTACCGAAGCTAAGCTCAAATGATCGCTCAAAATTTAACTGGTCTAGAATCTCCAGACCGTAGAGTTCCTGACTGCCCATACCGGTGAGAATATCCTCTTCGATCGCCGACAGCCTTACTATATCAGTATCATTTTTTTCTTTAGGCATAACTTAAAACTCCAATGCCACAATCATCTTTAGCATACCTTATATAAACATAGAATACATCAAAATTAACACAACTCTGGTTTTCCTAGATCTAAAGGAGCCAGGAATGACCGACTCCCTCAAACATATTGCCCACAACCTCATGATCCAGATTTTTGGCTAGAGGGAATAGGGTGCGATGCGGGGCGCAGCGTCAGCGTGATAGTACTGCCCAAAGCCAGCAAGATCACAATGGCAGAAATGGCGAACAGTCGATCGAGCACAACCTTGGGAATCACCACCACCACAGCATCAGGGGGAAAACCATTGCTAGGCGGTGGAAGTGGCGGTTGAGGATTACGTTGAAACAACATGGCAAGACTCCCAATAATTCATTACTCTTCAAGAGTATTAGATAAATCTATAAAAATTAATAAAACACAAAACTTTTGAAACAAAAGAAATCACCAGCCTCTCTGTAAGACTGAGATAGTCAGAATTAATCATCTGATAATCTATCAGAAGTTTGCAGTTAGCAAAAAATAATTATCAACAGCGGCTAAATTGCCAAAATCTTGAGCCGATCTAAGCTATTTGGCGGAGCACCATTAAAAATCAGATTTTATTCACAATGTGGATGGTTAACCCGTGCAATAGTGTGCTAGACTAAAGGTGAAGTCACTTAAATTGAGTCATGAAATACCAAAATTTTTTGTTTGTTAGTGGATTATCTTTTATCCTCAGTAGTCTACAAATACTTCCAGTTTTGAGTTTAACCAGTAGTAGTAATATTTCAGGTGCTTCGCCAGCTAGACAATGGAACTGGGTATCCAGTTTTCCAAATCAGTTGTCTAGCAGGCTACAGGCAGAATTAGCTGACGCAAAAAAGCTAGGCGTTAAGCCACTGAACGTTCAAACACAAATCAAGACAGCCGCATTTGACAGCGTTATCAGTGCCGGTACAATAAAATGGGCAATAGATGAAGCAGGAAACCTGCTTATTATTCCTAAAAATGTTAAAGGAAGTGAAATATATCATTCTGTCTTAACGAATGGTGCCCCCGTTGCGGCCGCAGGAGAAGCAGAAATGGCTGGAGATAAAACTAATGGTTACTTCTTATTGATGATAAGTAACTACTCTGGACATTATAAACCAACTGGAGACACAATAGATCTTGGTATTACTGCATTTAAAAAAGCTGGAGTCAAAACAGATTCTGCAAAGAAAGTAGTTCAAGATCCTAAAAAATACAGCTAAATAATTATGACCTTATCTGAATCAAAAGAATTAGAAAATCATTTGCTTTCCTTAGGCAAAGAGGAGCTTGCAGTTTGGATTAACCAATGTTCTCAAGGGGAGGTTATTCTACCTTCCGGCTGTGATATTAATTGGTGGACTGGTCTTGCTTATGCACTAGCATCTCGCAGCCGATCGATTGAACCGTGGGATTTAGACTGGGCAAAGATTGCTGTTGCATTTTATGAGCATCTTAACAACCCCACTCTTATTGAATCCTCCATGGCACTTCGTTTAAATTTGCTTCAAAAGTTTGGTGTTCAAGAGCAGGAAGATCTTTTAAACCCTCAAATTATTGTTCAATGGTTTGAGCGATCAGTTCAGTTGCTTCCAGAAGATGCATTACAGATATCACAGCAATGGAGAGCTGACTTAGCAGCCGGTGATCCTTATGCTCATATATCAAATGATAGTCTTTTAGAAATTCGAACCATCAAAAACAAGTTGAATATTGTTAAGGAGTTGCTATCTATCCCAACTTTTCAGCCGACTGCAAATCTTTTGCATTGGATTGAAATTCAACAACAGTTAGTCTGAATAAGATGAAGCTATTTTTTACAGAAGGTGTTTACGCAGTTGGGTAAACACCTGCTCTTTTGCTACAGAATTAAAGCTGAAAATATCGTTCCATATCTTGTTTGCAGAGCTTTAAGTCCATGTATGGACTGTGCTGATTAATCATGGCCATGCCCCAACAAAAACTTAATCTAAATCTTCGTGATTTGTGCAAGCGCAAAAATTACAGCAGGTGGCTAGTAGAAAAATCTTAAGACTTTCAGCAGATCATTTACATTCGATCGAGAAACTGCCGCCGTTTTTGCTCAAATTCATACTCCGTAATTAGGCCATCCACCCGCAACTGCTCCAACTGACGAATCCCATCGGTAAGCTGTGGAACTAATAAATTAGGAGCAGCCACATTACTAGCTACCACCCCCGCAAACCCATCGGGCTGAGTCAAATACCAAACCGCCTCGATCGCCGCCGCCACATGGGGAATCGGAGTCCAAGAAAGCAGCAAATACACCAAGCCCCAGCGATGTTGACCCAGATAAAACTTATGTAACCCAGAGACCGGCAGCACTACCCCAGCAAAAGCCAACACAATGGCCACATGCCTGGGCTGAAAGTTATTGTGAAACTGGGATAGAGAGGTAGAAAGAAGTGAGGGAAACCGCATTTATAATAGATTGGGGCTAGATTACAATAAAAGAAAGCGGGAAAAACCCCGTCAACACTATTACCTACTGAAAGCCATGGGATTTTTTGACTCCGAAATCGTCCAAAACGAAGCGAAGCAGTTGTTCACAGACTACCAGAACTTGGTAGGTTTAGGCAGCAACTACGGCAAGTTCGATCGAGATGGCAAAAAAATGTACATCGACCAGATGGAAGAGTTAATGGATCGGTACAAGATATTTATGAAACGCTTTGAGCTTTCTGATGACTTTATGGCCAAAATGACCGTAGAGCAAATGAATACTCAACTCGGCCAGTTCGGCATGACTCCCCAACAGATGTTTGACGGTATGACCATGACCCTCGATCGAATGAAAAGCGAACTAGAAAAGTAGGCTGAAATATCCAGGGAAAAAGTCAGCAAAATTAATGCGATACTAAAAAATGAGAAAAATATGAGAAAAGTATCGTGTCCGATTCTATCCCCGTAACTCCCCCTGAACCCACAACTCCCCCCAGCCCTACTCAAAAAGGTGCCTGGGGGGTTTGGCTGTCTACGTTTGTCACCATTTTTTTGGCAGAAATGGGTGACAAGACCCAATTAGCCACCATGCTGATGGCTGCCCAGTCTCGATCGCCTTTCAGCGTTTTGTTGGGAGCTGGAGCGGCGTTGATTGCGACCAGTTTGGTAGGAGTGCTGCTGGGACGTTGGATTTCTAAACTGGTGTCGCCGAAAATGTTAGACTTGTTGGCCGCGACTTTGATGATTGGAATTGCGGTGATGCTGTTGATCGAAGTGGCAAACTAAATTCACAATTTAAGCTTTGGTTTGCTGTTTCAAGGCAACTATTACTAACCAAGATTGTTGAGCGATCGGCATTCCGGGTGGTCGATAGTAATGATTTAAAATCTGGAACCCGGCAGCTAATAGGTGGGGCGATAAAGTCGCATATTCCCAGCCAGCAACATAGCGAGAGCCGGTAGGTCGATCGGAGAAGCCCTCATAGCTGCCGCGCACCATCGACATAACTAGGGTACCTCGATCGACCAACGATTTCTGTAAATCTTTTAAGACTCGCAGCATTTCATGGCTAGGCACATGAATCAGCGAAGCATTGGCAAAAATGCCATCAAAGTAATTGGCGGGTAAATCGAGGCTGAGAAAGCTTTGCTCCAGAACTGGACAATTAGCTGCTGCTTTAGCCATCTCTACAAAAGCTGGTGTGGCATCTAAGCCGGTCACAGCGTGTCCCAGTTCCTGAAAAGCCACCAAGTCCCGACCGGGGCCACAGCCCAAGTCTAGGATTTTGCCGGGAGTATTGGGCAATGCGGCAATCAGAGCCGCGCGGTTTTGAGAGACATCATGATCCCAGGTGCCTTCCCGAAAAGATTCAGCGGTGAGCTGATATTCGGCGATCGTGATTTTTTCGTGTTGTTCCATGATTTTTATAGTTTTTCTAGTAAATCGCCTCGGCGAAAGGTTGCTGCCAATTGTTGTAAGGAAATCTTGGATGATCCATATAGCTCTTGGAGAGCAACTTGAATATCTTGAACCCCTCGATCGAAATATTCATCGCCTCGTTCTGCCACCAGATCTTTAGCCTGAGCAAAATTCTGGTGAGTCAAATCAGCAATATTGCATCCCAGGTCTGCCAATAAATATTTGCCCATTTGCATGGCAATAAAACAAGCTGCATAAGGAACAAAAATATGACTGCTAGGCAATGCTGCCCGTCTTTTGTTTGTTGGGATTCGGTACAATAAAGTAGCAATGATTGTTTGGGTACCACTAAGGTCATTAGTAAAGATCGCATCATATAGCTTACCAAAATGTTGATTGCGCATAAACCTGGCTTGATGTGGTTTACGCTTCCAGACAGCTAAAACAGACTCTGCAGCTATCCCAGAAGAAATATCGGTAGGCTTGAGAGTAGAATCTGTTTTTTTACGTCGATAGTTAAAGCCTAATTGGGCAATATCGATTTCTAAACGTCTCTGCAAATCATCATTTGATCGCAAGTCCTTGAGGTCTACCGGGTTTTGACTGTTAGTGGCATAGGTTATTTGCTGGACAAATTCGTCGTTATCACTGGGTAGTTCATAAATCCGAATTAATACATAGGCATCATTACTAAATAATCTACTAAATAAGCTTGGTTGCCTTAATGTTTTAGCGATTGTCAGGCAAGTTTGACCACCATTGATAATCTGGAGGTTTTCTACTTTGACTTGGTAGTTACTATTTTGCAGGGCATTATAAGAGAATTTCTGACAGGTGAGAATGATGCCATTGTTGTAGAAATAAAAATTGCTAGCCTGCTCTCCCTGCAAGGTATCTCGAATAGATTCATTGACCCGATTACCTTTGAGTCCCAAATAACGCCGAATATTGCGTTCTAACAATCTTTCTCCATGTCGATCGATCAAAGCCGCAATCTCAGTGGCTGCAATGCGTGCCACCATCACCCGACTAAAATTCAAATCTTCTACAATGGCTGCTCCAGTAAGTTGCAGAGTGTCATCTACCGATTTGGTAGCCTGCAACATAGCAATCAGTTGGTCATGGTTGACGTATTCCCAACTAACCTGATCGCCAAAGCGCGCAGCAGTAATTACTTCCTCTGCCGCCGCATTCCATTTCTGACCATTGTTGCAAGCGATCGCTCTAATCTGTGGAATATAGCCATCTCGAATTAAAGAACGAATTTCTTCGACTTTGATACTGAGTCGATGGTTAATGTTATCTAAAACTGTACTAGGGTCAAAAAGGTATCGAATAGCATTGATGAGAGCCTGCACCCCGCTTTCTGGGAAATTAGCTTCACCGCTAAGGTTGCCCTTGTACTTACCCTGAAAAATAGTAACAGTGAATTCAGCATCTTGCTCTTCGGTGAAATGAATCGCATCCACACCAAAATCTTGTCCTCCCTCGGTCAAACAATCAAAAACTTCATCATCAGATAGGTCTAGGACTGTTTTGACAGCCAAGTAGACAAAAGATAAAGCCTTTAGTTTCTCCCCTGGATTAATATTCAATTCTGCTTTGGCCTGATCAGCGATCTGTTGTTGCAGAGCATTAAGTCTTTGATCGATGATGGCGGCATTGATATTCATGGCGAATCGCTGGATTGAATAGCCACTGAATCAGCGGCATCAGCAATTGTATCAACTTTTTAGAATGCCGCAAGATCTCCGATCGACTATACTGAGGTTTCAGTTTCTCCAGCGTGTTCTAACATGGTCACAGCATCTCCTAGCGGCACCAAATACGAGGCAGTCATCGGACTCGAAACCCATTGCCAACTAAGCACCGCCACCAAAATATTCTGCAACTGCTCCACCGAATTTGGCCAGAACCCCAACCACAACGTCTGTCCGATCTGCTTGGGGATGCCGGGAGTGTTGCCAGTACTCAACGAAAAAGTCTTAGAATTTGCCGTCAAAGCCGGTCTAGCCTTAAATGCCACCATTGCACCTTACAGCAAGTTCGATCGCAAGCAGTACTTTTATCCTGACCTACCCAAGAATTACCAAATTACCCAGTCTGACCTGCCGATCGGTGAGCATGGCTGGCTAGAAATTGCTCCTTTAGATGAAGCAGGCCAACCCGTGCGTAAACGCATCGGCATCACTCGCCTGCACATGGAAGAAGATGCTGGCAAATTGGTACATGCCGGGAGCGATCGGTTAGCTGGCTCCACTTATTCGTTGGTAGACTACAACCGTACCGGTGTACCCTTGGTCGAAATCGTCTCGGAGCCAGATCTGCGCAGTGGCCTAGAGGCCGCCGAATATGCTCAAGAGCTGCGCCGGATCATTCGTTATCTGGGTGTGGGCGACGGTAACATGCAAGAAGGTTCTCTGCGCTGTGACGTAAATATTTCGGTGCGCCCGGTAGGACGCGAAGAATTTGGGGTGAAGGTGGAGATCAAAAATATGAACTCCTTTAGCGCCATTGCCAAGGCGATCGATTACGAAATTGAGCGGCAGATTGCAGCGGTAGAAGCAGGTGAAACTATCTTACAAGAAACCCGCCTGTGGGAAGAAGGCACCCAGCGCACTATTAGTATGCGGACAAAAGAAGGAGCCAGCGATTATCGCTATTTCCCCGAGCCAGATTTAACCGCGATCGTGGTAGGTGATGAACGGTTGACTGCTTGGAAAGGCAGCTTGCCCGAGCTGCCTGCCCAAAAGCGATTGCGCTATGAAACCGAGTATGGCCTTTCGCCTTACGATGCGCGGGTGTTAACAGACGATCGGGATGTGGCGCTGTATTTGGAGCATTCGATCCAAGCGGGCGCTGATGCCAAACAGGCTGCCAACTGGGTCATGGGAGATATCACTTCTCACCTCAAGACTCAAAAAATCAGCATTACCGATATTCCCTTTCAGCCCGACAATCTGGCTGAATTGGTCGGTTTGATTGGCAAGGGAACAATTAATGGCAAAATCGCCAAGGAAATTTTACCGGAGCTATTAGAAAAAGGTGGCTCGGTACAAGCTCTGGTGGAAAGCAAAGGGATGACTTCATTATCTGACCCAGCGGCGATCGGTCAATTAATTGACGAGATTATCGCTGCGAACCCCACAGAGCTAGAGCAGTATCGGGGCGGTAAGACCAAATTGCTAGGCTTCTTTGTGGGCCAAGTGATGAAGCAGTCTGGTGGTCGGGCTGAGCCAAAGCTCACCAATCAAATTTTGGCGGAGAGGTTGAAAGGTTGAAAATTTGGGATTACTATATTTACCCTCTCTAGAGCATGGATATCAGCAAAGTAATCCCTAGTTCTTGAACAAGTCAAGTTATTCAGTTTGATATCTTAAACCCATGAAAGATCTGGAACTACTCATATTTGACCTTGATGGTGTAATTACCAGTGAGCAAAAATATTGGAACACTGCCCGCCTAACTGTGTGGGAGATACTTTGCCGCAGTGATTATATCGGCTTGTCAGAATATTTCAAGATCACTCTGACCAATCCAGATCTGGTTTTGGAAAATGGTGAAGCATTAATTAGTACGGCATTTATTGCCGAGTTAAAAAATCGA
Organism: Synechococcales cyanobacterium bin59.metabat.ball.084; assembly: GCA_013297675.1. GTDB lineage: Bacteria > Cyanobacteriota > Cyanobacteriia > Cyanobacteriales > Chamaesiphonaceae > JAAFHZ01. The sequence continues at coordinate 33,029 of JAAFHZ010000025.1, read as the reverse complement.
GCGGTAAACTCCAATTGGGATTTAACTTTTTTTGTGGTTTCTTTACACATTATTGGAATTGCCAATCAGCTAAGTCGCGCATCTTTATCTACTTTAAACAGTTGTAATATATATGAGCAGTTGCAATTGCTCAGTCATTTTAGTGAAAGTAAAAATATAGATCTATTGATCACTGAGTACATCATTCAAGATTTTTGGAAGGAGTCAATTAATCTCAAGGGTACTGCCGTTCAAGAATACGTGCCAGTTTTTGCCGAAAAAGTTATTGGTCAAAGCCTAAATATATTTCTTACTGATAGCCCCCTATGGCAGTTGTGCTATGACAATTTTCAGGATTGGTATGAAGGACGTAAAGCATATCAACTACCCGATGATGAAACGGTGCTGCCGGTAGCTGAAATTCGTCAAACATTAGCACAGTTAGCTCAGAGTTATCAGCTAGCGGTCGCAACTGGTCGTCCGCGCAATGAAACTATCCCAACTCTGACTAAGTTAGAGTTAATTGAATACTTTGCAGCCGATCGAATTGTGACCTATGACGAAGTGATCACGGCAGAGAAATCATCAGATATTCGCTTAGGTAAGCCTCACCCTTTTATCGTCTTGAAAGCAATTTACCCCCAAGTCGAAAATACCAAGTTAATAAAAATGGCTAAGAAATCTCATCCTCGGGTCGCCTATATTGGGGATGCCGCCAGTGATGTGGTGGCGGCAAAAGCCGCAGGTTGTCACTCGATCGGTGTTCTTACTGGCTTTGGGATGGATCTAGAATACAAGCAGCAACTTTTAAGCCAAATCGGCTGCGACAAAATTATTGCTGATATTACAGCTTTACCAGACTTATTACCAACAGATAAAAATATACCTAAAAATAAAACAATGAGTACAGCTTGGATCGCCTTAGTCTTAGCCGGGATTGCGGAAACTGGCTGGCCAGTGGGTATGAAGATTTCCCAGCAACCTGATAAAACAGTTCTTGGCATCGCTATTGCCTTCATATGCTTTGTTTGTAGTGCTAGTTTATTGTGGTACGCCCAGAAAGAAATTCCACTCGGCACATCATACGCTGTGTGGACGGGAATGGGTGCCGCTGGGACATTTTTAATTGGCATATCTTTTTTTGGTGATGCCACTAGTCCAATTAGGTATGTGGCTGCTGGCCTAATCATTGCAGGGGTGATTTTAATAAAATAGGCTTGAGTAGTTTGCTGATTTTGTCAACGCCCTTACATTCAACTCTTACATTCAAGATGATCGATCACTCCTCAGAGTGCTAAAATAAACGACTTGTTCGAGCAAAGCTTAGGAGAAAAGATCGTGGCGCGGATGTATTATGATGCCGATGCTAATTTAGACCTGTTCAAAGGTAAAACCGTAGCCATTATTGGTTATGGTTCCCAAGGACATGCCCATGCCCTCAACCTGAAGGACAGTGGCGTAAACGTCGTCATTGGCTTATACGCAGGCAGCAAATCTGCCAGCAAAGCCGAAGCCGAAGGATTGACCGTAAAAACTGTGGCCGAAGCCGCCAAAGCAGCCGACTTCATCATGATCTTGTTGCCCGATGAAGTGCAGCGCACCATTTACGAAAACGAAATTAAGCCCCACCTCACTGCTGGTAAAGTCTTAGCCTTTGCCCACGGCTTCAATATTCACTTCGGTCAAGTTGTTCCGCCCGCAGATGTAGACGTAGTAATGGTGGCTCCTAAAGGCCCCGGTCACTTAGTACGACGCACTTACCAACAAGGTCAGGGTGTTCCCGCATTATTTGCCGTCTATCAAGACGCAACTGGCCAAGCCCGCGATCGAGCAATGGCTTATGCCAAAGGCGTAGGCGGTACTCGGGCTGGCGTATTGGAAACGACTTTTAGAGAAGAAACCGAAACTGATTTGTTTGGTGAGCAGGCCGTGCTCTGCGGTGGCTTGAGCGCCCTGATCAAAGCTGGTTTCGAGACTTTAGTAGAAGCTGGGTATCAGCCTGAGCTGGCTTACTTTGAGTGCTTACACGAAGTGAAGCTAATTGTAGACCTAGTGGTAGAAGGTGGCTTGGCTACCATGCGCGACAGTATCTCTAACACGGCAGAATACGGCGATTACACTCGCGGCCCCCGCATCGTGACCGCCGAAACCAAGGCCGAAATGAAAAAAGTATTGCAAGAAATTCAATCTGGCCAATTCGCCCGCGAATTTGTGCTCGAAAAACAATCTGGCAATCCGGGCTTCACTGCTATGCGTCGCAACGAAGCCGAACACCAAATCGAGACTGTTGGTAAAGACCTACGGGCGATGTTTAGCTGGTTGAAAAAAGCTTAAAGGCGTTTGCCCAGGGGGATAACTCCCCCTAGCACCAATCCGCCCACCGCAAAACCAGTGAGTGCTAAACCCAGTTTGACTGGTGGAAAATCCCACAGCAAAAACTTAAAGGAAACCACCGTCAAGTTTTGGGCTGTAACGATGGCGATCGAAAACACCACTGCCCCGATCGCTAGTAATATCAGCCATTGAATCGATCGACTTAACAAAGACATCGCGCTATCTTCCTCAACCTGTTGGGAAAACTACATCCCAATCCTAACCTTTATCATTGCTCCCTAAAACTCATTATGACCGTCAAACCAGAATGGCTGCGGGTGAAAGCGCCCCAAATGGAGCGGGTGGGCAAAGTCAAAGATATTCTCCGCGACCTGCATCTGAATACGGTCTGTGAAGAGGCTTCTTGTCCCAATATTGGTGAATGTTTTCAAGCAGGCACCGCCACTTTTTTAATTATGGGTCCGGGCTGTACGCGGGCTTGCCCTTACTGTGACATCGATTTCAACAAAAAGCCCCCAGAGCTAGACCCAGCCGAGCCTCATCAGTTGGCCTTAGCAGTACAAAGATTAAAACTCAATCATGTGGTGATCACCTCAGTTAACCGAGATGATCTAGAAGACGGTGGGGCAATGCAGTTTCTGCGCTGTATTGGTGCGGTGCGTGCCCTGTCACCCAAGACCACGATCGAAGTTTTGATTCCCGATCTCTGTGGTAACTGGGCAGCCTTAGAAGTTATTTTGCGGGCAGAGCCAGAAGTGTTGAATCACAATACTGAAACAGTGCCAAGGCTGTATCGCAAAGTGCGCCCCCAAGGTAGCTATCTACGCAGTCTAGAAGTAATCAGCAAAACCCGCCAGCTAGCTCCCAAGGTTTACACTAAGTCGGGCATTATGGTGGGCTTAGGCGAATCGGATGCTGAAGTGCGCCAAACCATGGAAGATTTGCGAGCGGCGCACTGCGATATTTTAACCATTGGTCAATATTTGCAGCCTTCACCTCAGCATTTGCAGCTCGTAGAATTTGTCACTCCTGAGAGATTTGCTAGCTGGAAAGAATTTGGCGAGTCGATCGGCTTTTTGCAGGTTGTCTCTTCACCCCTAACTCGCAGCTCTTATCACGCAGAGCAAGTGCGAGAACTAATGGTAAAAAATCCCCGCCAAAATCTTCATTAGATATGTTGTTGCCTTCTACAATTATTGGTGCTGGTGCTTGGGGTAATGCCTTGGCTGGTTTGGTGAGATCACCGGTACAAGTGTGGTCGCGCCGGTCTGCGGTGACTTTAAAAGAGGCCGTAACCGGCAGTGAATTGGTGATTTCGGCAGTTTCCATGGCCGGGGTCAATGAGATGGTCGATCGGCTGCAAAACATTATTACCCCAGGCCAAATCATTGTCACTACTACAAAAGGTTTAGATTTAGCAACTAATTTGACCCCTGCGCAAATTTGGGCAGCAGCGTTTCCCCAGAATTCGATCGTAGTATTATCAGGACCAAATCTTTCGGCAGAAATTCAGCAGGGGCTACCGGCAGCTACAGTAGTGGCAAGTAGTGATCACTCTGCTGCCCAAAAAGTTCAAACAGCATTTTCTTCGAGTCAGTTTCGGGTCTATACCAACGATGATCCCTTAGGGGTTGAGCTGGGCGGTACGGTGAAAAATGTGATGGCGATCGCGGCTGGCACCTGTGATGGCTTAAGTTTAGGCAGCAATGCCAAGGCTGGTTTGTTGACTAGAGGGTTAGCAGAAATTGTTAGAATCGGCACTCATTGGGGCGCAAACCCCGAGACGTTTTATGGGCTTTCGGGTTTGGGTGATTTGTTGGCAACTTGCAGTAGTAGTTTGAGTCGCAATTATCAGGTGGGTTATGGTTTGGCCGAAGGTCGATCGCTCTCCGAAATTTTGGCGCAGTTAGAAGGCACCGCCGAAGGCGTAAATACTACTAAAGTATTGATGCAAATTTCTCGGCAAAATCAGGTGGAGTTACCAATTACTACGATGGTCGATCGGGCTTTGCAAGGCCAAATCACCCCGGCAGAGGCATTGACAGCTTTGATGCTAAGAGACAATCGCCCAGAGTAGACATTAACTATCAAATTCGCTCACCCAAACTATTCAGCGGAATTTTTGATATATTCTCCCTCTCGATCGTGCTATGCGCGTTCTGCAAAGAATCGCCTTTGACACAAGCAAAGCTATCGCAGCCGTTCTATAATAGCAAACTAGTCGCTAAGCCATCTATATGTCTTTTTCTGCTCTTATCCGCACCCTAGGTCAATCACAGCTTACTCATGAAATATTGGGCAAGCTTCAGCACCAGCGATCGATGCACTTAAATGGCGCAGCACGTCTGCCTCGGGGCTTAGTGGCCACCGCGATCGCCCAAGTTGCCGAACAGCATCTGTGGGTAGTGGCTTCCACCAACGAAGAAGCCAGTCGCTGGACAGCCCAGCTCGAAGCAATGAATTGGCCGCAGGTGCATTTTTACCCCGAAGCCCACAGTGATGTGGAATCAGAAGTGGTCTGGGGACAAATGCAGGCTTTAACGGCGATTCGGGTGGCTATTCAGCCGATGGCGATCGTTTGCACCACAGCAGCTTTAACTCCTCATTTACCGCCGGTCGATCGATTTCAGCAAACTTGTCTAGAACTGGCTCCCAAATTAGAAATCGATTTGGGAGAAATCGGTGCAGAGCTGGTGCGGCTGGGCTACGAGCGAGTGCCTTTGGTGGAAAGCGAAGGCCAATGGAGTCAGCGCGGTGACATTATTGATTTGTTTCCGGTAGCAGCAGAGTTACCAGTCCGGCTGGAATGGTTTGGTGATGAGTTAGAAAAAATGCGGGAATTTGATCCCACTACGCAAAGATCCCTGGAGGCGATCGATCATCTTCTGTTGACCCCTACTAACTGGGCGACTTTAAGTGATCATGGTTTGAACTGTACTTTGGCCGATTATTTGCCCGCGCAAACCCTGTTAACCGTGGATGACTTCGATCGCTGTGTGGCTCATAGCGCTAATCTGCCGTTTAAAGAAACTATTGCAGCATTAAATGAGAAATTTCTGTTTCTCAAGCTTTCAGAGATTGCGGTAGATGGTGAGGGTTTAAACCTGGCCAGTCGGCCTTTACCCGTGATGCCTCACCAGTTCGCCAAAATAGGGGAGAGCCTGCGAGAATATCAAAACAAATACTCAACTTGGGTGGTGTCAGCACAGCCTTGTCGATCGGCGGCGTTACTCCAAGAGCATGACTGCACCACCCAGTTTGTGCCCAACCCTAGAGATTTTGGTTCGATCGATAAACTTCAGACTCAGCATGTCACGGTCGCGGTGAAATATTCTGGGATTGCTGAGCTAGAAGGATTCATTCTCCCCACGTTTCGGATGATGGTATTAACCGATCGAGAGTTTTTTGGTCAGCAGTCTTTGGTTAGCTATAACTATGTGCGCAAAAAACGCCAGGCTGCCTCCAAAAAAGTTGATCCTAATAAGCTCCAAGTTGGAGATTTTGTGGTGCATCGTCACTATGGTTTAGGGCGGTTTGTGGGGTTAGAGAATGTTTCGATCGACGACGACAGTCGGGATTATTTAACGCTACAGTATGCCGATGGCATCCTGCGAGTCGCGGCAGATCAGGTGGGTGTACTCTCCCGTTTTCGGAATACTGATACCAAAAGACCAGAGCTAAATAAAATGTCTGGCCAAGCCTGGGCGAAGACTAAGGCCAAGGTGCAAAAGTCGATCAAAAAGCTGGCTTTCGATTTGTTGAAGCTCTATGCTGAACGCGCTGATAATCAGGGATTTGCCTATCCGATCGACTCTCCTTGGCAGCAGGAGCTAGAAGATTCTTTCCGGTTCCAGCCTACTCCCGACCAGATTAAGGCTGTCCAAGATGTGAAAAGAGATATGGAGAGCGATCGACCAATGGATCGGTTGATCTGCGGAGACGTAGGTTTTGGTAAAACCGAAGTAGCGATTCGAGCGATCTTTAAAGCTGTAACTAGTGGCCAAAAGCAGGTAATTTTCTTGGCTCCTACCACAATTTTAACTCAGCAGCACTATCACACTTTATTAGAGCGTTTTGCAGCTTATCCGGTTAATGTGGGGCTTTTGAATCGTTTTAGGACTGCCGAGGAGCGCAAAGATATTCTGCGTCGTCTAGCTACCGGTGAACTGGATGTAGTGGTAGGGACTCATCAGGTGCTCAGCAAAGATATTAGACCTCGCAATTTGGGGCTATTAGTAGTCGATGAAGAACAGCGGTTTGGGGTAAATCAAAAAGAGAAAATTAAAACCATGAAGAGTCAGGTGGATGTGTTGACGCTCTCGGCTACCCCGATTCCCCGAACCCTATATATGTCTTTGTCTGGGGTGCGAGAAATGAGTTTGATCACTACACCGCCACCTTCCCGCCGCGCGATTCAGACCCATCTTTCTCCCTACAAAACCGAAGTAATTAGCGCGGCAATTCGTCAGGAATTAGAGCGGGGTGGACAGGTGTTTTATGTAGTGCCTAGAGTTGAAGGCATCGAAGAAATTGCTGCTACTATTCGGGAGTTAGTGCCGAGCTGTCGTACCGCGATCGCCCATGGTCAAATGGATGAAGGACAACTAGAGGCCACCATGCTGGCTTTTGGTTCTGGGGAAGCCGATTTGTTACTTTGTACCACGATCGTAGAATCTGGTTTAGATATTCCTCGGGTAAATACAATTTTGATTGAAGATGCCCAGCGCTTTGGTTTATCTCAGCTCTATCAGCTACGGGGACGGGTAGGCCGTGCCGGGATTCAGGCGCACGCTTGGCTGCTGTATCCCAAAGAAGAAAAGTTGACAGATCAAGCCAGACAAAGACTACGCGCCATCCAAGAATTTGCTCAGCTTGGCTCAGGCTATCAGTTAGCTACGCGCGATATGGAGATTCGAGGGGTGGGGAATTTGTTGGGAGCAGAGCAGTCTGGTCAAATGGAAACGATCGGCTTTGATCTATATATGGAAATGCTGCAAACTGCCATCCAAGAGATTCGCGGCCAAGAGATTCCCCAAGTAGACGATACCCAGATCGATCTTCATGTAACAGCGCTGATTCCAGCGGACTATATTACTGATTTAGATCAAAAGATGAGCGCCTATCGGGCAGTGGCGGCAGCGATCGATCGACAGGAGCTGGTGGCGATCGCGGCGGAATGGGTCGATCGCTATGGGGCAATCCCCAAGCCAGCCCAGCAGTTGTTTAGAATTGTGGAACTGAAGCAAATTGCCAAGCAGCTCGGTTTTAGCCGCATTAAACCCGATGGCAAGCAGCATGTAGTGCTAGAAACACCCATGGCAGAGCCAGCCTGGAATTTATTAGCAGGCAATTTACCAGACAGTATGCGATCGCGCTTTGTATATTCCTCTGGCAAAGTCACCGCCCGAGGTCTTGGCGTATTCAAAGCCGCAGAACAGGTGGAAACATTAATTACCACATTAAGCAAAATGCAGTCAGTATTATTAAATGCCAGCGAACCCCAATAAAAGTCTGACCCATGATTCTCTGGGTGCGTTAAACTGTGGGAATTTATTGGGGGATTGTAATGGCGATCTTTTGGTTGGTCTGGGCGGCATTTTCTGGCTACGCTTTTTTCTTGGCTCCTCCAGATAGCCCCAGCACTTTGCAGTTAATCATCGATCTTTCTACTGGCAAATGGACAGGCATTAATCCTGCGATTATTTCTCTGTTTAACCTGATGGGGGTATGGCCTGCAATTTATGCTGCCGTGATGCTCTTTGATGGTAAACCACAGAGATTTAAGCCCGGTTGGTTTTGTGGGGCTTCTTTTGCAGTGGGAGCGTTTGCTATTTTGCCGTATCTGGCTCTGCGTCAACCGAACCCCAACACTAATCCGGCTGCGAGTAAATTATTAAAAGTGGTGGGTTCTCGCTGGTTTGCACTGCTGCTTACAGCAGGTGCCGGAACTTTATTGTTCTATGGACTCAGCCAAGGCAACTGGGCATGGGCAGATTTTGTACAGCAGTGGCAAACCAAGCGCTTCATTCATGTGATGAGTCTAGATTTTTTGATGCTTTCTGCGCTGTTTCCGGTATTAGCTAAAGACGATTTAGCCAGACGAGGCGGGGCTAGTTGGCTGTGGAGCCTCTGCTTTGTGCCGTTATTGGGAGCGTTGGCTTATTTATGTCTGCGTCCTACTGTGGATTTGGTGGCTGCAAAGCCAAGTACAGCACTAGGCTCTAATTAGAGCTGAGCATTAGATAAAATAACTACAATATAATTTTAGCTAAAACCATGAAATCATTACATCGCCCCGATTTATACTGCTGGTCTGAGTTTGATGCCGATCGCAACGTAGACTTTCACAGCATTGCCTGGGTTCGCCCCGAGGGCAATATTCTCATTGACCCTTTGCCGCTCTCGGAACACAACTGGCTACATTTAGAATCTTTGGGCGGTGTTCAATGGATTTTGATTACTAACTCCGACCATTTGCGGGCTAGTGAGGAAATTGCCGCCAAAACTGGTGCTCAGGTTGCTGCACCTCATGGAGAGAAAGATTCTTTTCCGATTCCTGTGCAGCGCTGGTTGAGTGATGGTGAGGCGATCGTGCCTGGTTTAGAGGCGATCGAGCTGCATGGCTCTAAAACCCCTGGTGAGTTGGCGCTGTTGCTTCAGGATACCACTTTAATTACTGGTGACTTGGTGCGGGCACATCAAGCTGGCTCACTGATGATGCTACCCGATGCTAAGTTGGTGGATAAATCCCAGGCGATCGCTTCGGTACAAAAATTGGCAGCATTAGACCAAGTTGCAGCGGTGTTAGTTGGCGATGGTTGGCAAGTTTTTCAGGATGGGCATCGACTGCTGCAAAAATTAGCAGCTCACTAAAATTTGCTGGCAGTTCAAAAATGACCAAACGGGCAGTGATTATATACCTGAGAAAAATAATATCTGAATAGAGATCCATTTTTACATTCATGACGTAATAGTCTTCAAATCCTTTATTCATGAAGGTAATTGTATATTGCTGTCTATCTATTTTGGGAGTTTATTATGTCCGATTTGAATAACATCACTGCTGCTGACGCACTAACGCTGTTTACTGAATTTCAGCGTCAAAATCCAGGTAGGCTTGAGGGTGCCATAAACAGTGGTCCTACTGGGGATGATTTTGTCTTTGGGGGTCGAGATATCTTAACCGGAGAAGGTGTGTATATTCGTGCTACAGCAGATGCTGATGTAAATTACGCCAGCTTGTATAATCCTTACACAAACGATTTAAGGTCAGGCTTTTTCGATGGTCAGTTACCTTACTATCCAAGTATAGTACAGCTCCCTCCAGCCGTTTTCACCCCACTGTATTTTGATTCAGGCTCTGTCTTTGGCAGTAGTTTCAGTAATAGCTTTGGCGGTGGAATAAATAGCTTCTCACTGGGTTCTTTTGGCTCTGGCAATAGTTCTTCTAACTATACCGTTAACCTTGGTGCTCTTTCTAATTCAGGAATTGTGTCTGTTAATAGTATATTTACAACTTCATTTAGCAACTTACTCGGCAGCAGTGGTAACTTACCGGGCAAGCCAGATGTCAAGCTAGTTTAGCTTTTCAACAGAATGATACAAAGCTCTCTAGTTAGAGAGCTTTGTTTAAAGCTATGAGTCAGTCTACAGGGAATCTTATGTTGAGAAATTTATTATCTATTTATCCTCAAACTTCTAAATTCTGGAAAATCATCACATCCTGGGGGATAGGCTTTTTGATGGTTTTATCCTTAGGCTTGCCCAGTCAGGCGCATTGGGCAGATTTGGCGGTGGCCGATATTCAAGTTAAAGCCCAAGATGTAGCAATTAATCTCACTATCCCGACTGGCTTATTAGAGCAATTTGATGACGATCGCAGTAAGCAGCTATCAGAAGCTGAAATTACTAAGCATCAGCCCGAACTGCAAAAATTTCTAGCTGAAAAAATCCGCCTGAAGGTGGCTGGCGAAAAACCTGATGAATCTCAGGTGAAAATTGGCACAGCCACTGATTTACCCAGTAATTTAAACGTTACGCCTGGAACTCATAGCAGCCTGCTGTTAACTTACCATTGGCCACAGCCGATAAACCAATTGCAGATGAACTATGACTTGTTTGTACCGGGTGTAAATACTGCCCGCTGCTTGGTACAGGTGAGCCGAGGCAATCAATTAGATAATTTAGTCCTGACTCCTAGTAACAACAATGTTGCTTTAATTGATGCCCCGTTGGGTCAAAAAATTATTAGCTTTATTGGTTTGGGCATTGAGCATATCTGGACAGGCTACGATCATATTTTGTTTTTAATCAGTTTGCTGATGTTGGGTGGAGAGCTGCGGTATATACTCAAAGTAGTCACGGCTTTTAGTCTTTCTCATACTTTTACGCTTACATTGGCAGCCTTAAATATAGTGTCTTTCCCTAGCCGCTGGGTAGAAATTATCATTGCTTTGTCGATCGCCTATATTGCCGCCGAGAATATTTGGCGCAAGGAAGCAAAAGCCCGCTGGCAGCTAGCCTTTGGTTTTGGACTAATCCACGGCCTAGGCTTTTCTTCGGCTTTACAGGAATTGGAGCTGCCCCGCACTAATTTGCTGACTTCTCTAGCTAGCTTTAGTGTGGGGATTGAGATAGGACAGTTTGCGATCATCCTCGGGGTCTATGCCGCCCTCTGGTTTCTGCGCAAATCTAAGTGGGATCTAAAAATTCGCCAACTGATTTCGGCTGGAGTGATTGTCATGAGCTTAATCTGGTTTTGGGAAAGGGCTTTTATTGGCTAAGTCTTACTACTCAGCCCAATATAGTTCACTTAAACAATGAAAATCAAAGAAATTAATAAAGGGTGTTCCCTGAGCGGAGTCGAATGGGACACCTATAGAAATCACTGAATTCATGGGGGGTGGTGTATCGCCTAACAGCGACGCTACGCTATCGACTCCGCTCCACCCACCCCATTTGACAAATTTCTTGATATCTTGAACTGTATTGGGATTCTACAATTTTGTGATTATCAATTATTTATCGTAAGTTATCGATCTTAGCTGCGCAAAGTTAGGAGACTATCACTCAGCGTGACTTCTAGTGCCTCAGCTACTTCGGCTAATCTATAAAAACCTGCTGAGCCATATTGATTAGCTTCATATCGCTGAATCTGTTGCTCTTTCATTCCTAGTTTTTCTGCCAAATCTTTTTGAGTCATTCCTGATGCAATGCGTGCTTTAATCAAAGCGATTGGAATTTCAGCAAAGGATTTTATTTCAATAGCCATCGGCTTCTCTTTTAATGCATCATATTTTTTAATTTCTTCCTGAATCTCTGTTAATGTTCCTTGCAATCCGTTTTCACGCATTTTAAATTGTCGAGGATGTAGAGATTCCTTTTCTTTATATAGATGATCTAAGGATTGCTCAATCTCTCTGATTTTTCCTTGAGAGATCTTGTACTGATGTTCATTCTGAATCATATTAAAACCTATATCAAGTTGTTTAGTACTAGACTGTTGATTGAATGCAGAGATATCAGATGCACATACTACGGGAAATCCACTTTTAGAACCAGTTCTAAAAGCTCCCATAGTAGAGCCGCACACATCTCTAGCTCTAATTGTTTCACATCTGGTTTGACGATCATAAGAATCGCCCCACGTAAAAAAGCCAGAGACAATCCCCATAAGAGGTTTGATGTCACCATTAAACTTAGAAGTCAATGATGATCTACTATTATCGATGTATACCAGAACACGATTCATTGACTTGTTATTGTTATCCACTTCTTTATTTTTCTTGTTATGAGTGTCAGGGATAATAACTGGACACATTGATAAGATTGGAATTAATCCAGGTGTTAAGTATAAAGTCTTCATATATTGACCTCCTTCTCTAAAATAGAACTTATTGATTGATGTTGATTTAGATCAGCTTTTTTGTGTTCATTTAATTAGCTCACTTGGATCGATAGCAACTATTCCTCTCGGATTACTATTCCTATCTGTTTGAAAGAAGCCGTGAAAAGCTCCATCATTAATTAATACTCCCCCAAATTTGGATTGCTGAGCATTGTAGTCATCGAATATTTCATCGATCGCACCATAATCAATGCAAAAGTCATCAAAACAACCATCGAAATCATTAGGGTACTCCTTATTACTAATAAAACTGCCTCCGATATAAACCCGCCGACAACCAACTTTAGCCAACAGCAGCAAAGCCTGCATCAGACCGAGGAGCAATTGCCGACGATGATCATTGAAAGCAAAGCGATCTTCAAGCTCCGACCAAATCACTTCATAAATCCCCCTCGGCAAATTGCCATTTTTGTCGAATGGCGGCATACACTAGCTCCATTAGGTTTAGGCATAACAACAAAAATGTTGTTCTTTAGCTTTAATCTATCACGGCTAATTCATTTTGTCCATCAATCAACTGACCCTTGGACGTGGTGAACAAGAACCAACCAAATCGAGTAAGCTGTCAATAGCCAATATTTCAGCCTGCACCATGACGATCGAAGTAAGCCAGCTCGGCAAAAAATACGGCAGTAAACCAGCGATCGAAGATATCAGCTTTAGCGTCCAGTCTGGCGAAGTCATGGGGCTACTAGGAGTCAACGGTGCCGGTAAGACTACCATTATGCGGATCTTAGCCGGAGCCTTGCGTCCTAGCAGCGGCAGCGCCACCATTGCAGGCCACGATATTCAGACCTTGGCCGCCCGCAAACAAGTTGGTTACTTACCCGAAACCGTCCCCTTATATAAAGAAATGCAGGTGCAAGATTTCTTAGAATTCACCGCTGCCCTTGGTCAAGTTCCCGGACGACATCGTAAACAATACGCCCAAAGAGCGATTGATCGCTGTGGACTGAAAGAATACCAAAATAGCCCGATCTTCAAACTATCCCAAGGCTATCGCCAACGGCTGGGTATTGCCCAGGCGATCGTTCATAACCCCCCCGTAATTATTTTAGATGAACCCACCAGAGGCTTAGATCCCAACCAAATCATTAGCATTCGTAGCCTCATTCAAGAATTGGCTCAAGACCATACCATTTTGCTCTCTAGTCATATCTTGGCCGAAGTGCAAATGACCTGCCAGCGAGTTACCATTGTTCATCAGGGTAAAGTACTGGCGATCGATAGCCCTGCCCATCTCACCCAGGTTTTAGATACCAGCAGCAGCTACGAACTGGAATGCAGCGGCGAAGCCACCAAGATTCAAAAAATATTACAGAGCCTACCACTGGTTAACTCAGTACAAATATTACCGGCAACAACTCCGGGCAGATCACTATTATCTGTCGAAGCTGTCGCTGCTCAAGATATCGGTTCAGAGCTAGTTTCTGCACTGGTCGCTCAAAATATCGCAGTCCACGAAGTACGACGGCGACGCGCCAACCTCGAAGATGTGTTTTTGGCTATGACCAACCCCGATCAAGTTTTGGGAGGCGAATAAAGTTGCAACAGCTTACCACTATCTGAAAATAGCTGTAGTGGTATCTCTGAAGTATTGCTGACCGATTCTAGCGCATCTCCTAAACTGTCAACGTGTTTACGAAGACCCATTTGAGCATTGCGATCGGCTTCTTTATTGGCATCAGTAGCTCGTTGCCGTACCGTCTTGGCATATTCTGGCAACAATGTAACCGAAATTTTATCGTTTGTTACTTTATAGCTACAAACTTTCAGTTGGCCTTCACAAACTTTTTTCAGTGCTTCAGCCGCTTGGAGTGCTTTCTTTTCTCCCACTACTGTCACTTCGGTTTTTTTCATTGATTTGGTGTATTCCGCAATCAATGCCTCAGCCTTGGGTAAATAAATGCTGTCTCGGGGAATATTTTGCAGGTTAGAAATTGCCCGATTCCAACTAGCTAAAGATTCCTCAGGCTTTTGTGCTGCTATCTTTTTTGCCTCTGCTGCATCAGCTTGAGCCTTTTCATAAATCTCGGTATTCTTTTTTTCTTTGTTGAGCTTCTCATTGACCCCGGCGATTTGGGGCTGATAATCTTTTAACAGCTTTTGAGCTTCTGGATAAGCAGTCACATCTGGGGGGATTTCGGCAATTTGCTCATTAAATGCTGTCCAGCTTTTTTGACTAGCTTGCCAATCTTCTAAGGTTTTATTTTCAGCCTGTTTGGCAGTCAGAGCAGTCCCTAAAGATTTCACATTAGCTAAAACTTTGTCAGAGCTAACCTCGCTGGTAATATTTTGATTAATTTTTTCTAATTTTTTTTGATATTCTACTAACTTTTGTTGAGCTAAAGGATAGGCGCGGCTACCAGGGGCAACTTTGCTCAAGTCACTAATTGCTCCTTCCCACAGCTTTTTACTCTCTTTCCAGGTTTCTTGCGAAACTGGCTGCTTAAAAGTTTTCCGGGATGCTCGATCGGCTTTTTTCATGCCGTCTACAGTGATATCTAACATTGCCGCCTGCTGTTCATATTGTTTTAAATCAGCTTGGGCTTTGCCATGAGAAGTTGACCAGAAAGGTACAGATTTAAACTGGCTTAAACTTTGGCGCAGACTCTCTTGAGCCTCTAAAATTTGTTTGCCAGTTGCTTCACCATTCAACACATTCAAAGATTTTTCGGCTAATGCCTGTGATTGTTGTAACTGAGGGCAGGCACCCATCACACAGGGGCGACTTAAACCATAGCCTCCGGCTCCCAACAAACCAACTCCAATGCCACTGGCAATTAATAGCCCTTTGAGATGAGACTTTGGCGGCTCTACTTTGCTATAGGCAAAAGAATTTTCGATATCGCTAGCAAAAGCGGCGGCATCATTAAAACTATCCGAAGGGGCATCGCCGGTACTGGGATCTAGATTAGTTTCAGCTCTGTGCTGCTGCAAAAAAGAGCTGTCGGCATCAGATTCTACAAAATAGTTGGGATCGGCAGTAGCAGTGGGCATAGTGCCTAAAGCTAAGCGATCTAAAATTTCTTTGGCGCGATTTACTTCTGGGTCTACAAATTCTTCGGCATCAACAGATTCTTTGGCTGAATCTTTTAAGTCGGTTTGAATATTAGATATAGATCCGGTTTCAGCTTCTTTGGCGAAGGAGGTCGCAGTGGGAGGAGTGATAAAATCAGTGTGGATCGAAGAATCTGGATCGATCATCAAAGATGCTGCTGGAGCATTGATTTCAGTAACTAAATCAGGTTTATCGACAGTTTGAATAGTCTCTGGTTGGATAGCCTCTGGAGCGGATTCCTCCTGACCATGCAATTCTGTAATATCGATCGAAGGTGCCGCCTCACCGGGCAAAGCATCTTTAATAGAAGGATAGATGGTGAAATTCTCGGTGCTGTAAGGCTTTTTATCTCCGGCTTTGCGCAAGTAGAGTTTGACTGGTAGCTGTCGATCGGGCTGCTCGGCCTGCAAGGTTTTTTCTAATACCCGAAAAGTTTCTTGGGTATCGATCACAACTTCTTGGGCGTGTTGAGCCAACACCCACAACACTCCATCTTTAAATATGCACTGCACCTGGAAGGGCAAGACCCTACCCAGATGGGCATGAAGCTGGTCTCGGAGTGAACATTCTAGTACTTGCAGATCGTCCAGCATGGTCAAACTTGGTATAGGTGGTAGCTAGTTATACAGATGGCCGCTAATCTCATAGCAGCACTGGGCTGTAGGACTAGATTTTAACAGATTGAAGCCAAAATGTCTGAGGATAATGCCGAACCATCGGCAGCTTCTAATACAAAGCCAGCATCGGCAATCATTTGCCAGTCGGCCTGTGCCGCTTGACCGGGGGTGGTGAGGTAATCGCCCACAAAGATAGAGTTGGCCACATATAAACCCAGGGGTTGCAGCGATCGCAGTTGTACTTCGCGTCCGCCAGCAATTCTGATTTCTTGGCTGGGTAACAGTAGCCGGAACAGGCAGAGAATGCGCAGGCAGCGTTGGGGGGTCAGATCGGTGAAGCCACCAAAGGGAGTGCCAGGAATAGGAATCAAGAAGTTTAAAGGCACGCTAGTGACGGCTAGTTCTCGCAAAGCAAAGGCAAGGCTGACAATATCTTCATCGGTTTCACCCATCCCGAAGATTCCGCCAGAGCAGGTGGTAATTCCGGCTGCTTGGACATTTTTAACGGTGGTAAGTCGATCGAGGTAAGTATGGGTGGTGCAGATATCGCTGTGGTGTTCTGCGGCGGTGTTGAGGTTGTGGTTGACTCGATCAACTCCGGCCTCAGCCAGACGCTGGGTTTGCTCGGCAGAAAGTAAGCCCAGGGTGGTACATACTTTCATGTCGTGGCGCGATTTGACGGCGCGGATGGCAGCAAGGATTTTTTCAAAGGTAGGTTCGTTGGGCGATCGACCGGAGATGGCCATACAAAATGTAGCAGCTTTGTAGCTAGCTGCTCGATCAGCGGCGGCCAAGATTTTCTCTTCGGCCATTAGGGGATATTTTTCGATTTCGGCGGTAGAGATTTTGGATTGGGAGCAGTAGTGGCAATCTTCGGGGCAGAGTCCGCTTTGGGCGTTGAGTAAAAAGTGGAGCCGCACGCGGTTGCTCCAGTGGTGACGACGCACTTTGTAAGCGGCGGCCACTTGGTCTAAAATTTCGCTATCTGGTGCTTGAAGTACTGCGAGGGCTGCTGCTTTATCCAATGCTTCTCCCTGGATTGCTCGATCGGCCAGGTTTTGCCAGTTGGGGGCGATGGGGGCAAGGTTCATACAGTCCAGCGGTTTTCAGAGAATATTGAGGATTCATCCTACCACAGGTGAAGCAGTTGATGAGTTTGGGCAACTACCTTCGTTTGTCACCCATAGCTAAATTTGTCGTGATGGTAGAGATAAAGATAAATCTTGAGAGATATCGACCTTTTCGATTTGATCCCGAATGCTGTTTAGGTCAATATAGCGATCGGTCACATTTCGTAACTCCCGCGCAATCATCCCCTCAGTAGAAACCACCGTAATATGGGTATTTTTAGAGCGAAGTAGTTCAATTGCCCGCTCAAAATCGCCATCTCCACTGAACAAAATCACCCGGTTGTATTGTTCTACCGTATTAAACATATCTACTACAATTTCGATATCTAAATTGGCTTTTTGGGAGTAGCGACCAGAGTTGTCATCATAATATTCTTTGAGAATTTTAGTTCTTACGGTATAGCCCAAACCAATTAAGGCATCTCGAAACCCCCGCTGATCTTGGGGATCTTTGAGTCCAGTATACCAAAAGGCATTGACCAAATTGACATCAGGTTCGTTGGTGAAGTACTCCAAAACGCGCTTGGGATCGAAGAACCACCCGTTTTTCTGCTGAGCATAAAACATATTGTTTCCATCCACAAAAATGGATAGATGCTTGATAAGCGTTAACATATTAAATTAAGTATATTTGTTTTGGCAGGCAGTGAATATAAGCTATTTCGAAAAGTAATTAGAGCCGTAAAACTACGATTGAGTATAAAAAAATATAGCCAAGACCAGATAGGTTTGCCAGTAAAGCAACCAAGGCTCAATAAACAAGAAAGCTTTTCGATCTAAATAAATGAAGATAGAACTCGGAAAGAATCAAGATTTAAATTATCCGAACTAGAATATTGAGTGTTAAGTTTAGCTGATGAAATATATAAGTAAACATAAGTAGATCGCAGTCTACAGAAGGCTGTAGCCCTTGATACAAGGTAGATCTAGAAAGAATTAAATCGTCTGGTAGCCCCGATCAAAATCATAGGTTTTCATGGTGGATTTAAGAATAAAAATTAGAATATTAAACCTAATATTAGCAAAAATTGGCATCTCGATCGCAAAAAGTTCAAAAGCTTATACATCAAGCACTTCAGCGCCTGTCCACGATTTCTTTTTTAGAGACTAGCCAAGCTTATAATTACCGCGCCCTGTGTCGTGACCAAGATATCAGGAAGCTGCTATGCCAGAGAATCAAGAGCATCAATAGTGCTATTGGCATGAAGCAGGCTAAGCGATCCCATCGATGCCATCAAGATACTTTTGGTATCTAAGTATACCGATTACCATGGATTACAGACCAGAACTCACCTGCTACAATGAGGAATGTTTTGCCATCAGCCTTAATTATTGTATGAATACAGTCTCGTTGGTATTGCTAGAAATACTGATAGTCATTGGATTCTCGCGCCTTGTGGGCCTGTTGTTCCGTGCGATCAAACAGCCCTTGGTAATTGGGGAAATCATGGCTGGCATTATGCTAGGACCATCCTTGCTGGGCAAAATTTTTCCGGTTACTCAACAAAGACTGTTTCCGCCCAGCACTGCGCCAATTTTGGAAGTATTGGCACAAATCGGCCTGATCTTTTTCATGTTTTTAATTGGGCTAGAGCTTGACCCCAAGTATCTTAAGGGCAAAGTTCGGGTGGCGGTGTTTACTTCAGCAGCCGGGATCATTCTGCCATTTTTACTAGCGGGGGGCTTAGCTCTGTGGCTATACCCCATAGGTCAAGGTAGCCAAACATCGCTGTTAGCTTTTAGTCTGTTTTTTGGTTCGGCGCTTTCTATCACCGCCTTTCCAGTTTTAGCCAGAATCATTAGCGAGAGCAATCTGCAAAACACTCCGATCGGCTCTCTCGCTCTCACCTGTGCTGCTGTTGATGATGTAGCTGCTTGGTGTCTGTTGGCCTTGGCGATCGCCGTAGCCAGAACCAACAATATTTACACCGCCTTGCCCCATATCGGTCTGTCTTTGCTCTATATCGTGTTTATGCTCACGGTCGGACGCTGGTTACTGCAAGGTCTGGCGGCTCATTACAATCGCTCTAACCGAGTCAGCCAAATTTTGCTGGCGGTGGTTTATATGTCGGTGGTTACTTCGGCTTTAATTGCCGAAGAGATCGGCATTCACTTTATCTTTGGGGCATTTTTAATTGGGGCGGCTATGCCCAAAAATGAGGGAATGGTCAGAGAAATCGCTCAAAAAACCGAAGATTTTGTCTTGATTTTTTTATTGCCGGTATTTTTTGTTTACAGCGGACTCAAAACCAAAATTGGCCTGATCGATAGCCCCTACCTATGGTTGGTTTGCGGGATCATTTTGGCAGTGGCGATTATTGGCAAGTATGTGGGAATTTATTTGACTGCTAAAAGCCTGGGATTACCCGAGCGGGAGGCATCGGTTTTGGGTTGGTTGATGAATACCCGTGGCTTAACTGAGTTGATTGTGTTGAATATTGGTCTTCAGCTTGGGGTGATTAACGACCTATTGTTTGCCATGTTGGTAATCATGGCGTTAACTACTACCTTTATGACTTCGCCGCTGGTGGAGTGGACCTACCCGAAAAAGCTTTTACGCCAGCAGCATTTTGATGCGATGGTGCCAGTGATTCCCCCGGCTACCGATTATCGGATTTTGGTACCCGTGGCCAATCCTAACACCCAAAAAGGTTTGATTGAACTGGCGGTAGAGATCGCCCACAACCCCGAGGAAATGTCGATTGTTCATCCATTGAGTTTGTTGGAATTAGAAGAAGACTATCTGTACCAAAGTTCTCCAGCAGAAGTAGAAAGATTGATCGCCAACCGTCGCCAAGAGCTGCAAACTTTGGTGGGGACGATCGATCCCCTCTCAATTCAAAATAAAATTCAGCCAATTGTCCAAGTTGGTTTTGATGTAGCCAAAAAAACCGCTGACTTGGTGGTGCTCGATCGACCAGATTTAATTTTGTTGGGCTGGCATCGATCGGCTTTTAGCCGCGATCGATTAGGTGGCCGGGTGCGACAGATTTTGGCTACGGCGGCGACCGATGTAGCCGTATTGGTAGATGCCAACCTGCCCAGCGAAGTCATAGAAGGGATGCCTAAGCGGCAATATCAAAAAATTTTGGTGCCCTACACCGCTAATACTCATGATGATTTGGCTTTAGAGTTAGCTCTTCGTCTGTTGTTTAACGACGATCAGCGCTCTTTGCATGTTTTACAACTCTCACCTTTGTCTTTGACGGTGAGCGAGTTGAGTTATGAAATGAACCAATCGATCGCCGATCTACCTAGCGATGTGCGGGGGCGAATTCACTTGGAGACGATCGCGAGCGAAAGCTTAATGGGCACAGTGATTACCGAATCTCGGGACGCTGATTTAACGATCGCCGGGACTAGTCGCAACTGGGGAGTGCAGCGGAATACTTTGGGTCGCTATACCGATGAACTGGCGCTGCACTGTAACTCTCCTTTACTGATTACTCGTCGTCATAGCCAGCTCACTTCTCATTTGAGCTTTTTACGCCACAAAGCCCTGGCTTAGGCAATTTGGCGGAGTAGATAACCACTGCGCGATCCCCGCCCTCTTCCCATCCTGAAAAAATGGGTGTAATATCATCTACATATAAAAAATTCTTAAGAACACATCATGCAGCAATCTGTAGAGGAAAAGAACTTTACTGAAATGGTTTTGCTCGCTTCACACCAGCACTTGGTGCTGTTGAACTTTGGTGCTCCTTGGTGTGGTCTGTGCAAAATCTTACAGCCTCTGATTGACCGGGCGATCCCCACTTGGGAAGAGCAAATTCAAGTCTTAAACATCGATGCTGATGATAATTTAAGGCTGGCAAGTGCTTATCGGATTCGCACTCTGCCTACTCTGCTGCTGTTTGCCAATGGCGAAGTAGTGCAGCGGTTTGATCGGTTCAATAATCGGGATGACCTGCAACACAGCCTAGATAACATCCTGATTTCTCGCGATCGAATTTTGGCCTAAAAATATTCTCTGCTTAAAGATTTGCAAATAAACTACTCGATCTCCTGCCACTGACTCAGAGCTTGATTATGATAGTGTGGATGCTGCGCTAAGCTAGTGTCCACTTGAATTTTCATAAGCGAGCCGATGGAAGCACTCTACACATACGCCTGGCTAATTCCAGTTCTGCCGCTCTTAGGAGCCATGCTGGTCGGTCTGGGGCTAATCTCTTTTAATAAATTTACGAATGGCCTCCGTCAGGCCAATGCTGTGGTGATCATCTCTGCGATCGGCGCAGCGATGTTGATGTCTATAGGGTTGCTTTGGAGCCAATTCCAAGGGCATCCTACCTATTTGTATTCGATCGATTGGGCGGCGGCGGGTAGTTTCCATCTGAAGATGGGCTACACGATCGACCATCTCACGGCGCTGATGTTGGTAATTGTGACCACCGTGGCGCTGTTGGTGATGATTTACACCGATGGTTACATGGCGCACGACAAAGGCTATGTGCGCTTTTACGCCTATTTGAGCTTGTTTAGCTCTTCGATGTTGGGGTTGGTAATTAGCCCCAACTTGGTGCAGGTGTATATTTTCTGGGAGCTGGTGGGGATGTGTTCCTACCTGCTGATCGGTTTTTGGTTCGATCGGCCTGCTGCGGCTGATGCCTGCCAAAAAGCTTTTGTGACCAACCGGGTTGGTGATTTTGGCTTGCTGTTAGGAATGCTGGGTCTCTATTGGGCGACTGGCACTTTTGAGTTTGGCTTGATGGGAGAACGTCTAGAACAGTTAGTAAGTTCTGGTGCGATCAGTAGCACCTTGGCGGTGGTCTTTGCCATTTTGGTATTTATGGGACCGGTGGCTAAGTCAGCTCAAGCGCCATTGCATGTGTGGCTACCTGACGCGATGGAAGGCCCTACTCCAATTTCGGCTTTGATTCATGCCGCAACCATGGTGGCGGCTGGGGTGTTCTTGATTGCTCGGATGTACCCGGTGTTTGAACATGTGCCCGCAGCAATGAACGTAATTGCTTGGACTGGTGCCGCAACGGCCTTGATTGGAGCCACAACTGCAATTACCCAAAACGATATTAAGAAGGGCTTAGCTTATTCCACTATGTCTCAGTTGGGATACATGGTGATGGCAATGGGTGTGGGTGCCTATGGGGCTGGTTTGTTCCATTTGATGACTCATGCTTACTTTAAGGCGATGTTGTTCTTGGGTTCTGGCTCGGTCATTCACGGCATGGAAGATGTGGTGGGTCATAACCCAGCTCTGGCGCAGGATATGCGTTTGATGGGTGGTCTGCGCAAGTATATGCCGGTGACTTCTTTTACTTTCTTGTTAGGAACTTTGGCAATTTGTGGAATTCCGCCTTTTGCTGGTTTCTGGTCGAAGGATGAGATTTTGAGTGAGGCTTTTGCTGCTAACCCGGCTTTGTGGTTAGTGGGCTATCTGACGGCGGGGATGACTGCGTTCTATATGTTCAGGATGTATTTCAGTACTTTTGAAGGTAAGTTTCGGGGTACTGATGAGGTCATTAAAAATCAGTTACTAGGTCGTGCCAACTTTGGCCCGGGCGCGATGAATGTGGCTGAGCTAGCTCATGATGATCACCAGCACCATGCTAATGAACCCCATGAGTCGCCTTGGACGATGACTTTGCCTTTGGTGATGTTGGCGATTCCTTCGGCTTTGATTGGGTTGGTGGGTACGCCTTTCCACAATTACTTTGGGGAATTTATCCATGCTCCTGGTGCGGTAGAAGCTGCTCATGAGTTTGATCTGACGGAGTTTTTGGTGATGGGTGGTAGTTCGGTGGGAATTGTGCTGATGGGGATTACTTTGGCGGCAATGATGTATCTGCAAGGTAAGATTTCTCCGCAGTCGATCGCGGCTAAAATTCCCACTCTCTACAATTTCTCGTTGAATAAGTGGTACTTCGATAATGTCTATAACCAGGTGTTTGTAATCGGTTTACGCCGAGTTGCTCGCCAGGTAATGGAAATAGATTATCGAGTGGTGGATGGTGCAGTGAATCTTACTGGTCTGGCCACGCTGCTGGGCGGTGAGGGACTGAAGTACTTCGAGAATGGTCGCGCTCAGTTCTATGCGTTAATCTTTCTTGGTGCGGTGCTAGGTATGGTTGTTGTATTCGGTGTAACGTAGGAATCCAGATTTTTAGTATAAAACAACTCCGGTGGGCTGTTGCGGAGCCGAAGCACAACCCATCATTTGGGATCTGGATTGTTTGACTGATCGATGATTGCACCTGTGTGATTAAATATTAACCAAAAAAGAAAGCTCAGCTAGTTTGGGCTTTCTTTTTTAGCTGGGCAGATAATCAATCTTTCGATCGACCCCTCATTCACTAAAATCTTAAAATCCAGATTCCGCTCATACCATGCCAAAATCCAAAACCTTCGCAGAAAAATATCCTAGTATCGACTACTTCGTAGAAGAAATCGGCTGGATCGAAATAGGAGACGATGAAATGGTTTCATCCTTTGTTAGGGCATATTCTCATGGTGGCACTGTCTATGAAGGCAAAAGTAGCTATCCTAATTTAGATGCAGCATTTCAAGATCTCGATCGAGGTATAAAAGCTCATATCAACGAACACTATGCCCAAGAATATCAAAAATTTATTAAATGCCAACAAATCCTTAGTCATATTGGTGAGACATAGCCAAAGCTGCGGAAATAGCCGGTAAGGGTGGCTGCATCATTACGTTCTAATGTTCTGAATGTAGCGGTGAGTTCGGTGAAAATGTTGAGTTCTACAAAGCGAAGCATGAGACTGGTTACATTGTCCAGTCTTCAATTTTAACTCCAAGTATTTGTGAAAAATCTCTGTAATTACATGTAATCACAGTACCTTCGATCGACAAAGCAATAGAAGCGATACGAAGATCCTTTTCCAATCTTTTCTTTGCCAGAAAATGATATTCTGATAAAAGACTTTGATAGTAATCATTTGCTGATTCACTAAATGGCAATATATCCATGGTCTTCAAAAACTCTGTGGTTTGCGAAAGCTTGCCATAGATTCTGACCAAATTTTTAGCTTCTTTTGGGTCATTGATGCGGCCAGCCCAACCATTAAAAAGTTCCTGCACAGTGATGATTGTAGTCACAACATGCGGAACTCTACAGATTACTCGATCAATCAATGTTTGATTCCCGGCTAAAAACAATGAAGCAGAGTCAGTATCTAGAATTGATAGAGTCATTGGTCTTCCGCTTCTGTAATTGCTCTTTCTTCTTTAATGCTATCCATTACAATAGCAAAATCAGAGTCATCTTTAAAAATCCCCGCGAATTTTAACATTGGATGCTCAAATGTTGAGTGCTCAGCCTGGATTGAATTATTTGGCACTTGAATCGAAACAACTTCGGTTTTAGCTAAGCGCCTGCTCAACTGTTGCTGAACTTCGATCAGAGCACTATCAATAGTATCAGCCATTACTCGACATTCAGGTAGTTCCAACACAGTTGCCAAAGCTTTTCCTTCAGAGGTGTTTTCCAAAAGTATCCTATATGTAGAAGATGCGCTCATAAGACTAAAAACATAAGAGATCGCCATTATAACTCAGCATCTGTCATCAAAGCCGAACCACGTCACACCTGCTGGCATCCCACTATTTAGTGCAACTGTTGATGTACCTCTTCAGAGAATATTCACCACCTTCAAAAGCTGATTTGACCGAAATTGTGAGATGACAGGAGCATTTCTGCCTTTCAAGGCCAAAAAATCTCTCCCTGTATATCGGAGAGATTTTTTGGACACAAGGACTCAGACATCGAGAAACAGTAGTTGTAGGGTGGGCAGTGCCCACAACCTAGCTTTTCTGTTTATATGCAAGCAGATTTTTATTGCTAGTACTCAGACATCGAAGGACAACTACAAACTAGGTTCCGATCGCCGTAAGCCTGATCAATGCGGTTCACCGTTGGCCAGAACTTAAAGTTCTTCAGGTTAGCCACCGGGAAAACAGCGGTTTCCCGATCGTAAGGACGATCCCAATTGGCATCTACCAAATCAGCCAGAGTATGAGGAGCATTTTTCAGCAGATTGTTATCTGGAGCCACCTCGCCACTTTCGATCGCCTGAATTTCTTGCCGAATAGCAATCAAGGCATCGCAGAACCGATCGAGTTCCGCCAAAGACTCACTTTCAGTAGGTTCGACCATCACCGTCCCAGCCACTGGCCAAGACACAGTAGGTGGATGGAAGCCATAGTCAATCAAGCGCTTAGCGATATCATCTACATCGATATCAGCGGTTTTCTTAAACTCCCGCAAGTCCAAAATACACTCGTGAGCAACCAAGCCCCGATTGCCGGTATAGAGGACTTGATAGTGACCTTCTAAGCGTTTAGCAATATAGTTGGCATTCAAAATTGCTACCTGAGTCGCCAATTTTAGACCCTGGCCACCCATCATTTCGATGTACATCCAAGAAATAGGCAGAATGCTACTGCTGCCCCAAGGAGCCGCCGAGATTGCCCCGATCGCCTTATCACCACCAACTTTTACCAAGGGATGTCCGGGTAAATAGGGCACCAAATGAGCCGCCACCCCGATCGGACCAACGCCAGGGCCACCGCCGCCATGGGGAATACAGAAAGTTTTATGCAAGTTCAGGTGACAAACATCGGCACCAAAGTCACCGGGGCGACAGAGACCCACTTGGGCGTTCAGATTTGCCCCATCCATATAGACCTGGCCGCCGTGGTCGTGAATCACTTGGCAAATTTCCCGGATCGATGCTTCAAATACCCCGTGAGTAGAAGGATATGTCACCATCAAGGCCGCTAAATTAGCTTGGTGTTCGATCGATTTAGCTTTTAAATCAGCTACATCAATATTGCCTTGGTCATCACATTTCACCGGCACTACCCGCATCCCGGCCATCACTGCGCTGGCTGGATTGGTGCCATGGGCAGATTGGGGAATTAAGCAGATATTTCGCTGACTGTCGTTACGCTGCTGGTGATATTCCCGAATTACCAATAGTCCGGCATATTCTCCCTGGGAACCAGCGTTAGGCTGCAAAGATATTCCAGCAAAACCGGTAATTTCTGATAGCCACTGCTCCAATTCCTTACAGAGGGTGGCATAGCCTTGAGTTTGGTTAACTGGTGCAAAGGGATGAATTTGGCCGAATTCCGGCCATGTTACCGGCAGCATTTCGGCAGTGGCATTCAGCTTCATCGTGCAAGAACCCAGCGGAATCATGGCCTGCGCTAATGATAAATCTTTAGATTGCAAGCGATTGATGTAGCGTAGTAGCTCGGTTTCGGAATGATAACTATTAAATACTGGGTGAGTTAAATAGTCATTGGCTCTGACCAAATCTGCATGAGGATTGGCCTTGAGTATTAAAGATTCGGCGATTTCGCTAAAAGTGAAATCTACTTTGTCTGCCAATAATGCCCAGAGATCAATCACATCTTGCTTCGCGCTAGTTTCATCTAGAGATATGCCGATGGTTTGGGCATCGATCGATCTCAAGTTAATTTCCCGTGACACGGCTTTATTGATCACCTGTTCGGCATGAGAGACAGAAATTGTTACGGTATCAAAGAAATTTTCTTGAACTACCGGTAAGCCCAGCTTCTGGCAACCAGCAGCCAAAATCTGAGTCAGGCTATGCACTCGGGTCGCGATCGCCTTCAAACCAGCCGGGCCGTGGTATACCCCATACATCCCAGCCATAATAGCCAGCAACACCTGCGCAGTACAAATATTGCTAGTAGCTTTATCGCGGCGAATGTGCTGTTCACGAGTTTGCAAAGAAAGTCGCATGGCCATGTTGCCGCGTTTGTCTTTAGAGACTCCTACCAATCTGCCGGGTAGCTGGCGCTTGTACTCTTCTTTGGTAGCAAAGTACGCGGCGTGAGGGCCACCGTAACCCAAGGGCACCCCTAATCTCTGGCTGCTGCCCACCACAATATCGGCACCCAAAGATCCAGGAGAGGCCAGCAAAGTTAAGCTCAACAAATCCGCCGCCATCGTAATAATCGCGCCAGCCTCCTGAGCTGCTTTAATGATCGATCGATAGTCGTGTACCGCCCCATCAGCCGCTGGGTATTGTAGCAAAATACCAAAATAGCCCTGGCTAAAATCAATATTTTGCCAGTCACCCACTACGATTTCGATGCCCAAGGGCTGGGCGCGGGTTTGCAAGACATCAATGGTTTGGGGAAAGCAGTCTGCCGATACCCAATAGCGCTGTAAGCCTTTCTTAGTCTGTACTCCGTAGCTCATGGTCATCGCTTCAGCGGCGGCGGTGCCTTCATCTAGCAGCGAAGCATTGGCGATCGACATCCCAGTTAAATCCATCACCATGGTCTGAAAATTAAGCAGTGCTTCTAGGCGACCTTGAGAAATTTCTGGTTGGTAGGGGGTGTATTGGGTGTACCAGCCAGGATTTTCTAGAATATTCCGCTGAATTACCGCAGGGGTGATGCAGTTGTAGTATCCTAAGCCAATAAAAGAGCGGAAGACTTGGTTCTGGCTGGCGATCGATTTCAACCTAGTCAACGCCTGTTGCTCGGTGGTGCCGATCGGAATTGCCAAGGGCTGCTGAAGTTGAATATCGGTTGGCACTGCATAAGCCGTCAACTCATCTAAGCTGGTAAATCCTAATACAGCCAACATTTTCCGTACATCCACAGCCTGAGGGCCAATGTGTCTGGCGATGAACTCGGTAGTGGTCTGCCAAGGCTGAAGAGAGTCAGTGGGGCTAGAGTGCTGTGCTGAAATGGATCGCAGAGGAGATTGAGTCATAAATTAGCAATAAAATTTAAGATATTCTTTATAAATAATAAGGGTAAACCAGTTGTAAAAGGTGACATCCTTAGTGCTTTTTTTGCAGATCATCCAAATTTACGCCATTTAAATAAGGTAAGGTTGTTACATCGGGTGCCCTTACTTCCTGGGTGAAGTCATGTCTAATCAAAGCCTCTTACTCGATTTACCACCTTTGATGGCAGCCGTTGACCAAATGCCATTGCAGCTTCCGAGTGGGGTGAATTTGCTAACGGCAATTAGACAAATGGATTTGTCTCCCCAGGGGAAGTACATCCTGGTGATGGATGGTGGAGTTTTTCAAGGAATTTTTACCGATCGAGATGCGGTGCGGGCTGTCGCCATTGGTCAAGATTTGCAAGCAACCGTTTTAGCTGACGTGCTGCCCATCCAACCGATCACTTTGACGTTGAACGAAGACCAAACTATCCTGAGTGCCCTGGCAATTTTGTATCGGCATCAACTGGTTTATTTGCCAGTACTCAACCAAGCTGGCGACGTTTTGGGGGTGGTGACTCAAACCACTTTGTTACAGACCTTGACTCGCATCGAAGAGCGCACTGCTGCCATTGCTTTATCTAACATGCAGCTAGAACAAGAAATTGCCGAACGTCGCAAAGTCGAAGCATCATTACAGGAAGCCACCGATCGCTATCGATCGATCATGGCCGCACTAGATACAGGGATTGTGTTTCAAAATGCTGCTGGGGATATTTTGGCTTGTAATCCCAGTGCTGCCAGTATTTTAGGGATGACAGTAGCCGAGATTTTAGATACTTCTTCTTATATTCCGCGCTGGCGATCGATCCATGAAAACGGCTCACCTTTTCTGAGCGTTGAGCATCCCTCCATGCAGTCTTTTCGCACTGGTTTATCCTATCGAGATGTGGTGATGGGGCTAGTGCAATCAGATGAATCAGTGATCTGGATTTCGATCAATTCTCGGCCTTTGGTGCATGAAGGTGAAACTAATCCATACGCTGTAGTGGCTTCTTTTACTGATATTACGGACAAGAAAAAACATGAGCAGCAGATGCTACGCGCCCAGCGTTTAGAGATTTTGGGTACTTTGGCCAGTGGAATTGCCCATGATATGAATAATATTTTTACGCCAATTTTGGCCGCATCTCAGTTGCTACCATTGGCGATTCCCAACCTAGATCGGCGCAGTCGCAGGCTGATTGAAATGCTAGAAGAAAGTGCTCACCGAGGCAGTGATTTGGTGCAACAAATTCTTTCTTTTGCCCAGGGTACGGCCAGTCAACATCGATCAGTAGAAATTATTCCGCTGCTCACCGCCGTATTAAATATTGCCCGCCAAACTTTCCCCAGTTCGATCGAAGTCATCGAAGACTTTGTTAATCAACCTCTGCGGTTGGTGATGGCTGACCATACCCAAGTCCACCAAGTATTGATGAATCTATTGGTCAATGCTCGGGATGCCATGCCCAGCGGCGGTACACTCAGAATTTCAGCTCACAATTTAGATCTGGATGCCAACACCAGCCAAATACATCCCGATGCCCGGAATGGCTCTTATGTATCGATAACTATTCGTGATACCGGCACTGGTATTTCGCCAGAAAATCTGGAAAAAATCTTTGATCCGTTTTTTACTACTAAGGGAGTCGATCGGGGGACAGGCTTGGGGCTATCTACGGCTGTGGGAATTTTAAAAAATCATGGTGGATTTTTATTGGTTAATAGTGCAATGGGTAAAGGCACTGAGTTTCAAGTATGCTTGCCCTGTGAGATTGAGATGGAGCATGAAAATTAACATAGTCACAGTTACCTGCCACCATACCGCTGCCCCCAAGCCTGCAACCAGTTAATCAGAGACAGCAGCACCAAAGAAATCAGCAGCAACACCGTCCCGATCGCCGTTGCCCCCACAATGTCATAGCTCTCCAAGCTCTGCCAAATCAGCACCGAAGCAATCAAATCCTGAAAGGGGCGATTCGCCGATACCATCACGATCGAACCATATTCTCCTACAGATCTGGAAAAACCCAATGTCACCCCAGTTAAGATAGCAGGCATCAAAGGCGGTAAAATCACCTGCCAAAAAGTCTGGCTGGGGGTGGCTCCTAAGCTCCAAGCAGCCTCTTCGGTTTCTTTTTCCATTTCTTCTAGCACCGGCTGCAAAGTGCGCACCACAAAAGGCAACGAGACAAAGAGCATCGCAATCACTACACCCAAACGAGTAAAAGCAATCTTAATTCCCAAGGGAGCCAACATGCCGCCAATTAAACCTTTGGGACTATAAATTGTCGCTAAAGTCAGACCAGCTACCGAAGTAGGCAAGGCAAACGGTAAATCGATAACGCCATTAATGATCTTTTTACCAGGGAAATCGTAGCGAACCAAAACCCAAGCAATTAAGGTGCCAAATACGCCGTTAACTAATGCTGTACCCAAGGCCGTAACAAAGGTTACTTCATAAGCCGCCAGAGCGATCGGGCTAGTGGCTTTCGCCCAAAATGCTTGCGGATTAATAGTTGCAGCATTCACCAACAAAGCGGTGATCGGCAACAGCAGCATCACTATTAAATAGCCAATGGTAATCCGCCAAGGCCAAGATTTATAGAGGCTAGGAGATTTTTTGCGATTAACTACAGCAAGCTGGGTCATTTTTTTAGGTTCCTTTCAATCCGATCGAACATGGCATTGTCAGCAAAAAACTGTTTTTGAATGGCAGGCCAACCGCCCAGCTTTTGCACATTCACCGCATTGGTCAGCGGCTGATACTGTTGGGCAAATTCTTTTTGTACTGCGGGTAAGATCGATCGAAAACCCACTTTAGCAAATTCTTGCTGAGCGGTTGGCTCGAACAAATACTTCACAAAGGCTTCGACTACTGCCCGATTGCCATGTTTATCGACGTTGGCATCGACGATCGCTACTGGCAGATCGATCGAAATATTTAGTGGCGGTGACAGATAATCTAACTTTTCGCCTTTTTTAGCGATTAAGATCGCCTCATTTTCATAGGTCAGCAGCACATCTCCCTGACCTTGTTTGAAAAACACATCACTAGCTTCGCGGGCATCTTTAGCTAAAACCACGCTGTTTTGATAAATTTGCTGCATTTTAGCCTCGGTCGGATTATCTAGACCATTCCACAATGCCAAAAAGATCCAGCGAGCTGCCCCAGAAGTTTTGGGGTTGGTGGTAATAATTTTTAGCCCCGGGCGCAGCAGATCTGACCAAGATTTGATTTGTTGAGGATTGCCGGGTTGCGTGACTAGGGCTACTACCGATTTACTAACGATCGAACCACCCGGCAACTCTTTTTGCCATCCCGGCTGAATTAAAGGAATATCTCGAATCTGGGCCGCTTGGATTTTATTAATATCTGGCTCTAGGGCTAAGGCCACCACGTCAGCTTCTAAGCCAGCAATCACCGATCGGGTCTGGGCACCAGAGCTACCATAGCTTTGGCTAAATAGCACGGTTTGCTTGTGGTCTTTTTGCCACTGTTCGGCAAACTTATCGGTAATTTGCTGGTAAGCAGTTTTGCTGACACTGTTAGAAACCAAAACAATCTCTACGGTATTTTGAGTGCAGCTATGTAAGCCAAGAAACAATAGACAGCCTAAAGTAACCAAATATTTGCTGAAGCCCAATCTTCGCCAAATCCTCTGCCGCCGCATTCTTGATTCCTGTGAAAGTATCGAGCCTCTCATTCTAGTAGAAAGCCAGATCCCAAGTAAAGAGCCAAATTTCATCTTAAGATTCAGGTGAATCTTCGTCCTGCGGTCTTTGGATGATTGCTCTGGCCAATTAAAACTTTGGAGCAAGAGTTTGAGTCATGGGCAGAGATATGGCTCGGGTCAAGCGGCGGTGTTGCTGTGGGCGATTGGAGAATTTTATTTTTTTGGGAGTGGTCGATCGGAACAGGGTATGATATATTTATAAAAGTTTGCTGGTGTAGCTCAGTTGGTAGAGCAGCTGATTTGTAATCAGCCGGTCGGGAGTTCGAGTCTGTCCACCAGCTCTGTTTCGGTAAAATTTAAGAAGGGTTTAAGATGGTGCATCATCTTAAACCCTTCTTTATTTCTATTCGCCTGGTGTACAGTGACTAATTATTTGTCATCGGTGACTAATTGCTGTCGTTGTGCCAAATTAAGTGTCATCGTGCCAAATTATTGTCGTCGAAAATATTGACATCAACCTCTTCAGTAAAGGTTTTAGCTTGATTTATCCAGTTTGTGGCACACTCGCTAGGATTGCTGAACAAAAGTCCTGTCCTTTGTAAAACAACTTCAGCTATCTATATGAGTAAGCTGGTGAACAGACTCCTTCCAACCATTCCTTTCAGATAAAATTGGTTGCAGCAGAACAGGTTAAAGCTGTGGATAACGAACCGTTCCTTGGTGAGAAAGTCGGTTGCGGCGCGATCGTTATTCGACGATCAAATCGGCTTTCAACCGTTCCTTGGTGAGAAAATCGGTTGTGGCTGCATTAGATAATCGATAATCTTTAGAGCGTAAGCCTAGATTGAAAATCCAGAGTAAGATGACATCCCGCTGTTGAGTTTGTGGTTGATCGTTGACGGTTGACCAAATACGCTGTAATTCGGTAGGGGTCAGATCTTTGGCGGGTGGTTCGTCGAGTCGATTAAGTTGGATACCTGTTAGGGGATGCCGATCATCTTGAAAGAGGTTGGTTTTGCCGAACCAATTAAAAAAGGTTCGCAGGGCGTTGAGGGAAAGGTTAACGGTGGCGGGGGCGAGTTCGCCATCGTTTAGAAAGCGCTTGTAAAGGATAACGTCGCCAGATTGGATGTTGCCCCAAGGTTTGTTGGTCCAGTCAAGGAAACGACGCAGGGCAAATTGGTAGGTGCGTCGGGAGCCAGGGCCAATTTCTGAGCCGTTGAGGAATTGCTCGACGTGTGGCCAGCGAGGATCGAGGATGTGGGCTGGAGGCAGCGCCACTGTTTTGAAGTCTTCACATCTAACCAGTACGGGGGTGGGTATTTCCATGACTGAGTTCTCTGCTGGATGAACTTAGCTCTGCTTTGCCGGTTTGTTTTGCGGTTGGGCGAGGGGAGCCATTGTCTCGCTGATTTCGGCATTATAAAGCCGATTTTCAGATGGCGATAGCAGAGAAAATGTACCAGGGCAAACGCATCAAAATTTATATTTAATAACCAATGTATCAGTCTAACTTAGAATCCTGTTAAAGTTGAGCAAAATATCAATCACCAGGTTGCTACTCATGCTCCAAAAGCCTAAAACCATTA
>JAAFHZ010000024.1 GCA_013297675.1 Synechococcales cyanobacterium bin59.metabat.ball.084 | reverse complement strand
TGTGCTGCGCCTGTGGGTGTCTTCGGTGGATTATGCTAGCGACGTACGTTTGGGTAAGAGCATCTTGAAACAGATGTCTGATTCCTACCGTAAGATTCGCAATACCGCGCGGTTCTTGTTGGGTAACTTGCATGACTTTGATCCAGCGACTCAGGCGGTGCCGTTCGATCGGCTCTCTGAGCTAGACCAATATATGTTGCACCGGGTAACTGAAGTTTTCAGTGAAATTACATCTGCTTTTGATAGCTATCAATTTTATCGGTTTTTCCAAGCTGTTCAAAATTTCTGTGTAGTTGATCTGTCAAACTTTTACTTAGATATCGCTAAAGATCGCTTATACATCAGCGCTTTAGATAACGAGCGCCGCCGCAGTTGCCAAACAGTAATGGCCGTGATTGTAGAGAATTTAGCTAAGGCGATCGCCCCGGTACTTTGCCACATGGCAGAGGATATCTGGCAATATTTGCCTTACCCCAAATCGCATGAGTCGGTGTTTGAATCGGGCTGGGTCAAGCTTGATCCTCAATGGTCGCAGCCAGCATTAAAAGACACCTGGCAACGACTCCAAGATTTGCGGGATGGGGTAAACAAAATCTTAGATAACGCCCGGATGGAAAAGCTGATTGGTTCTTCCTTAGAAGCCCAAGTATTGTTAAGTACTTCAGATCCAGCAATTCACCAAGAACTATTGCGTTTTGGCCAGAGTGATAATGCGATCGATGAGCTGCGCTATTTCTTCTTGGTTTCTCAGGTCAAACTGGTGCCAGAGATTACTGGAGCAGATTTTACTGGCGAAAGTCACGGTATCCAAATTGGGGTACTGAAAGCTGATGGTCATAAGTGCGATCGCTGCTGGAATTACTCAGAAACTGTGGGCGCTAGCTCTGAGCATCCGGCTATCTGCGATCGGTGTGTCAGTGCTTTAGCTGGCGAATTCTAAAATTACCCTCGCTATGTCTCAGCCTCACGGAATATTCCGGATCTGGGGTAATCAGTCCAGAAAATAGAGGGGTCGCATCTGAGT
Organism: Synechococcales cyanobacterium bin59.metabat.ball.084; assembly: GCA_013297675.1. Taxonomy (GTDB): domain Bacteria; phylum Cyanobacteriota; class Cyanobacteriia; order Cyanobacteriales; family Chamaesiphonaceae; genus JAAFHZ01. The sequence continues at coordinate 42,228 of JAAFHZ010000024.1, read as the reverse complement.
GATTCCCATGCCTAAAATTCCTGCCACCTTGACTGTTGCTATTTGGACAATGCGATCGGTGCCGATTATCTTGGCTTTTTTAACCATGTCCAGTGCAATCAAACACTCTGCTCAGATTGTGATCAGTCCGAGCTTTTGGTGGAATGCTTTGGCTTTAGCTGTAATTATCGCTGGTCTTTGGTACTTAGATAAAATAGGCAAACTGAGTTGGCCAGTCGGTCAAGCTATATATCTCTATGTCTTTGTAGCGATGATTTTTCAGGATGCTAATGGCGTAGTTAAGCATGTTTTGAGCGGTCAATTTACCCGTGTTTCTTGGCAAGAAACTGTGCGCATTTTGTGGTTAATTGCAGGTATTAGCATTGGTGGACTGGTGATTGAGGCTCTGGCAGTAGAGTTGGTTCGTCTGCGGAAACGTGCTTGGCAAATGGCGGTTGGCCTTTCGGTTGTCTATATCTTGAGTATTATTTTCTTTCTGCCCGGCGCTTTAAGTTTGTGGTGTTTGTGTAACTGGGAAACCCGGACTGCCTTCAAAAAAAATCTATCTGCTTCCGGCTAGTAGCCAGAAACCTCAAGTGATCGACAGCATCAAGGCCATAGTTTTTTAAAAATCATAGTTTTTTTAAATTACTAAGGTCTACATTATCAATGTCATAATTATGTGGAGTCTTTCTCCTGAAATATTATGACCCAACTCCAGCGCACCCCTCTTTATCAACAGTCGATCGAACTCCAGGGCAGAATGACCGCCTTTGCTGGTTGGGAAATGCCGGTACAGTTCAGCGGCTTAACCAATGAACATCAGGCCGTGCGAAATAATGCTGGGATGTTTGATATTTCTCACATGGGGAAATTTTTCTTGCCAGATCCCAATTCCATTAGCTTGCTACAGCAATTGGTGCCTTCCGATCTGAGTAAGCTGCAAGTGGGACAGGCTCAGTACACCGTTTTGTTGAATGAGCAAGCTGGGGTGATTGACGATATTATTGTTTACTTAGAAGCGGCTGGTCAAGTAACTTTGATTGTGAATGCCGCGACTAAAGATCACGATTTACAATGGCTGCGTTCACATCTTCCTAACATCCAGGATCTGTCGGCTGATTTGGCTTTGATTGCTGTACAAGGTCCTCGGGCAGTGCATATTTTGCAGGGTTTTGTGGATGGTGAGATAGAGCATCTGCCCAACTTCGGTCACTGCCGAGTTCCAGTCTATGGCAGCGAGGCTTTTATTGCTCGGACTGGCTATACCGGTGAAGATGGCTGTGAGATAATGGTGCCGCCGGTAGTAGCTGTGAAATTATGGCAGGAGCTGATTGCTGCTGGTGTGACTCCTTGCGGCTTGGGTGCACGGGATACTCTGCGTTTAGAAGCAGCGATGTGCTTATATGGTCAAGAATTAAGCCGTACCATTAATCCTCTAGAAGCCGGTTTAAATTGGTTGGTGCATTTAGACAAACCCAATTTTATTGGCCGTGATGTGTTGGTTGCGGCCAAGGAGCAAGGCTTACAGCGCAAGCTAGTAGGTCTGGAGCTAGAAGGACGACACATTGCGCGGCATGATTACCTAATTTATCACCAGGGGCAGCAGGCTGGGATTGTTACCAGTGGAACGCTTTCACCTACTTTAGGTAAGCCGATCGCCCTCGGTTATGTGCCTACGGCCTTGAGTAAACTAGGTCAGGAATTATCGATCGAAATCAGAGGTCAGCAATATCCAGCGCGGGTGGTGAAGAAGCCCTTTTATAAAAGAGGCATGGAGACACAGCAGGTGTGATTAGTACTTTGGTGTTGGCCATGACTGCTGATGGCAAGATTGCTGATGGGAGTCGATCGCCCGCCAAATTCAGCTCACCCCAAGATTTTCGTCATTTAGAAAAGCAAGTAGCCCAGGCTGACGCGGTGTTAATTGGGGCAGGAACGCTGCGCATTCATGGCACTACGATGCGGGTGCTAGATCCTGAATTAATTCAAGCCCGCGTACAGCAAGGTCAAGCCCCACAGCCAATCCAGATTGTCTGTTCGCGCAGTGGCCATCTCGATCCAGATTTAAGGTTTTTTCGGCAGCCGGTGCCTCGCTGGTTGTTGACCACAGCAGATGTTGAGGGCAAAGAATTCGATCGAGTTCTACAGATTAGTAATGGTCAAGATATCGATTGGCAGAGAGCCTGGTTAGAATTAGCAAATTTGGGGATCGATCGGCTCTGTATTCTCGGCGGCTCGGAGATCGCCACCGCTCTTTGGGAGCAAGATCTTATCGATGAGTTCCATCTCACCATTTGCCCCTGGGTTTTGGGCAGCGCCGCCGCACCGACTGCTTGTGATGGCCGGGGGCTAAAGATGCCGCACCAATTAGAGTTGATCAATCATCAAGTTATTGATCAAGAGATATTTCTTCATTACCGGCGAATCATACCTCGCTCAACTACCATTTCCTAGGGAAAAATCAGAATTAATATTTTCTGGAATTATAGATAAGTAGATTGTAGGCTGTTTGTAGTATTGCATCCTACTCAATACATCTCATCACTAAATAAGTCGGTTTGAAGTTCCAATAATCTATAATCTGTGAATCTCATGAACATATTACTGATCAATGATTTATCTCTTCAGCTAGTTGCTATGGATTTTAGTAAATCGCCACCGAATACTCCTACTAATGGTGGGCCAACTAAAACCTCGCGGGCATTAGCAATTATCCATCTTGCTGCCCACGATGCCTATGCCCAAGTGACCAAAAAATTCACCCCTAAAATCAAAAGTATTCCTCCTCTACCGGCAGGCTTAGATAATAAAGAAGAGACTGGAGCAATTGCACTTTTAGGTGCTGGTTTTCGGGCTGCAACACTTCTTTACCCAGATGCCAAAGATTTTATTGCTCAAGAAGCAGCTAAACTAGGTAAATCTAATGAAGCAGCTTTTAAATACGGAGAACAAGTCGCTGAAGCTTGGATTAAACAGAGAGCTGCCGATGGTTCTCAGTTGCCACAACTGGATAGTTTGTTTAATCAAGAACCAGGCAGGCATCGCCCCGATCCACAAAGCCCTGGTCAACAAGCTTTGGGTCGTACTTGGGGGCAGGTAGTGCCGTTTGCTTTAACCAATGTTGAAACCGATGCTCCTTTAGGAGTACCACCGGCATTAAACAGCTCAGAATACGCAGAAGCTTTTTGTGAAGTGATCGAAGACGGCAGAGATAATCTGCCAGAAGAAGATCCAGAAAAAGCCGTGATTGGCCTTTTTTGGGCTTACGATGGAGCTAACAAAATTGGTGTGCCACCCCGGCTATATAACCAGGTGGTCAGAGCGATTACTGGCTTTAAAGAACTGGCTCACGAAAAGCAAATTAGAATTCTCACCGCTGCTAACGTAGCAATGGCTGATGCTGGGATTGCGGCCTGGTTGTGGAAGTATCGATATGATGTTTGGCGGCCAGTAGTGGGAATTCGGGAAGCAGATGCCGGTTGGGGACCAACTGGTAAAGGTGATAACAATAATGGGACAGAAGGTGATCCTTTTTGGTTGCCTTTGGGCGCACCGAATAGTAACCCAATGAGTAGACCAGCAAACAATAGCACCCCAGGCTTTCCGGCTTATCCTTCTGGACATGCTACTTTTGGTGCTGCTTGTTTTGAGACAGTAGCGGCCTTGCTCGATAAAAAGCCAGAGGATGTTAAGGTGAACTTTGTTTCTGATGAACTTAACGGCATAACTACTGATAACACTGGTACTACTCGTCCTAAATACAACTTGTCTTTTAATCTACGAAAGGCGATCGAAGATAACAATATTAGCCGTATTTATTTGGGTGTACATTGGAGGTTTGATGCTGATGGAGGCGAAAAAGTGGGCAAGGCGATCGCCAAAAAAGTTGCTAGTCTTTACCGATAAGTAATTTAGAAATCTTCAGCATTATAAGCTAAATGATTTTTAACCCAAAGCAGGTTCTTGAGCATCATTACTCAGGAACCTGCTTTGCTAACCATCGAAAAACTGGAGGGCATTTTTTATGATCTCAGCAAAACCCCGACCTTGAGAGCGCTAGGGTCGGGGTTTTATAAAATTTATTGAGAGATGGATATCTCTGGGGCAAACCTACAGATTGGTGATAAAGCCAACGATGCCGTGGCCGCTAATAACTTCCATTGCCAACAATGAAACAAAACCAATCATTGCCAAACGACCGTTCATCTTTTCGGCATACTCAGTCCAACCAGCTTGAGGGCCGTCAGTGGTATACATCTTGGGTTCCAAAGCAAAAACGTTTTCTCTGCCGTCGCTGTCAGTAAAAGTTCTAGATTTCATGGTGATGTTGGGTATTTATGTATTTGGCTTATGTATCTTAATGTAACGGAAACTTTACAAAAAGTCAAGTAAATACTCATATCTTCTTTACAAATACTCAAAATCCTTTACGGAGAGCCATTTTTATTTTGTTACAATTGCCCGACATTCTTGCTCAACACTCCACCTAGTGGGATGATAGTGTGAAAATTGGCTGGAAGTCTTGTTCCAGCCTAGCCATGTTGCCCATCGCAGAATATACACCCCCTATATAAAGTCATGCCTGTCACCGCCCAATCTGTAGAACAACTTTCAATTAACGCCATTCGTTTTCTGGCGATCGACGCAGTCGAGAAAGCCAAGTCCGGCCACCCCGGTCTGCCGATGGGCGCTGCTCCCATGGCCTATGTTACTTGGCAACAAATGCATTTCAACCCCAAAAACCCCCAGTGGTTTAACCGCGATCGGTTTATCCTATCGGCTGGTCATGGTTGTATGTTGCACTACGCTCTGTTACATTTGACCGGCTTCGATAGCGTCACCATCGACGACATCAAAAATTTCCGCCAGTGGGAGTCCAAGACTCCTGGCCACCCCGAGAATTTTGTGACCGCTGGGGTGGAAGTGACCACTGGCCCATTGGGTCAGGGAATCTGTAACGGTGTGGGCTTAGCCATCGCCGAAGCCCACTTGGCCGCTAAATACAACAAGCCCGATGCGAAGCTAGTAGATCATTACACCTATGTACTAATGGGTGATGGCTGCAACATGGAAGGGATTTCTGGTGAAGCCTGCTCTTTGGCTGGTCACTTAGGCTTGGGCAAACTGATTGCCTTGTATGATGACAACCATATTTCGATTGATGGCAGCACGGACGTAGCTTTTACCGAAGATGTCAGCAAGCGCTTTGAAGCTTACGGCTGGCATGTACTGCACGTACCCGATGGCAACCAAGACCTGGCTGGCATTGCCAAGGCGATCGAACAGGCCAAGGCTGTTACGGACAAGCCCACCATGATCAAAGTCACTACCATTATTGGTTATGGCTCCCCGAATAAATCTAATTCTGCTGGCATTCACGGTGCGGCTTTAGGCGAAGCAGAAATTAAACTAACCCGCGAAAATCTGGGCTGGACACATCCTCCTTTTGAAGTTCCTGCTGATGTTTATAGCAACATGAGCGCCGTTGATCGCGGAGCCGCTGATGAAGCGGCTTGGAATAAAATTTTGGCTGACTACGTGGCCAAGTATCCAGCAGAAGGCCAAGAATTTAATGCTTATCTCAGCGGCGAATTACCGGCTGGTTGGGCAGATAGCTTACCAAAATATACTGCCGCAGATAAAGGCTTGGCCAGCCGTCAGCATTCCGAAAAATGCTTGAATGCCTTGGCTCCTGTCGTACCACAGTTAATCGGTGGTTCGGCAGACTTAACTCACTCCAACTTGACTGAGTTGAAATGCAGCGGCGACTTCCAAAAAGGTGCTTATAGTAACCGCAACATTCACTTTGGAGTGCGGGAGCACGCCATGGGGGCGATTTGTAACGGCATCTTGCTGCACAACTCCGGCTTGATTCCTTACTGTGCTACTTTCTTGGTGTTTGCCGACTATATGCGCGGAGCCATCCGCCTCTCGGCTTTATCGGAAGCTGGGGTGATTTATGTCATGACCCACGACTCGATCGGACTTGGTGAAGATGGACCGACTCACCAGCCCGTAGAAACCGTTGCTGCCATGCGGGTAATTCCGAACTTGTTAGTAATTCGCCCCGCCGATGGCAACGAAACCTCTGGTGCTTACAAAGTAGCCATGGCTAACCGCAAGCGCCCTACGCTCTTGGCTCTCTCTCGCCAAGCTTTGGTAAACCTAGAGAAATCTTCGGTTGATATTGTTGCTAAGGGTGCCTATGTGGCTTCCGATAGCGAAGGTACTCCAGAGCTGATTTTGATCGGTACTGGTTCGGAAGTAGATCTTTGTATCAAGGCGGCTGAGCAGTTACGCACTGCGGGCAAAAAAGTGCGGGTAGTCTCGATGCCTTGCTGGGAGCTGTTTGATGAGCAGGATGCTGCTTACAAAGAATCTATTCTGCCCAAAGCCGTTACCAAGCGTCTTTCGGTCGAAGCTGGCTCTACTATGGGCTGGCACCGCTTTGTGGGCACCGAAGGTGATGTGATTGGCATTGACACTTTTGGTGCTTCGGCTCCTGGTGGCGTTTGTTTAGAAAAGTTTGGCTTTACGTTAGATAACGTAATGTCTAAGGCTAAAGCATTATTGGGCTAGAAATTCTAATTGAATGACTAAGGTGGGTGCATTCCCACCTTTTTTTATTCCAAAGCTCATCGACTAGACTGCTCATTCTTCAACTATGTGGTAAAAACATTTAATAGTTCTTCTGATTATCGGATTTCCTCAATTCGATCGGCATTTGTAGAAGGTGACAGAATTTTTCCAACCTCGGCAATTTACGACCTTACCCATATCCAAATCGCGATTTTGGATTCACGCTTAATTGAAGAGTTATGTATACTCACAATGGATGATATTTAGCTATGCCCTTAGATCCTAAAGAATTTGAGAAAGTATTTTTCAATCACTTTGAGACGATCTCACCAGAACAGTTTTTAGATAATTTGAAAACAGCTTGCCCCTACTTGTTCGATGAAGATTTGAGTAAGATTGTTGAAGTCGTTAATGGTAATGAAGCAGGCAACAAACTTATAGTAATAGCGGACAATAAAGTTCAGCATTCTTCCTGATTGATCATCTAAGATGATTTCTTCAGGACTGGTGAGATCGCCATATTTGGGAAAATTGATAGTGTACGGATTTTCTTGATCGCGGAACCAGAAATAGTCATCGACGATTATCCTCCCGTGTATTTCAATCTAGTGAGCTAGCATGGCTGCGTAAGGCGGTTGGATAAGCGAATGATTGACTACTTTCAGGGCTGAAGCCACTGAGATTCCCTAGCTTCACAACTAGTATTTCTGTTTCTTTCCGTGACGTGCCACGCACGCACCTGAGGCAACCTCACCTGCCAGACAAGTGCCCGAACTCTTTCGGGCACTTGTCTGGCAGGTCGCCACTGAGTTTCCCGCATCCCGCACTATTCAAACGATGCTTGCAATAAGGTCGATAGAACCCCACTGCGGCCTTACAATAAAAGGGCAATTTAGGAAATTATGTTTTTATGGAAGTTACTTTTCGGGAATTTAATCCGTTTAATGTGTGGTTTTGGCTGGAATTCAAGACAGTACCATCTAGCAAGGAAATGGATCTAATTGGAGAGCTTTTTGCTTCCTGGTTTTTCTTAGGTAAGCTGGGAGCCTTCAACGCCGAAAACATGCAGGTGCAAGAAACTGGCCTAGACCTGAGTTACTTAGATTACGACAACTCCCACAACAGCATGGTATCGCTGATGCACAATATGGGAGATGTAGAGTACTTGGGCACTTGGGGGCGCTGCTGGTTTGATTTAGGTACCAGTGACGCGATCGCCCTAGATATTTTGATTAACTCACTGCAAACCCTCTGCAAAGAGTATTTAGAGTTAGATCGACTGATCATTGGCGGTGAAAATGAAGACTGGCCGATCGATGAAGGTGATGAGCAAGCCTTGTTCTATGAAAATGAAGACGCTAATTCAACGCACTTCAAATGAAATCTACTGAAGCAGTTGAAATCCATGTCACAAAGATCCGTGTTTTCCCGGATTCAGGGCAAATTTGCACAGTGTTAGATTCGGACTAGTGCCATCATCCTTCAGATTACACAAGCAACTGCCATGCCATCAGGAATTCTCGACCAGCTTAAATTTTGCCGCGACAAGCGCTTCACTGGCAAACTTTGCGCTATCAACCTCAACGGTGATAGCGTTGATACTCTAGAAGGACATTGTTGGAATATCTTCTTCTACCGAGGAAGATTAATCGGTGACAGTGCTGGTGTTCATCCCCTGCGCCGTCTCCGGCGGCAATTTTCAGAGCAGCGCATTGAGTTGCCCGAACAAATAGAACACAATGTGCTTACTTCCCTCAGTATTAACAACTTAAGCTTTTGTGCGATCGGCGACTTACTGGCTAACCGCTATCTCGATCGAGAACAGGCTGAAGGAATTTTAATGGGTAGCTTAATCGAAGTTATCTTTGACATTTTGCACTATGAGACAATTGCTAATATTGCTCATAAACCACAGCTATCTTATATTCTAGAAAGTGATTTGCTGCAAGACTCCAATGTTCCGGCTATTATGATGAAGCCAGACATAGTAGTAGAAAATGCCCTTGCCCAGTTCAAATCTTGGCATTCTGGGGGCTTGATCAAATACTCTCCTCATTTATCACCAAAGATTGATGATATGGATTTGCTCCAAAATACGCTACCAATCAAAACCTATCAAAAACTCATCTTGTTGCTAGAAGAAGATCGGACGCTTCGAGATATCGCAATTAAAATAGATGAAGATATCAAAATTTTAGCTAAATCTTTGCTCGGCCTCTGCAAAAAAAATGCGTTGTCGCTGCGCCGGACAACTGACATTGAGCTAATTGAGAAGAGTCTGAGTACCGAAATTAAAGAAGTAGGTGTCACAGACTTTTTTATTGATTACTCTTTAACCTCAGCTTTGTTCAGCAGAAAGCTAATTGCTCATATTTCCCGGAACTCTTCGGAGTCTTCGGCGATTCAAAATGTGATGGAAAAAGCTGGACATGAGTACTTAAACCTCAAAGAATCTACTGAAGCCTTTATTGCCTTTTTGAAATGCTCTCCAGATCTAATTTTGTTAGACAATGTTTCGGCAACCTTTAACACTCAAGACTTTTGTGAGCGACTGCGACGGACTACCAAGTTCAGAAACACCCCCATCGTCGTATTGAGCAAAAGTGATAGCCTGCTCGATCGATTACGCAGTAGTTCAGTGGACTATGTGACTAAGCCCCTGAGCCAGCAAAAGATTTTCTCGATCATGAATAAATATATTATTCAACAGGTTAGCTAGAATTGGCTCCTGCAAACTTAAGACAGATTGCCCTTTGCCAGTCCTGGATAATAAAGCGATATATACTGAGTAGTACTTAGACCTTCACCCAGAAATCTATGCCGCTTGATAGTCTGCTTTCTACCCAAGGCATCATGGTCATGCTCCTGGCTGCTTACGCAGTAGCCATGTGGATGTTTTTGACCAGTGCTCCTAAAGTTCATACCTTAATGGTCTCCGATTTACAGTCTGCCCGAGATTTGTATGAGGGGGTACTCAATATGTCGGTGGCCGATGTGCCGTTGCACTATTACTACGATTACGAGCAGACTATTGGGGCAGCAGGCATCGATCCAATTTATTTGGCGGCACCAATGGGGCGGGCGGCAGTGCGCGGCAATCGACCCTCAGATGGCTTGTGGTATCAGCTCAAGAAAAATACCCAGCTTCATGTTGTCACTGGTGCTAGCCTGGGTGAACGAGAACGCGATCGGCATGTGTGCTTCGATCGAGAGTGCTTAGAAATGATTTTGCTGCGCATTCAAAGCCGAGGCGTGCAGCACAAGATTCGTGGTGAAAAGCCTTTGAACTTTTTGGTGAAAGATTATACAGGTCGAGTGATTGAAGTGTCTGAGGTGGCAACTTAATTGGCGCGGGTGATTGGACTCACTGGGGGCATTGCCACTGGTAAGAGTACGGTGTCAGATTATTTGGCTCAGGAATATTTTTGGCCGGTCTTTGATGCAGATATTTATTCCCGAGCAGCGGTGCTGCCCGGAACTGCTGGCGCAGCGGCGATCATCGATCGGTATGGATCAGAGGTTTTATTGACCGATGGCACCTTAAACCGCGCCAAGTTAGGGGAGATTATTTTCACCTATGCTAACGAGCGACAATGGCTAGAATCGATCATTCATCCTTATGTGCGGCAGTGTTTTGCCCAAGATTTAGCTAAAATCACCGATACCGCAGTAGCGGTGATTCCGTTGCTGTTTGAAGCCAATTTACAAAAAATGGTCAGCGAAGTTTGGGTGGTAACTTGCAGTCCTCAACAGCAGCTCGATCGGCTCCAAAATCGTAACCGGCTCACTCTTCAGCAAGCTCAGGCCAGAATTAAGAGTCAAATGCCTTTGGCTGCTAAAGTACGCCTAGCAGATGTGGTGCTAGATAATTCTGGCACCACCGCTGACTTGATTGCACAAATTATTGCTAAAGCTTAGACTTACCTTCTTCTAAATCATCTAGTTCGGCTAAGAGTTCGCTCATTAACTGTGGGTCATTGACTAAGTTTTGGCGAAAGCGCTCCACATTGGCTTGGTTTTTACTAGCTACTGTGTTGACTTCAGGATATTCTGGCATAAACTCTTCCCATTCTGCAGGGGAAGATTTAACCGATACCGAGCTGTTAGTAGCTCCAGATTCCCCTGCAGATAACCAATGAGATTCCAGATCTGGCAGCTTGTCTTTGGTGACATCAGATAGTTCAGAAAGGATACTATCTTCTTCCAACAGCCATTCATCCCAATCATCTTCCGATTCCCGGAGCAAATCGATGAGTTCTTGGCGCGGAATCGGTTCTGTCGGCTGATCAATTACTGGCTTGTCAATCTCTAACTTGTCAGTCCCTAACTTGTTAATCGGCTGATTAATGATTGGTTCGATCACAGATTTGCTGGTAGCAAAAGGGTGGGGATCTTCTTCGGGGGTTGAACGCACGCCAGCCGATCGCAGGGCTTGATCAAATTTGTTGGGAATAGCTGCCGCCTCAGATGGATCGAGGGCGCTAGTTTGAGCCAAGGCTGCCGCTAAACCACTAGCGATACCTGCTCGTGACTCTGGCTTAACAGCAGGTGGAGATTCTGGAAGTTTGACATGTTCTGCTTCAGACCAAGATGCTACGGGAGCAAAGCGATCATTGACTGAGGATTTTGCAGATAATGGTTCTAAGTCAGCAGCAGTGATGTCAAAATCATCTTCTGGCTCGGAGATCTGGTGACGCTCAGGAACTTTCGCAACCGGTGGTTCCTGCTGAGCTGTGGGTTTAGGTACTTTAGCTACTGGTGGTTCCGGCTGAGCTAAGGGTTCAGGAACTTTAGCTACCGGTTGTTTCGCCTGAGCTACGGATTCAGGGATTTTAGCTACCGGTGGTTCCGGCTGAGCTACGGGTTCAGGGGCTACTATCTCAGGAGATGTCTCTGGGATGGATAGAAAAGTCTCGGTCAAAGTAACTGGGAGAGTATCACTGGTTTGAGCGCTAATAATGGCGGGTGTAGCTAAGGTGTTCACTGGTTCGGCACCTTCAGTAATCGCAATTAGTTTAATGTTTTCTTGAGATACTTCTGGGGGAGTTAGAGCCTGTAACAATTCTTGCAGGCTGCGCAATTGTTCCCGCACGACTTGAGAAGTTGCGGCAATTTGGTTGGTGTGGAAGTCTAATAGTTTCTGAGAAGCCTTGTCACTAAAAAAAGCGGGATCTACCGTATTGGTAATTTGGCCATTTAATAAGTCTACGGTGGTATGTAAGCGGCCAGAGCTAGCCTTGGTAGTAATTTTTAGTTCTACTAACTGACCCACGACTAAGGAGATCGCATCTGTTAAGCGACCTGCTTGCAAGTGGGCATGAAATTCTTGATTGAGATTCATAGGAATGAACAGCAGCCGCTGTCTACGTTAGATAACTTCATAGCCAAGTTCTGTGAACATTGATCGAACCAATGGCAAACTCAGTCCGATCACATTCGTATGGCAGCCCTCGATTTTTTCGATAAACATACCACCAATGCCTTCTAAGGCAAAAGCTCCAGCACACTTCAGCGGTTCTCCAGTAGACACATAGGCCGCAATTTGTCGATCGGTCACTTGAGCAAAATAGACCTTGGTAATACCACAGCGCACAATAGTTCGCTGCTTTTGGAGATCGATCGTAGCATGACCGGTATAAATTGCACCGCTTGATCCGCGCATCTTTTGCCAACGTTCGATCGCCGTGTGAGCATTGGGTGGTTTGCCTTGAATTTGGCCATCGAACCACAAGATCGAATCACAGCCCAAAACGATACAGTGGTCGTAGCGCAATCGATCGGCTACTGTGCTGGCTTTGGCCAGAGCCAAGGCTGTCACCAGCTTTTGAGGTTCTGCAATCTGAATACTGTCTTCATCAAAATCGCTGATTTCGATAATCGGCTCGATGCCGACGGATTTTAAAATCCGGCGGCGGGCAGCCGAGGCCGAAGCTAATACTAAAGGGGGAAGATTAGGCGACATTGAAGGAATGAATCATTTCTTCTAGAGTACTTTTCATGCGCGACCATCTTTTGGAAGTGGTGGAGGCATTGCAGGTGAATAATTTACCGCGACTAACCACCACGCTGGCCAGGTTATAACGCTTTTGATCGCCATTTTTAACCAAGTATTCTAGGTAATAGTAGGTTTTGCCTTGAACTTCTGCAGACTCTGCGTTAGTTAATTCAGCTTGGCGACCAGAGCCTTCGGGGGCGATCGCCGTGCGACCCAATTTTTGACCAACTTCGCTGGGCGTACCTAAGTCTACTAACTGCTTGTTGCCAGGAACTTGGCTAATTACCACGCTGACGCTTTCAGTTGGTTCGATTAGGTCGTGATAAATGGTGTCAGCAGCACTTTTAATTGGCACCTCTACCCAACCATTAGGATACAAAAACTTGTAGCCGTCAGGGATATCAATATGGCCTTTTAAACTGGCGGCAGCAGCGGGAGCAATGGTGATCTGAAGGGCGATCGCCAGGATAATTAAAAGTTTGGCAATTCGTCGAAGCATCTGTAGATTTGTAAATAAATAATTCCTTGAGTTAGTATAAGCTTTTTTGCATGTCTCCACCGTTGGTTTATCATCCCGACTATGTTACTTCTCTACCTTTGGGGCACAGATTCCCGATGGCCAAGTTTGGAATGCTGCACGATTTGTTGTTGGCTGATGGAGTAGTGAGTGCCCAGCGAGTTTATCAACCAGTTGCACCACCTCCGGCCTGGATTGAGCTGGTGCATACCCCAGAATATGTGCAGTCTTACCAAAATGGCTCGATCGATCCTAAGGCCATGCGGCGGATTGGTTTGCCCTGGAGTAAAGAACTGGTGCATCGCACTGAGATTGCCTTGGGTGGCACGATTTTAGCGGCCAGGTTGGCATTGGAATATGGTATGGCGGGTAATTCGGCTGGTGGTACTCATCATGCTTTTCCCGATTACGGTTCGGGGTTTTGTATTTTCAATGATCTGGCTACGGCAACTAAAGTTTTGATGTCTCAGGGTTTGGTGCGGCGAGTGCTGATTGTGGATCTAGATGTTCATCAAGGGGATGGCACGGCGGTAATTTTTCAGGATGAACCCAACGTGTTCACTTTTTCGATGCACTGCGGGGTGAATTTTCCGGGAACTAAGCAGCAGAGCGATTTAGATGTGCCCTTAGCCGAGGGCATGGAAGACGGGGAATATTTACAAACTCTCGATCGATACCTGCCAGATCTGCTCAAAGATTTTCAGCCAGACCTAGTGGTCTATGATGCCGGAGTAGATCCCCATAGCGGTGATTTATTGGGTAAATTGGCCTTGACCGATCGGGGTTTGTTCTGTCGAGATATGCAGGTGCTAAGTACTTGTGCCAAAGGCGGCTACCCGGTAGTGTATACAATCGGTGGTGGCTATGCGGCAGATTTAAGAAGCTTGGTCGATCGACATTCCTTGGTATTCCGTGCCGCTGCTGAAGTCTATCGCCAATATCGACTGTAATCCCCTAAAATACATACCAGATATTACCAAAGAAACATCATGAACTGGACTGCTGAAGCCGAAGCCAAACTGAAAGAAATCCCTTTTTTTGTTCGCCCTGCCGCCCGCAAAAAAATCGAAAAACTCGCTGAAGAAATGGGCGCAACCGAAATCAACGTAGATATATACTTGCAAGCTAAGAGCAAGTTCGGCTAAACTCCCAGATCCATTAACCAGATCCATCAACATCTCACCACAAAAGCACATGCCTATCAATACCGATCAGCCCCATGTGGATCACCATTGCCTAGGTATCGTCACTGGCCGCATCACCCGCGATCGAGAGCAAAAGTTTCAACTGCATCTACCCGACGGCTCCTGCATTAGAGCCAGCAATATTGCCAAAGAATCGCCCCAAGCTTGCCAATGGCAAGTATTGCCTCAAACTGCTTCCACTGGTGAAGTAACTCGTTTACAGATTGTTGCAGAAGTAAATACTCCAGAGCCTGATGGTTGGCATATTGTCGGTCGCGTCACCCAGGTTGCCAAAAAGAAAAAGACTGCTTTGGTGGCGATCGAACAAGCCGATGGTTCTAGCATCAAAATTACCGTGAGCGACTTTCCGATCGACTTATTTGATGCTCTAGAATCAGACACCATAACTATCCGCGCTCAGTTAATCAATGGTCGCATCAAAATCCAAACTGCACAGCTTGCTGCCATCACAGGGGCACCCAGTGGAGGGCAAAAGCCTCCAAAACCACTACTGAGCCTGGATGACAAACAGTTCGATCGACGCACTCCAGAACTCGCCGAAATTGCCCAAGCGGCACTGCTACAAGCAACCGGTCAAGCCAATTGGCAGTTGTCTCAACTTACAGTGCGTAAGCGACGTTGGGAATGGTTGGCCACCACCGGTACCATCACCACTCGGGTCATGGTCAACGCCAGCACCAAAGAAGCAGAAGTTGCTTATCAGCAAACAATTCCTGAGCTGCCCCTGGCGAATGAACAACAAGAACGATTACATGTCACCCCCCTTGGCGCTGCCCGTAGTATTGGTGCTTCTTGTTTTCGAGTCGAAATTGGTCCCTACGAAGTAATTTTAGATGCTGGCACTCGCCCTAAGGGCAGCCAGCCATTACCAGAATTTGATCTGATCAAAAATCCCAACCTTATACTAATTACCCACGCTCACCAAGACCATATCGGCGCTTTACCCGTATTTCATCGTCGCTTTGGGGCAACTCCGATGATTTGTAGCTTTGGCACCAAAGAAATTGCCGAAGTAATGCTCACTGATTGCTTGAAAGTGCAAGAACTCAACGAAGATTTTGAGTCGCTATTTGATGAAAGCGATCTCTATGCCACTTTGTTTCATTTACAAACTCAAAAAACTTTAGAAGATTTTTATCCTTTGCCGGGGTTAAAAGTGCGGTTTATTCCGGCTGGTCATATTGTGGGAGCTGTTTGTATTTATTTGGAATACGGCGATCGATCACTGCTTTATACCGGCGACTACAACACCACTTCTAGCCGCACCACCGATGGCTTACAGCTAGCCGATTTGCCCCCAGCCGAAATGCTCATTACTGAGTCTACTTACGGCAGCGATGTGCATCCTTCCCGGCGCAGCCAAGAAGGTGAACTGTTGCAGGCGATCGCCGAAATAGTGCAAGCGGGCGGCAATGTGTTAATTCCAGCGTTTGCCCTAGGACGCGCCCAAGAAATTATTTTAGCGATTCGCACCAGCGCACTGTTTCATAGTCTCAAAATTCCGGTATATGTAGATGGCTTGGTGCGACCAGTCACCAATGTTTTTCAAGATAATTTGACTTTGCTGCCCAAAGCAGTGGCCAATTTTGCTAAAACTGGCAGAAAAGATCCATTCTTTGATGCTAGCGCTACGCCTCCAATTATTTGCATCGATAATCCTCGGGAGCGACCCTTGGCTATGGCCAAGCCTTCGGTAATTATCGCTAGCTCCGGGATGATGTCTGGGGGAGCGAGCGTGTACTATGGCAAGATTTTGTTAGAGCGCCAAAATGCGGCGGTGTTTATTTCGGGCTATACCGATGAGGAGTCACCCGGCAGGCTCTTGCAGGGGTTAGAGCCAGGGACAGAGATTGAGTTAGATGGTACAAAGTTGACCGTGCGCTGTCAGGTGCGCAAGTTTAATTTGTCTGCCCATGCCGATCGAGTAGGCTTAACTCAAGTAATTCATCGGGTGGCTCCCAAGCATTTGATTTTGGTGCATGGTTCACCTTATGCCCTGCGTCAGTTATCAAATGCCGGTGATTTACGCGATCGCTATTGGATTCATATTCCTAAGCTGGGGGATACTATTTCTTTTGGAGTACCACCAGAGCATTTATCGATGCAGCAATTGGCTCGGGTTGATGCCCTGCAAGAATTTGAGGTGGAAGTAGAAGCCGAATATGATGGCATGTGGCTACGAGTGCCCGAGCCGGTTTTAGCTGATCCGCGTTGGCAGAGATTAACTACTACTGGTACTTTGCAAGCTCAATGGAGCAAAAAAGGGGTATTGGAGCTACGGGCAGCTAGTGTAGTGACCCATGATATTGATCCAGCTTTAATTGCCGAAATTGACTGCTGCGCCGCTTGCCTGTCTTTTAATGGCTCTACTTGCCGGGAAACCAATAGCCCACTATATGGTAAAAATGTTGATCCACTGGGTAAATGTCAAGAATTTCAACGACAGGTAACTCTGGCAAATGAAACTCAATTTTCCATAGAAGATGATGAAGATATTGATTAACAATTTTCTGACTATGATTTCAACTCCAAAGTGTAGCGATAGAGAGCTACTGGACGTTGCAAAGCCTTAAAATAATCTGGATCTTGAGGTGACAAATAAATTGCAGTCACTTGCTCAGCAGCAATGTGATGCTGATTAATTAAATGGTAATTAGTCGTAGTCTCTACTGTGTTTAAATAAGTAGTTTTACCCTGAAAAACCTGTTGGTCAATTTCGGTAGTAGCAAAGCTGTCACCCCCGAGCAATTCACTCAAATATCCACTGACAGTCGATCGTAACTCGGTGCCATTCTGTAGTTGGGTGATTTGGACTACCCGAGGTTGATGAATAGTTTGAATAGACTTGACTGCATTGGCTCCCAAGTAAGCATTAGCAATCTGTTCACCGTTGAATGTTCGATCGCTGGTGATTTTTACAGATTTATCGGTTGCTACCGTAATCCCTGGAGCTACGGTGTTAGTTGCTGAACCAAAACGCACTTGAAAGCTGTAAGGCCGATCGATATTTGCTTGATTTTGTTCAAAACCAGGAGTCATAAGGTCTGGTGCTAAAGGAGCCACTTGCTCTCGCAAAATACTAGTGGCAGTCCATTCTCCGGCAAACCAGTCTGGATAAGTTAGATCTCCTTCTCTGATTAAACCTGTTCCTAAAGACCAGCGCGGAAATTCGGCAATGCGCTGAGGTAAGCTAGTGGCCATGGCCTCTGGAGCAAACCACAGAATTGCTAAAGCTAAAAAAATTGCTATCGGCCAGCGCATCAATTGGCCACTCCCAACATGTTGCTAATTTCTGCGGCTACCAAGGGTGCGTATTCTTCATGCATTCCTAAGGTTCCTGGCAAAGTCACACTGGTTACTCCGGGTAATTCGGCTAGCGATCGCATTTCAGCCAAAGACTTGGGCGGACTATCGGCACCGATGATCACAGAAATTTGTAAATTTTGACAAAGCTGATGGAAACTTGCTCGATCGATTACTGGATCTAAACCGCCCGTCACAAAAGCCACTGGGGCAAATCTTGCTCCGGGCTGCTGGGAAATTTGACGTTTAGTTGCAATCAGTTCCGGGGTAATGCTATCGGGGTTGGCATATACATGGCGACGATACATCATGTCTAAGAAGCCTTTGGAGGTATTAACGCCATAGAGAGCTTGCCCCAACAGCGGAGTGCGCACGAGACTTCGTAAAAACTTAAACCAGGGTTTTTGGCCGCTCATCATTGCAGGTAACGGACCGCGCCAGGTGGGGGCAACTAAAATTAGGCGATCGCACCAGTCCCGCTGAGTCTGGGCTAACTGTAGTACATAGCCTGCGGTGTGTCCTGCTGCTACGATACTGCTGGGATGAGGTAGACAATCACGCACAAAATCGGTCAAAAATTGTTGATAAAAGCCAGGTTCATATGATGCCCGAGGTCGCCCGGAGTCACCAAATCCCGGCCAATCGAGGGTGGTTACTTGGTAGTGAGCAGATAAGGTACGGGCAATTTCGGCCATTTCGGTACGGCTACAAACCGTGCTGAAAGCGGGGAGCAACAATAGTGATTGGGGCTGAGAAATGCCCTGCACATCGTAAACCACCGCAATATTCTGATTTTGCCATTGCCAGTTGTAGGTGTGAGTCTTTACCAGTTGGTCAGAAGTAGAATTGATTGTGGGGATATTCATGAGCAGTGCCTTCAGGTGTCCTACCAGTCAGAATAAGATATCTGGGCTGCTTTTTCCAGTTAACGAGCAGTCTTGTAACGCTTCAAAGGCTCGATCGATTAGAGCAATAGTACTGGGCAAAAATTCTCGCCGATATAGAGCGCGATTGACGGGTCTAGAATCGGTTCTCGTACTCCAAAATCGCTCTGCTCTCATTTAACAAATTAGAAGACCCCCGCAGCAGCAATCGATCGCTGATCCGGTATCTAATGCTATATTGAGGTGCTTCGCCGCTGGTCAGAATTTTAAACACCGAAGCCGAAACATTTTTATTTAAGTCTAACCCCAGTTCTGCGGCAACCCCTAAGGTAGAAGTAGTATTATTTTGTCCTTGCTGAGTGGTTAAGGCCGGATAAATCCTAAAGTCGCTCAGACCTAGTAAATCACTCACAATATCTTGCACATAATTGATCGCCGTAGAGCCAGCAAAATTTAATAGACCACTTTCATTTGGTGAAATGCGGCCTAAACCATTCCCTAACAGCAATAAAATCTCATCTTGACTGCGGCTAGGAGTACTAGTTAAAGAGATCAAATTAGTGGCTTGGGATGCAGCTCCGTTGACTTTGGCATCTACCTGTACCGTTTGTACCGCCCCAAAGTTGGTACTAAATAAGTTACGACGATCAATATCAATTCGCTCATTCGAGCTATTTATACTGGGTAGACGAGATGTTTCTAAAACCTTAGTACTAAGCTGTAAATTAACGATCGGATCAGCACCTCGCTCGGGTGTAAAACGGGCAGTGTTCTCATTACCAGTGAGACGAAAACGAGTAGTAAACAAATTAATTTGTCCACGCCCTAACTGAATTAATCCTTCTGGCTGAAGGTTGTTTATCGAACCATTTAAGTTCACTTTGCCGGTGGCTAAAAAGCTCAAAATTGGTGATTTTTCTACCTGAACATTTTCGCCCAATAATAAATCTAAGCTTTTGAACTGTAAGGCGGAGTCAGTATCATTGGGGGGATTAGATGATGCGCTGCCTGCTGCTGGAGTTTCGGGTAATGAAATCTTGCCATTGCTAAGCTTTATTTCACCACCTAGACGCGGGGCTAAAATTGTACCGTTGCCTAATAACAAACGGCCAGAAACCCCACCTTGATATTGATCTTTGAGATCAATCTGAACTTTATCTAGATTTACAGTCAGAGGATCTGGTAATTCCAATGGTTTTTCGATCGCAATACTGCCTTGAGCAACAATTTCGCCGTTGCCATATTTACCTTGAAAGTTATCAACTTTTACCCGATCTAAATCGAAGCTGACTTGACCATTTACTCCGGTCAAATTACTTGGTAAAGCAGCAGCTTGTAAAACAGCATTAGCGATCGTGGCATCACCTCTAGCCGTGACATTTTTGGGATTGCCTGTTCGATCGATCTGTCCCTTAAGTAAAACGTTGATTTGGCCATCACCATCTACCCAATTTAGCTGCTGTTGGGTTAGAGTGGATAGAGTTTGCATGCCCTTATTTTGTACTTTTAGGTTAATACTAAAGTTTTGATTGTCGGGAGACTTTTGGGCAAAAGGTAGCTGGTAAGGCACACTGCCAGCAATTCGCAGTGGTTCATTTTCTCCACTGGCTAAAGAAATAGTGTTGCGGCAGATATCTTTTGGCAATAATTCTTTTGTATTGTCTGCTGCAATACTCGTTCTAAAAATACTGTTAAATCCGAGCCTAGCATTATTATAATTAAAGTCAGTATAAATTTCTGGGACATCAAATTGATTTAGTTTGCCTCTAGCAATAGTTACATTACCGCAGAGTTGAGGATCAAAGAAAGCTCCACCTAACTGAGCCTTCAAATCTACGTCCCCAGCTACTTCGATCGGCAGACCAAACAATTTGTTTAAGCGTTCTGCCGGAAAATTATTAACTTTAATAATGGCATTTTGTCGATCTCTAGCAAATTCTCCTGTGAGCTGGATTTGAGAGTTAGTAGAATTTAATGATATATCTGAGATAGTCAGCAAATTGTTTTGCCAGCGTCCCTGCAACTTAACTCCAGATAATTTATATTGGTCTACTGTCCAGTTTTCACCGTTCACATCAAAGCTAGCATAAACGCCCTGCTTTGCCGCATTGTTAATTACGATTGTCCCTTGAAAATCACCATCTAATTTACGCAGATCGGGCAGGGGGTTTTCTTCGGCTTTTTCAGCTTGAATACCCTGCAAGCGACGGACTTCAGAGAGTCGATCGACTTGATCTTGGAGCGTGAGTACATCACTACCAACTTTTTTTGCTTGCAGATCTGTCGCTCGACCATAGCCCCGCTCACCAAAAGGATTAATTACATCATCCAGTGAAAAAATCTGAAACAAATTACTCACATCAGCTAATTTCCCTTTATCGACTTTAACTGATAGTTGATATTCAGGCTGTTGAGCTTTGGTAAAAATTCTACCGTCAATTAAGTAAATATTCTTATCTCGTAAAAACATTCCATCCCGCACAGTCAAAGTACCATCAGCATAGCTCACGCTGCCACTTTGCAGCCGATCACCTTTAAGAATACCGATTTGGGGATTATCGATCGATAGATTTGTGCCTTCGATTTTAGCAAGCTTACCATTAGACAAATCAATGCTTAACTCACCACCCACAATTCCTTTAAGTTCTTGCTTTTTAATTTGGGGCAAGGGCGGTAAAAAGCTGGTAACTAGATCGATCGGCACACCTCTAGCCGTTAACCGTAACAGCTTACTGTTAATTTCACCCTCTGCTTCGATCGTCGTTGACTGACCACTGGCTAGACTCTCTGCTGGAATGTCTGCTAACCGCCCAGCAAATTTCACTGTTCGATCATCGGAATGTATAGATAATGAATTATTCTTATCAGTTAAATCTATGTCAATTTTGCCATTAATAATTTTCGCCGGTCCCGCTAGATCGATCGGTGGTAGAGGTGAAATAGCTCCGGCTAAATTGGGCTTGAGTGACAACCCACTGAGTTGCACGTTACTATCTACTTGCAAATCCTTCAGGTCAAATCGATCGAGGCGACCAGTTGCCTGTGCCGTGCCAGAAACTCGACCTCCTAGCACCCGAATATTGTTGTTTGCGACATTAGCCAAATTAATATTGCGCACAGTAATTGCCCTACTTTGCCAACGACCATCGGCAATTTGCACGGGTGCAACAGCAATAGCACCACCCCAAATTGCTAACTCTCCACTGGCCTGGCCACTAATCGCCGTAAGCTGCGGTTTCGCGAGAGAACCACTGAGATCCACGTTTCCTTTAAAGACTCCACCCTGTAAGTTATCTGGTACCGCTGTACCCAAAGCACCCAAAGATAAACCTGTAGTGCTAGCAGCCACCTGCCAATTGCCTTTGTTCAACTGCCATTTTTGGAGAGCAACGGTACTGTTGCCCAGCACCACCCTGCCACTACCGCCGCCATCGACCTGTTGAATATTTTTGAGATTACCGCTCAAATCAAAGCTGCTGCTAACTCGAATCCCCCTCAAATTCGGCGGTAAGCTGGCGAACTGTCCCACGGCCAAATTGTTGGTTTGAAACTGACCCCGCCATTCATCACCCTTGATTTCTAGCTGGTTGGCTACCAGTAAAGCTCCTGGCAAGCGCAATTTGCCACTGCCTGTGGCGGTTTCTAATTGAGGCTGATCTAATGATCCAGCTAACTGAAAAGTACCATCAACCTGACCAGCAGGCAGTTTTTGGGGGAGCGATAGCTGATTGAGTTCGATCGATTGCAAAGTCACCAACCCCTGCCAACGCCCTGCACCGACTTGAATATCTTTGGCTGTAATTTGGCCATTGCCCAATTTAACAGCAGCATCACCTTGTACTGAAGCTTGTTCGGGGTGATCGATCGAACCAGCCACCTGCAAATTGCCATCTAGTAGCGCCGTTTGCCAAGTTTTGGGGATATTGGGTGACAATCTACCCAAAGGTACTTTTGCTACTGCTAGATTACCTTGCCAATTGCCCCCGCTTAATTGCAGATCTTTACCGACTAGTTCGCCATCAGCTAGGCGCAGACGGCCAGAGCCGCTGCCAATAATATTGTTCAGATTGCTGCTCTCTAGGTCGCCATTGGCCTGAAACTTACCGCTCAGATTACCGCCTACTTGGGGAGCCAGCTTCGCAATATTAAAGCTTTCGCTACTAAAATCTCCTTGCCACTTACCGGCCTGCAATCGTAAATTTTGCCCGGTAACTTTACCCTGGGCTGAGGCAACGGTGCCAGCTCCACTAGCCGAAATCGTGGCTGGCGTAAATTTACTGGCATCACCACTAGCTTGAAACTTACCGCTGAGTTTGCCGCCGATTTGAGGAGCCAGTTTAGAAATATCAAAGCTTTCGGCACTAAAATCACCTCGCCACTTGCCCTGACTTAGTAATAAATTCTGGCCAGTAATTTTGCCATCGGGTAGAGTTACGGCTCCATTGCCTAGGGCGGTAATCGCTGCCGGTGAAGAGTTGGCAGTATCACCGCTCACCTTAAATTTGCCAGTAAGTTGTCCTGGAATTTGGGGATCAATTTTGTCCAGCATTAATCCCGCCGTCTGCAAATCGGCTTGCCACTTGCCTTGATTCAGGGCAAAGTTGGTGGCAGAGACTCGGCCACCGGCAGTTTGGAGCTGTAGTTGTCCTTGACCACTCAGGCTGGCGCTGTTGTTGACAGAACCATTGAGCTGGAGATCACCTTGAACATTACCTTTTAAAAAAGCCGGTAAATCTTGGATTTTAGCGATCGCGGCTAATTGCTGACTAGGTATTGCTGGTACCTGGAGGCGCGCCTGCCAGAGACCTTGTTTGCTGCTGCCTGTGCCGGTAATATCATGGCCAGCCAGTTGAAATTTCGCTCGATCGACCGTAATTGACCCATCAGCGGCAATGCCTACTTGAGCATTGAGCGGATAAGTAGCTTGGGGGGCTTGGACTTGGACGGTGGTTTTGATCTGATCTACTGGCCCCGTAACTTGGGCGCTGCCGTTGACTACCCCCAAGGCGATCGGGAGTTTTTGTTGATAGGACTGAGCTAAAACGTCAGCTAGCAGCTTGTTGCCTTGCAGCTTGAAGTTAACTGTGGGGGTAGTCGATTCTGTGAGCGAGATTGCACCATTGCCAGTAACCGTGCCGCCGCTAGTGGGGGTGGCGCTAATTTGATTGAACTGAAGATTGCCATCTGCCAAGGAAAAATTGCCCTGTAATTGATTGATAGTTAATCGATCGACTTGAGCAGCTCCAATGGCTTGGGCTTTACCGGCAAAAATCGGCTGCTGCAACTGCCCGGTGAGAGTAAGGTCAGATTGTAACTGTGCTGCCAAAAACACCGGAGATTTGATCTTGAGAGTTTCTAGGAGCTTGGTCACTGGCAAAACAGCAGTTTTTGCGCGGAGGTCATAGCCTTTAGTAAAATCGATCGAGCCAGTAATTTGTCCCGGCACCTGACCATATAAGGTAGAGACGTTGCTTAATTTCACGTCCTGGGAAGAAATTTGCAAGTCACCGCTGGTGTTAGTAAACAGCTCTGGCACTTGAATTACTTGAATAGCGGCTTGATCTACGCGGACTTTACCCTGTATTTCTAGGGGCTTATTTGGTTGAATATTGAGGCTGAGATTACCGCCCACTATGCCACTGCGAAAATCTACCGCCGGAATTTTGACCAGGTTACTGACTTGTTTGGCGTTGAGTGATTGACCTGCTATCTCTAAATTGATGGTGCGCTCGATCGGTGAGGTGCTACCCCGCAGAGCTAATTTGGCGTCTTTACCAATTTGACTTTTGCCATCAAAGTTAATCAGTTGGATCGCCTGATCTCGATGGTTGAAGTTGGCATTGAAATCGGTGCTTTGAAACTCAATAGGCTGTCGTAAACCGTTAGCTTGATAAGGAATTACTGTACCTCGGGCTTTTTGCACCCGCAGAGCCTGAATTTCGGTGCGAAAATCTCCTGGTTTGTTGGGTGCAGCGGGTGGCAGTTTTAAGCGCAACCAATCCCCGCTGGCAGATTGTTCTAGGTGTAAATCTGGCTCCACCAGGGTAATAGCGGGTTTGATGGTTTTTTGCCACAAAATTGCCAGAGGATCAAAGCTAATTTTGATCGCTTTGACGGCTACTTTATTTGGACTGTCGGGGTTGGCCGCTAAACTAGAGGCTCCAAAGTTAATTTCGTTAAAGCCAATATTTTCTACTGGCCCAATGGCCACTTGTCGATCGAGGGCTTTGGTGAGTTCGCGGGCGATAGTTGGCGATAAGTTAGTGGCAACCCAAATGCTGGCTCCGATAAAACCCAACAAGCCCAACCCCAAAAAGCCAGCAGTGATTTTAGCGGCAGTACCCATCCAGTTAGGTCGGACAGAACCGATCGACGTTGGAGTCGATCGATCCTCTGGGGTAGAAGCTGGTTGATCGATTTTGGACGGTAGAATACCCATTGAGGGAGAAATACTAGGATGAGATCTAGAATCCGCTGCTTTGCTGGAGCAGTTCAAAGCAGGAAATCTTACTTAGCTTAAAATGCCCGTAACTAAGGCTGGGATATTAGGGGAAAAGTAAACAATATTTAAGTTTCCATCTTCGCATCATTTGGCCAATTTCACAGCATTTTCCAGTATCTGCCAGCAATTCCAAATTCAAAAGCACTAAACAGCATTTGGAATTGCTGCCAACAATGTAATTATTTTGCACTTGCCACGAAACATTGAGCGCCACAGATATTTATTGAATATTTTTTGAAAAAAAATATTATTTGAGGTGATTTATACTGCAAAATACTTCACGAACTCCAGGAATTTTCGCTAAAGTATGAAAGTGTTCCCATTGTTCCGAGAAGATCAATGGATATGTACTGCTAGGATAAAGATTTATTCTAGGCTTCTGGAATCTAGCCGCTCGGGCTTGTTGCCCAAAAACTGGCGCAGATGACCACTATTCGGTTGACTGTGATCAGTCAAAGCACGTTAAAGGATGTTAGCCATCCCAATTTGTTAATAATTCACAATTTTTTTGGGGAGAATTATGGAAGTCGCTAATTCACTGACTGGCAGTATTATTGCCGAACGCTATCAACTGGCCGAACTGTTGGGTTCTGGCGGCAGCGGCAGCACCTACCGCGCAACTCGGATTGGTGATGGAGCCGAGGTCGCGATTAAAATTCTTTCTCTGCGCCACCTGAATGATTGGAAGCAGCTAGAACTCTTCGAGCGCGAAGCCAAGGTTTTATCCCAACTTAGTCATCCCCAAATTCCTCAGTATCTAGAGTATTTTCATGTGGATACGCCCAGTAATCGGGCTTTTTATATTGTGCAGCAGTTGGCTCCTGGCAAACCTTTGACCGGCTGGGTAACAGATGGCTGGCTGGGCACCGAAGCAGAAGTACGGGATATTGCCAGTCAGCTTTTGGCCATTTTGCAGTATCTACATCAGCAGTCTCCGCCGTTAATCCACCGAGATATTAAGCCCCACAACATTATTCGCAACGATGACGGTCAGGTGTTTTTGGTGGACTTTGGGGCAGTGCAAGATGTATACCACAATACCTTAATGAAGGGTAGTACTGTTGCAGGCACTTATGGCTACATGGCTCCCGAGCAGTTTCGGGGGATGGCTGTGCCTAGTAGCGATCTCTATGGTTTAGGTGCCACTCTCTTGTACTTGTTGACCCATCGATCGCCTGCGGATTTACCCCAGGAACGGTTAAAAATTGGTTTCCGTGGTCATGTAAACATTGCTAACCACTTTGCCGACTGGCTAGAAATGATGCTAGAGCCAGATACTGCCGATCGATTTGCCTCGGCGGGAGCGGCTCTACAGGCTCTGCGCAAAGAACAGCGTTTTCGGGTACAAACTGGTGCCAAAGTGGGCTTTCCCTGGCGCGGTGCGGCGGCGGTGCTGGCCGTCTCGATATTTGCTCTGCCGGTAAGCTACCAATATCGCTATGCCTTTTTAACTTTGATTGGTTTACAACCCCGCGATCTCTGTACCGCGATTCAACAAAATGATTTGGTGCCTTTAAATGAGTACCTCAATCATGGCGGTAGCGCTAATGCCAATGTAACCATCTATGATGGTCAACTTGATGGATACCATCATGGCTCTCTGCTACATTGCGCGATCGAACACAACCAGATAGATATTGCCAGAAATCTTCTGAAACGTGGGGCTAATCCTAATGAACCCAATAATCAGGGGGCGACCCCGCTGCATCAAGTGGTCAACAGGTATCAAAATACTCCAGAATTTACTGCGAAGAAATCTGCTGATCTGACTTTTTTAGTTGATAAAAAGATGGGTTTGATCAATAAAGCAGAGGTGGATAAGACAAATTTGAGAGATAAAAAAATCAATTCTGGTTGTCCTGATCAAGAAATATCGAAATTTCTGCACCTGTTGATAGATTACAAGGCCAATCTAAACGCTCTCAATAGTTTTAGCGAGTCCCCGTTATTGGTAGCTGTGAAGACCCACAATGTTCAAGCAGTCAAAGATTTACTAAAAAGGGGAGCCGATCCGCACACTACCGATCGCCATAATTCTAATCTATGGCACGTGTTAGCTTGGCATCGTTATCCTTATCAAGAAAGAAAGTCCTTTATTAACGAGTATCATGATGAAAAATACTCACCTTATGCTGGTGGATATGGCGATGAAAAATTATATTCAGAGCAAGCTGTGCTAGAAATTGCTCAGGAATTAACTGATGCAAAAGTAGATTTTAATGCTTTCAACGATAGCGGTGATGTTCCTATTCATACTGCCTTACAGAGCAATAACAGAATACTTTTTGAGGAACTACTGAATCAAACTAAGCAAGTTGATGCCAGAAATCTTCAGGGTCAAACCTTGCTAATTCGCGCTGTGGAAAACAGGCAAGTCGATTTTGTAAAGCTTTTGGTAGACAAGGTGCCAACCGTAAACACCCCCGATAAATTGGGTCAAACACCGCTAATTGTAGCTCTTAGCGCTGCTGATTCTATGCCAAGCACATATTCAGCAATTTATCACCATTCCACATTTGCTTCTCCCTCAGTTTATCCTTACAACCCATCTAATCTTGCTGATGCGACAGCAGCAAAAAGCAAAGCAAAAGAAATTATTGGATTGCTGATGGGGCGGGGGGCTGATCCTAACCTAGCTGATAAGAATGGTGATACGGCCTTACACCGACTGCATAACTTAGATAATCCAGCTCTGAATTGTACAAAACAAAATTCATTAGCATTGCATGTTCTGGATCTGTTAGTCAGCCAAAAAGCAAATCCTCAATTAAAAAATAAGGATGGTGAGACAGCTCTACATCTAGTGGCCAAGAAAGATCTGCTTCCACTCATGCAGCGAATGATGAGCTATGGCTGGAAGTCCTCGGAGTTAAATAATGCTGAAGAAAGTCCTTTATCGATCGCTGCTCAGGGTCATGGAATTCCAATCAGTACTATGCAAATCTTGCTATCACTTGGCAAAAATGCTAAATCCATTAATAAACAAGATGTTAATGGAAACACGATTTTATATCGAGAACTGCGCGAAAATTTACACAATGTTGGGAGCAGAACAGTTGCCAGAACCGAACTAATTAAGCTGCTAATTACATCAGGAGCAGACCTTAATTTATTAAATAAAAATGGTGAAACGGCTTTAGATATGGTGCCACTAGTTGATGATGTTGAGACTTCTCAAGTACGTGACTTTATTGTTCAATGTGAGATGGAACGCCGTAATTCAAAAGGAGTAGAATAATGAAAGACACGGCTTCAGTTAGTTCTCCTCTAGAGAAAAATTCGATCATGCCAAATGTACATGATAAGTATCGTATTCTAGAACTTTTGGGAGAAGGCGGTAGTGGTAAGACTTATCGAGCTTTAGATCTGCAAACAGATGTTGAAGTTGCCATTAAGGTATTAAGTCTTCAGGGAATGGCTGACTGGAAAACACTAGAGCTATTTGAGCGAGAAGCCAAAATTCTAGCACAGCTAGATCATCCGGCTATCCCCAAATATTTGGATTTCTTTCGTACTCCAATTGCTGGGGAAGAAGCTTTTTGCTTAGTGCAAGAGATTGCGCCTGGTCAACCTTTAACGGCTTGGATCGAGCAAGGATATATCTTTAGCGAAAAAGAGCTACAGCAAATTGCTATTCAGCTTCTAGATATTTTAATATACTTGCAAAATTTCACCCCCCCGATTATCCATCGTGATCTGAAGCCTCAAAATATTTTACGAACTGAGTCGGGAGTAATTTATTTAGTAGACTTTGGGGCGGTACGAGATACCTATCATCTCACTATTACTGGTGGCAGTACGATTGTCGGTACTTATGGCTACATGGCTCCCGAGCAGTTTCGGGGGCAGGCGGTGCTGGCGACCGATTTGTATGGTTTGGGGGCAACCTTGCTGTATCTGCGATCGGGTCAAGATCCGGCTGATTTGCCAGTGAAGAAAATGAAAATAGATTTCCGCAGCAAAGTAAAAACCTCAGCAGATTTTGCCAATTGGCTGGATGGTTTGCTAGAACCCATGCCAGAAGACCGCTACCGCAGTGCTGCTTTGGCTTTAGACTGTCTGCAAGGGAATGCGGTGGCAAAAGCTCCCAGACCGAAAAGGCCGATCGCCAAAATTGTCCAACAAGGCGAAACTATGAAAATAGTGGTGCCACCAATTTGGTTGGCGACCCGCAGTAGCAAAAAGACTTTTTTTACCGCTATGTCCTTGAGCTTGATGGTGGCATTTTGTTCTTGGTTAATGTTCGCGGCGGTATTGCCAACTTGGGTTATTGCGATCTGTATGGCGATTTGGGTGCCAATAGCTCCTTGGATGGTCTGTATACTGTGGCAATACTTTGGTGCAGTGATGTCTCAACACGAGATCGTAGTAAATGATCAGGCGGCAATTTATACCGTTAGATTAGATGGACTGGTTGTTAATCGGCGAATGTTGCCGCTCCATGCTATTAGAGCAGTGAGCTGTGAGCAAGTTGGTGCCTTAAGTTTAGGGGGGGGAGTGCAGTTTGCTACAGCGGGGCGACAATATTATGGTAGCGAGTCGAGTCATCACAGCGGCCACTTTTTTCGGCCTTATTCTTTTGGTAAGTATCTAGATTTTGCTGAGCGTCTGTGGCTGACCGGGGAAATTAATGAACATCTAAAACAGTTAGATCCAGCTGCAGAAGTTTCGATGCTGTTAGATCTTTACATGCCGTGATTATTATTCCTCTTGCCCGCTTATGGATCTGCTACAATTCTGGAGCTTTGCTGGCAGTGTGAACTTAGCCGATCGATACAAGATATCAAATTCTCGCTGAAAATGTGCGGCAACTACCGGGCTGGCGACCACCAGCAAAGTTTCATCATTTTTATAATTTCCGGCTGCTGACCAGTTATGAGAACCCGTGATGACCAGGGATTTGTCGATTACAGCAAATTTGTGGTGTAACAAATCACCCGAGGGCAGCTCGGGGACTCCAGCAGTGGTAATTGGTTTTGCCCAAGCACGACGATTACTAGATGAACATGTCACCCCCAACATCGCCAACATTTGACTGTAAGGACGATAGGCAAACTCTCGATCGATCAACAGTCGCACGGGCACCTGACGCGCCGAACTAGTCTCCAACACCTCACCAAGCTGGGGTTCTGAGAATACAAACAATGCCAAATCGAGCTGAGACTGCGATCGACCCAAAACCTGACCGATCAAACCATTAGTAGTTGTTGCCCAATCTTGACTTTTGGCAGAGGGGGAAAAGTGGATAGTTACCTGACTATCACCTACTGGAATAGTTACTGCTGGCCGCTCGGGTTTACCCGCCTTAAACTGACTATTGGGCAAACCACCAGGGCCATCACCCCACATCAAACTAAACTCCTGAGCAAAGATTTGAGCCACCGGCACACTATCGATCACCAGCAAATTATTAGAATTTCCTCGCGTCTCCCGCCGACTTAGATCGCCGTGCACATCGCTGAGTGTCCAATTCGCTGAAGTAACGATGGTTTTTTTACTATCTACCACCATAAACTTATGGTGCATCAAACCGCTGCCGCTGGAACCGTTCGCAGTGTCATCAATAATCGGAATATTGGCATTTGCTAAAATCTTGAGGGCATCTCGTCGATCGATTTCTACCCCGCTAAGTTGACCATTTCCATCAATATCCACCAACTTAACAAATTCTTGATAGCGGCTGCGCTCCCGATCAGAAAGTTTTGCAACATCAGCAGCTGTCCAAGTACTCCAGCTTGTACTGTAGTTGTTCTCTAGTACTACTCTCACTTTAATTCCAGCCTGTTGACGTTTTGCTAAAGCCCAAGCAATTCGAGGCAGCTTTAATTCCTGTATGGCAATGTCGATCGACTGTTCTGCTCGATCGATCTCGGCAATAATAATCGACTCCAAATCATCCCCAGGTCGTTGAATCCCTCGATATGGCTCCAGGTAGCTGTTTACGGGATTCTGATTAAAAAAAGCTTGAATTTGGGTATGTTGGGGCAATGGTAAAAGCTTGGTCAAAGTCTGAGCGGGCTGTGACTTCATCCAGATAATTAATCCGGCCACTAGCAACAAAATTGGCAATAGCCAGAATTTCGATCTCTTTAGCACCGACCAAGAAATCAACATGATTTTCAGAATAATTAGTCCATTCTCATTATTCCCTCGGTTCAGCAGGTTATTTACGACAAAAAATAATATTTGCAAGAGGAAGCACCAAGAAACTGCAAAATAAGTAATTTTACTAAAATTCTATCTGCGCCCCAGGTAGTCAGGGTAAATTAACTTGGTGGGATCGATCGCCTCATTGAATTTCACAGTGATCGTGGGAATAACTCTACAAACATAGTATTGTTGCTCTCCCTGTCACCCTTTCTTTATATTCAATGCGCACAGACTCATTCGGTTTTTAGTTTTTGGCGGAAACCAATAGCAATAGCTGGAAGAAAGTAATGTTAAGCGATTTTGATCACCTCGAATCATTGGTGTTAACTGAAACCTATGAAAATTTATCGCCATACTCCTGATTACTTAGAAGTTCGTGCTACTGATCGCCTAGTAGTATTGGTAACTGTTTTGTTTAGCGTAGTTTTATTATCAGTTGGTGCAGGCTTAATTTATCTGTTTCGCTACGAACTAGCCGATTTCCCGGCAGCTACCGGGGGTACGATCGGTCTATTGTTGGTAGCAGTAGGTGGTGTTTTATTTATTTTAGTATCTTGGTGGACGACATTTTATCTAGCTTATTATTTTGATAAAGAGCTGGGAGTGTTTTGTTTTACTACCCGCACACTGCTACGTAAGCGGGTAGTTCGTCGATCGATCTATGATGTGTGGCAACTATGGGTAGACGGAGAGCCAGACCTCATGGGCAAAGGTCATCATCATATTACGATTGTGATGCATGATGGAGAACAGCTCAAAATCCCCAGCTTGGGTTCCACGCCGATCGAACAGGAATATCATGAGGATTTGGCCTATGAAATTGGAGAGTTTCTAGCCGATTTACCAGAAGTCGCGGTTTAGCAGTTGTTGGAATTTTTCTTGGCTGTCGTTGAAAACATTTCGGCAGCACAAAGTAGCTGTTATCATGGATAGGTCAGATCCTCATCAGGACTTACTAAAGCTATGCCCTCACCATTTCCTGGGATGAATCCCTACCTAGAAAATCCTGAATTCTGGACAGAAGTTCATCATCTGTTGATTGGTATTTTGGCTGAAACCCTGAACCCGCAGCTTTTGCCGAAGTATCGGGCTGCGGTGGAAAAGCGGGTGTACTACACCACCGAAGATAGTGCTGTATTGGTAGGGATTCCTGATGTGACCATTGGGCAATTTAAACAAACTAATACTGGCAGCACTGCGGTAGCTGTTGTACCGGCTGCAACACCATTGACAGTGACAATTCCAATGCCATTTGAGATCAAAGAAGGCTATCTGGAAATTAGAGAAATTGCGACAGGAGAAGTTGTCACAGTAATTGAAGTTCTTTCTCCTGCTAACAAGCGTCCTGGTAAAGGGTTGGATGCTTATTTATCAAAGCGCGAAGATGTCTTAACTAGTTTGACCAATTTGGTTGAAATTGATCTTTTGCGCCTGGGTGATACGATGCCTTGTCATGGCAACATTCCTGCCTATAATTATCGTATTTTGAGCAGTCGTAGTCAGTTACGCCCCAAAGCTGAACTCTATGGGTTTAACTTGCGCGATCTTATTCCTTGTTTTGCTTTGCCACTCCGTAAGCAGGAATTAGAACCCACTATTGATCTACGTTCACTATTAGACGTTGTTTACGATCGAGCAGGCTATGAATTTGTGCTCGACTATAACAATGACCCTATCCCTGCCCTGTCAGCAGAAGATCGAGCGTGGAGTATTTCCCTTTTGAGAGCAAATGGTTGCTTGTCATAAAGCTTTCGGGATGCCAATTCCGCTAAACTGTATTGACCACCTCGACTTTATCATGGCCAATCCACGTCTTAAAAAACTCATCGAATACCTTTATCCCTACAGGCTAACCGTCTGGCAAGGAGTTGGGGCATTGCTGATCGTCAACCTGCTCAGCGTCTGGATTCCCCTGCTGATCAAAGACGCGATCAACCAGCTCAAAGCAGGTTTCAATTACACCGACATCGTTAACCTCGCCATACTCACCATCTGCTTAGCCTCGATCGTCTGGGTGGTGCGGATGATTTCGCGGCTGCTGATTTTTGGAATTGGACGAAGAGTACAGGCTGATCTAAAGCAACGGATTTTTGAGCATATTTCTAACCTGGATGGAGCCTACTTTTCTACCACTACTGTGGGGGATCTGATCAATCGATCGACCAGTGACGTAGAAAATATCATGCGCTTGATGGGTTTCTCGCTGCTGAGTATTTTCAATATTATTTTTGCTTACGCCTTTACCCTGCCCGCCATGCTCTCGATTAGCCTGCGGCTAACCTTGCTAGCATTGGCAATTTATCCAGTAATGCTGATTACCGTGCAGCTATTTAGCGGTAGATTGCGCGAAGAACAGGTAGAAGTACAAGAGAAACTTTCAGACTTGAGTGAGCTGATTCAAGAAGACATGAGCGGCATTACGCTGATTAAAATTTATGCCCAAGAAGAAAACGAGCGACAGGCTTTCGCCAAATTAAATGCCAAAGTGTTTGAATCTAATTTGCGTCTAGCCCAATCCCGAAATACGGTGTTTCCGATTATTCAAGGGTTGGCCTCCATTAGTCTGCTGGTGCTGCTGTGGCAGGGCAGCAAGGCGATTACTAGCGGCGAAATTCAGGTGGGTGATTTTTTGACGATGATCATCTATGCCCAAAATTTAATTTTTCCTACCGCACTACTTGGTTTTACCATTACTGCTTTCCAGCGGGGCGAAGTGAGCATCGATCGAGTGGAATCAATTATGGCTGCTGAGCCACAGATTTTTGATACTCTCAACAGCATTGATTCGGGCCAAGTGATGGGTAAAATTACTGCTCAAAACCTATCGTTTACTTATCCTGGAGCAGAGCAGCCTGCTTTGCGCAACGTGAATTTTGTGATTAGTCCCGGAGAAAGAATCGCGATTGTTGGACCGATCGGTTCGGGGAAATCTACCTTAGTCAATGCTATTCCTCGGCTGCTAAACGTCAAAGCAGGTCAGCTATTTCTTGATGATACCGATATCACCGCCTTGACTTTAGAAAGTCTGCGTCGATCGATTACTTTTGTGCCCCAAGAGAGCTTTTTGTTTAGTACTACAGTTGCTAACAATGTTCGCTATGGTGATCCGTTAGCTGATGACACTCAGGTAGTAACCGCCGCTAAACAGAGCCAAATTCACCCGGAAGTAATGAATTTTCCGCGCCAATATGAAACTCTGGTCGGAGAACGCGGCATCACGCTTTCTGGTGGACAGCGACAGCGCACTTCGATCGCCCGCGCTTTGTTGGTTGATGCCCAGATTTTGATTTTAGATGACGCACTATCTAGCGTAGACAACCAAACAGCGGCAACAATTTTGCAGAACTTGGCAGCAGGTACTCAGCGAAAAACCGTGCTGTTTGTTTCTCACCAGCTTTCGGCGGCAGCTTTGGCCGATCGAATTTTGGTGATGGATAAAGGTGAAATCGTGCAGACTGGCACTCACAGTGAGCTGATTAATCAGCCCGGTTTATATCAATGGCTTTGGAGTCAAAATCAATTGGAGGAAATGTTAAGTTAATCGTCCCATTCCAAAACTATATGATAGATGGACTGTGATTTCTGGGAGTTCAACCACGGTCTATGCCTGGTGATATTTCCGCATAGCCGCCGCTACTTCATCCAAATCCGATCGATCTAAAATCCAAGCCTGCTGCTGGCGCAATTTTAGCTTGCGCCTAATCACTACGGCTTTGCCCAGGGTAAGAGCGACTTCTTCAAAATTTTCATCGCATCTTTTGAAATGTACTTCCCATCCCCCGGCGACTAACTGACCTT
This sequence comes from Synechococcales cyanobacterium bin59.metabat.ball.084, assembly GCA_013297675.1. Classification (GTDB taxonomy): domain Bacteria; phylum Cyanobacteriota; class Cyanobacteriia; order Cyanobacteriales; family Chamaesiphonaceae; genus JAAFHZ01. The sequence goes on along the minus strand of JAAFHZ010000024.1, from coordinate 7,313 downwards.
TGATTTGCACCAAAGCAATAAAATCTTCTAACCGGCCTTCATCTAAAACGTGACGGGCTTGATTAATGTCGCTTTTAGCAATAGTACCTAGCCGATCGGCGCGATTAAACCAGCGATCAGTCGTTTCACTAAAAGGAGCCGAAACTCGCCAGCGACTCATTAAAGTAGTGATGCCACAAATAGTAAAGAGTTCGAGTACCCAATTCAGCCACACTCCTCGATCTTTCACCGTAATTGGTGGGCTGTCACTGGTTTTTTTCCCCACAATCACCACCCCATTTTTAGATTGCTGATGTAAATATCCCAAAAAGCCAGAATAACCAGTGTTATCGACAATCGATCGATCTAAATCGGCGGATACTTCGGCCTTTTCGGTTGGCGAGGCTCCTTCTGCCCAACCAATTTTCTCGGAGCGATAGAGCAAATAGCCGCCGTATAAAAAGACCCCATAAATCACTAATCCGGTCAGTAAACCGCTCATCGTAGCAATCCCCGGATTCCGAATCTTGCCGCGTCCGATCGCCCACAGGTTTAGACAACCGCCCGCTAAGCCCATTAACAGCGGAAACAACACCACCAAATAAACTGTTCTAGAAACCCCAAAAGCTAAGGTACCGATCGCTATAGCTCCGATCGTGGCGCAGAGAAATAGTAGCACTAAGCCCCAAAAAGGGATTTTATTACTGTAGCAATATTTTTTCATGGGGTAACTTTTGCTCAGATCACTAGGCTAACCGCCGATCGAGCGCCATACTCCAGCTCTGAGTAATATCAGCTAAGCTGAGATCGATCGAGCCTTCTTGAGCAGTAATTTGCAGCCGATCACCACCAACAGTACCCACCTGCAACCAATCAGCAGCTAACTGGGACTGTAAGTATAATTCAAAAGCACTGCGGTTTTTAGGGTCGATCGATACCAAAATCCTGGCACCGCTTTCACCAAAGAAATCTTCATCCAGGCGGAGTCCCAGGCTGGGCAGTTGAACTATGGCACCTAAACCCAGGCCAATACAAGATTCAGCCAGTGCTACGGCAATGCCACCTTCAGCGGGATCATGAGCAGACTTAATCCAACCCTGGCGAATACCATAACGGCAGGCTGCTTGAACTTTTAGCTCTAAAGAAAAATCGATCGCTGGGGGCATCCCGGCCACGGTTTGATGCACAGTATGCAGATATTCACTGGCTCCTAGTTGGGGCTTAGTGTTAGCACCTAGTAAGTAAATTAAATCACCGGCATGTTGCCAGCTCTGACCACAGATTTTACCCAGATCATCAATAATACCCACCATGCCAATCACTGGCGTAGGATAAATGGGCTGAGGTTGACCACTGGCATCAAAAGTTTCGTTGTAGAGCGAAACATTGCCACCAGTTACCGGCGTACTCAGGGCGCTACAGCCTTCAGACAAACCACGACAGGCTTCGGCTAGCTGCCAATAGCCAGTAGGTTTTTCGGGGCTACCAAAGTTCAAGTTATCGGTGACAGCTACCGGCTCAGCGCCCACACAGCTCAGGTTTCTGGCGGCTTCAGCCACTACGGCTTTGGCTCCCTCGTAAGGATGCAGATACACATAGCGGGAGTTGCAATCTACTGTGGCGGCAACGCCGGTATTGATTTTGCTCAGGTCGGTGGTGAGGTCTTGGATTTGTTCGAGAGGCCGAATGCGGATAACGGCGGCATCGGCTCCACCCGGTAAGAGTACGGTGTTATTTTGAACTTGGTGATCGTATTGGCGATAGACCCAGCGTTTAGAGGCGATCGAAGGCACATCTAACAGTGTCAACAAAATCTGTGACCAGCTTTGATCCTTAATTCCGACTGTAATTCCGGCGGTGGTAGCCACAGGTAAACTGCTAACTTGCCATTTCCAAGCCTGCTGCGCGTAAGCTGGGGGTTCGGCAGGTAGTTCACGGGGGTAGAGAGGGGTATTGTCTGCCAGAGCACTAGCAGGAACCTCGGCGGCAATTTCTCCCTGGAATAAAATACGGACGATCGGCTCTTCAATCACGGTTCCAGCGACCACCGCCTGTAGACCCCAGCGCTGGAAGATATCGATCAGCTCTTGTTCACGGCCTTTGTGCGCCACAAACAACATCCGCTCTTGAGATTCCGACAGCAAGTATTCATAAGGCACCATGCCGCTCTCTCTGACTGGCACTAAGTCCAGGTCAAATTCAATGCCGACACCGCCTTTGGCAGCCATCTCGGAAGTCGAGCAGGTAATTCCGGCAGCGCCCATATCTTGAGCCGCGACGACGGCACCGGTTTTGAAGGCTTCTAGACAGGCTTCGATTAGAGATTTTTCTAAGAACGGATCGCCAACTTGCACCGCTGGCCGGTTATCTAAAGATGCTTCACTCAGTTCAGTGCTGGCAAAACTAGCGCCACCCATGCCATCCCGCCCGGTAGTGGAACCAACGTACAGCACCGGATTGCCGATGCCTGCTGCCCCAGATTTAACAATGGTGGCAGTTTCCATTAAGCCCAAGGCCATGGCGTTAACCAATGGATTGTCGTTGTAGGCAGCATCAAAATACACTTCGCCGCCCACAGTGGGTACCCCAACGCAATTGCCGTAGTGGCTGATGCCAGAAACGACTCCAGTAAACAGTCTGCGGGTCTTAGCATCATCCAGAGATCCGAAGCGCAGAGAGTTGAGAACGGCGATCGGCCTTGCCCCCATGGTGAAAATATCTCGCAAAATGCCACCCACACCGGTAGCCGCACCTTGAAATGGTTCGACGGCAGAAGGGTGGTTGTGAGATTCGATTTTGAAGGCTAGCTGTAAACCGTGGCCAAGATCGATAACTCCGGCGTTTTCGCCCGGACCGACAAGGACTCGATCGCCGGTGGTCGGAAACTGCGAAAGCAAGGGACGAGAATTTTTATAACAGCAGTGCTCAGACCACATGACCCCAAACATCCCCAGCTCGGCTTTGTTAGGATGGCGACCCAAACGCTGCACTATTTCTTCGTATTCGTTGGGCTTGATGCCTTCGGCGGCGATTTCTGCGGGTGAGAAGGGGGAGGCTGTCATAGGTAAATAAAGCAGGGCGGAAAACATGGATAGTATAGCGCTCTGTTAGCCGATCGCGCTATGCGCGTCCCGAAAGGAATCACACCTAAAAGATCTATAAAGATCTACAGGTCTGAAATCTGTTTGTTCTTTACACCTTCAGAGAGAAATCAGCTATATGTAATGCGTATAGTACATAAATTTCCATTCCGAAAATTGCTCTAGAAATGAATTGTTCTCAGAGTAATATTTCCAGAGAGCCAAATTGCAAATAGAGAATATGTCATAGATGGTCTTAAACAGCCAGCATCACTAGATTAATCAATCTAGAAGATAACTTTCTAGCTCCGATCGGCTCATTTCTTTCCCCACATGCCAACCTTGACAAAAAGCACAAGGATAACCCTCTAGAGTATTTCTGGTGCTAGCCTTACTATTCATTTGCTCAGCATAAGCAGCAGCCTTGTCTTCAGTAGCGTAATTTATTTTTTTGCCGCAAATTTTCTCTTGCCCAATTACTAGTCCAGCTTGGATATGGAGCTTCTGGATATCTTCGTTCATTTTTTTGTTTTTGGGGCAGTAACCTAATAATACCTTCCTCTGTCTACAGCCTATATATTTTTGTTATTATTTGCCATTGATTCGGCATAGAAAGACAATCGAAGAGTTCGTCTCAGCCTAAATCACCAGCAAGCCCTCAAGCCATCTTCAAAAACAAAATTTTTGTGGGTATCATACCAAGGAGAGTCGAACCCGAGAATTATCGGTTACACTTAATGTCGCCAACGCTTTTGGGAGGGATTATCACATGGGATTAGAACTAGCTAGGGTCGAAGAAATCGCCAAGATTATTAATGTACCTGAGCCACCTACCTCCGCCAAAAAGAAGAAAAAGCACAAAGAACCCAAACATGGCTCCTGGTCGATCGAAGACAGCGAGAACCAATACCGCATCAAAGGTTGGGGCGAACCCTACTTCTCGATCAACGCTGCCGGTCACGTCACCGTCTCTCCCCGAGGCGATCGAGGCGGCTCTCTAGATTTATTTGAACTGGTCAATGCTCTCCGCGATCGCAACCTTGCTCTTCCCTTACTCATCCGCTTCTCTGATATTTTAGAAGACCGCATCGAGCGCCTGAATGCCTCTTTTGCCAAGGCGATCGCCCGCTACAATTACGACGGCAGCTACCGAGGCGTATTTCCGATCAAATGTAACCAGCAGCGCCATTTAGTCGAAGACTTAGTAAAGTTTGGCAAACCCTTCCAGTTTGGCCTCGAAGCTGGCTCTAAACCAGAATTAATGATTGCCCTGGCCACCCTCGATAACCCTGGCTCCCTGATTATCTGCAATGGCTATAAAGATCGGGAATATATCGAAACCGCCATGCTGGCGCAGAAGCTCGGTCAAACTCCGATCATTGTGTTGGAGCAAGTAGAAGAAGTCGAAATCGCGATCGAAGCCGCCCAATCTTTGGGCATTGAACCAAACCTGGGCGTGCGTGCTAAGCTCAACAGTAAAGGCATGGGACGCTGGGGCGGTTCTAGCGGCGATCGAGCGAAGTTTGGCCTGACTATCCCTGAAATTATTATGGTGGTCGATCGGCTGCGCGAAGCCAAAATGCTGAACTGTTTGCAGTTGCTGCATTTCCACATCGGCTCCCAAATCTCCTCAATTTCGGTGATCAAAGAAGCGATCATCGAAGCCAGCAAAATTTATGTCGAGCTAGCCCAGTTGGGTGCCAACATGCGCTACTTAGATGTAGGCGGCGGTTTGGGTGTGGACTATGACGGCTCCCAGACCAACTTCCACGCCTCCAAAAACTACAACATGCAAAACTACGCCAACGACATTGTGGCGGAAGTTAAAGATGCCTGTGCCGAAAAGAAAGTACCTGTGCCAATTTTAGTCAGTGAAAGCGGTCGAGCTGTGGTCTCTCACCAATCTGTCTTAATTTTTGATGTCTTGGGCAGCAGCGAGGTGCGCAGTGAACTTCCCCATCCTCCCAATGAGAATGAACACGCCATCATTCGCAACCTCTGGGAAATCTACAACACCATCAACCTCGAAAATTTTCAAGAAGCCTACCACGATGTCACCCAATTTAAAGAAGAAGCCCTAAACCGCTTTAACTTGGGCTACTTGAGCATCTCTGAACGCGCCCGCGCCGAGCAGTTCTACTGGGCCTGCTGCCGGAAAATTTTAGACATCATCAATGACGAAGACTATGTGCCCGATGACCTAGAAGAATTGGAGCAAATGATGTCTTCGATCTACTACGTCAATATGTCAGTATTTCAATCAGCTCCCGATAGCTGGGCGATCGATCAACTCTTCCCGATTATGCCCATCCATCGCCTCGGCGAAGAACCGACCCAGCGGGGCATTCTAGCTGATCTCACCTGTGATAGTGACGGCAAAATCGACCAATTTATTGACCTGCGCGATGTGAAGCCCGTCTTAGAACTCCATTCTTTGAAAAAGCATAAGCCCTACTATCTGGGTTTATTCCTGGCTGGTGCCTATCAAGAAATCATGGGCAATCTGCACAATCTTTTTGGTGATACTAACGCAGTACATATCAAACTCACCCCTAAAGGCTATCAAATTGAACATGTGGTCAAAGGCGACACCATGAAGGAAGTGGTAGGCTATGTGCAGTATGACGCAGAAGATTTGATGGAAAATATCCGCAAAAAATCTGAGCAAGCCCTGCAAGAAAAACGCATCACCCTCCAAGAATCCCAGCGACTGATGCAGAACTACGAGAGCAGCTTAGGGCGTTATACTTACTTATCACCACCTCCCCGAGATTAAGAAATCTATGACTATTCCAGAAGCAGACCAAGCCCTCCGTAAATTACAAGATCTGGGGGCTGGTGCCAGCATTGAGCAACGAGCAGCAATCCGCCAATCGCTACAGATACTCACTGAGGCTGCGGACTATCACACGATCGGGATGTGTGCTGATGATCAGGCTATAGGCTTAACGGCATTGCATAGCTATGCTAAATATTTTGGCTATGATATTACGGCAGATCTAGCAACAGCATTGCCAACTATTAGTGGATCGGTTTACTTGAAGTATAATCCTCGATCGAACCGCTTATATATTGATACTTACCAAGGTGATTATCGGGGTGGCTTGGTGTCTTTTCAATCAGATTTAGCCGATGGTTATAATGGCACTCACGGTCATTTTCCACTAGACCTTTTTAATTAATTATAAAGCTATTGTACTGTCAAATCAAAGGGGAATGATGTGCTAAGACTCTATCAGTTTTGCTGATGGCCAATTCAAATCTTAACCTGAAAAACTCATCATAGTAAAGAGCGCAGAATAATACACACCTTATTTTTTTATTTTTTTCCAAATTTGCTCATTGCGATTGTTCACTTGATCAATCTTTTTCTCTAAAGAGTTATTGCTCGGTATCATTAGATAATATGAGCCAAACATTGAAGCTGACATCAAGAAAGCAAGTAAAAAAGCCATTTGAATAACTAGTTTCCAACTAGGGAAATCGGCAAGTTGCAGGCTTTGTTGATGAACTTCTTTTTGGAGCTGAGAAATTGCGCTGTCGAGTTTTCCCAACTTAATATGCATCTCAGAAATTTTTTCTTCGGGCAGCGCTGTTTGGATTTGCTTGGTCTTAAGGCTAATCTGTTCAACGATACTTTTCATTTCTTGTACAGACTTACGACCTTGAGTTGGAGAATAACTCTCCATAACATTGATGAAGTTACTTAGCTCTTTCTGTAATAAGTCTTGGAGATGGGACTGTTGAGAGACGTATTCTCTCATCTCACCCATTTCAGATTTTAAGTCTTGTCTAAGATAAATTACTTCTGTGGCGATCGGTTCTAAAGCTTCTAGCCAACCTTCTGTTTGCTTAATATTCATGAATACACTTTTGGTGATTTGCTAACTCTTGATCATGTTAAAATATTATTGGCAATTTGTAACCTTGTTATGACTGAATATCTATGGCCTGTTCAAGATGATCACCATCTTTGGGGTTTTATTGACGCTTCTGGCATTGTGATTTCGCCGCAATTTGATTGTGCCTGTTGGTTTAGCGAAGGGCTAGCAGAGGTGAAAGTTAGTGATAAGTGGGGTTTCATTAACCATCTTGGGGAAATGGTTATTCCGCCGCAGTTTGATTGTACAGGCAAGTTCTCTGAAGGTTTAGCCAGTGTTCGTATCGGTCATCAATGGGGGGCGATCGATCTCACCGGCAACTTAGTAATTCCACTCCAGTTTGATTTGCTAGATATATTCAGTGAAGGACTGG
>JAAFHZ010000023.1 GCA_013297675.1 Synechococcales cyanobacterium bin59.metabat.ball.084 | reverse complement strand
GCGTCTGGTAAATCTAAAAAAGCTTCTATGATTGCTAAGTTATTCAAAATTGTCACTACTCCATAAGTTGCTGTACCATAATACTAGCACCACTTGTGCCAATTATCATAGAATGAAATAGCCCTGGCGCTTCACAGCTTTTGTTACTTTACAATTCACTGTCTGGTATTTCTTGCTTGTTATCAATCACCAACCGCATATTCTCAATCACCAACTCGCGCAGATCTCGTGACAAAGGCAGGACACTTTGTGATCCAAACCATCGATCAAAGGTTTGCACATAAGCAGGCTTGCCCTTAATAAAACCTTGCATAAAACGCACCAAAGAATAGTTGGCAGTATCCAAAAATGTCGAATTGTTTTCTGGCACCATACAGGCAATTCCTTCTTTTGATAGTGGCGCACTCAGAATCTGAAAATCGCGGGCATTAGGTGTTTTTTGCTGCCAGGCTTCTAATAAAATTCGATCGTCGGCAAAAGCAGTAATTTTATTTTCCTGCAATAGCCGGTGGCCTTCTGCCCGATCTTGCACTAAGATAACCTTAGCTCGTGGCTGGAGACGACGCACAGCCTCTTCGCTAGTAGTGGAACGCATTACACCAACTTTTTGACCAGCCAATGCACCGATATCTCTAACTTGATTACTTGTCCGAACCATTAGTTGAGTGCCCGTGGTGGCATAACTAACTGTAAAATCTACGTCACGATTGCGCTCCCAGGTAAAGCTAGCGGCATCACAGACAATATCTACTGCTCCACTTTTTAATTTAGGTATCCGATCGGCAGGAGCGAGAGTAACTAACTCCATCCGCACTGGACGCTTCAACTGTTTTTCAAGCTGTTTTTGAATGAGGGTTAACATATCCACCGAATATCCGGTTAAGCGCCCCTTGCTATCTTTGTAAGCAAAGGGAAATGCATCTTTACTAGTACCTACCGTGAGCACACCTGTCTTTACCACCTTTTCCATGACGGAATAGGCTGAGGCTGGGCTAGGTAGAAACAACGTGCAAAATGCACCCAGCACTATACAAGATTTTCGACAAAGCATAAAATAGTGGAGTTGTTACATTGAATGTATTGTATCACTCTAGTAGCCAAAATAATTGCTTATTCTCGCGCTCCTTTAAATACTGCAATAGTTTAGATCTTTTCTGATCTGAAATCGCCGTTGTCATCAAGCTTCAACGGCTATCTTACTACTAACTCCATCAGTAGTGCGGCCACTCATCTCTCCTGGAGAAATACGATAAATAGCGATTATTTCTGCCCGTCCCCAAGAATCTATCCAGGTGCGATTCACTGCGGGCGAAAGAGTAGGATTTTTGGCTTTGATGATTCCCATTGCCCGATCGAACTCTACTTTTTCAGTCAAACGCTGGGCTTGCCCCATCACAATTACACTGCGCCAATGCAAAGGATCATTCACCACCTGTTCAACCTGAAGGCAAATTTCTGGCATGAGATCTATATCATGGGTTTTCATCCCTTCGGTGGTAAACAGATAAATATCTTGATCTTCTAGATAGTAGTGCATCGGCATCACGCAAGGTTTTCCGTTATGGATGAAGCCTAAGTGACCATAGCCTACTTCCCGCAACAAATCATAGATTTCTGTAGAACTCATTTCATCGATATCTAACATAGCTGTTCCTCTCTTGTTTTTGTTGGAAATTTATAGTGCATAAGCTAATTTGGAGTCATGCTGCCCATTTCCTCCCTCGATCGTGAGCTTATCGGGTTTACAGCGTTTAATTTGAGCCTGAATTCCTTGGGCAGATTCACTCTCCAGGTCTTCAACGTAGCCAGCCATGAGCTGCTCGGCTTCTTTACTATTGGCGAAAGGTCCAAAATAATAAAGGCAGCTAGGTTGGTTGGTAGAAATCTCAATCCACCAAGCTCTGCCCCAAAAATGCAGAGTACTAGCCCAGTATTCAGAAAATTTTACGGGTGCTACTTCGCTTTGCAGCGCTTGATACTTAGAGCTAAAAAAATCGGCAATAGATTTCATGATTTTTATTCCTGATTTTATGAATATGAATATTCGTAGCTAGATTGATTGTGACTGTTGCTCGTTACCGGAAACTGAGCATTAATCGGATAATTGACCTCCAGCTCACCGGTTTGCAGCCACTGATCTAGTAGCGGTGGCTTTTGGACTTGCTGGAGATAAGCATGTAACTCTTGACCTTCCAAAATTTCTTGCTCTTGCAGTATCCCAGCCATCTGCCGCAACAGCGGTTCATTGTGAGCTAAAATTTCTTGAGCCGCGTGGTGAGCGTGGTCAATCAGGTTTTTAATGCCTCGATCGATGGTGGCCTCTACTTGGGGACTCAGGGGACGGCGGGGACTATAGCCACCCAGAAACTGGTTGGCAGAACGGTCAAAAGCCATTGGTCCAAGCTGTTTACTCATGCCATAAATCGAAACATAGCGATCGGCTAAATCGGTGGCTTTTTGAATATCGTCACTAGCGCCAGTAGAGACTTTTCTCATAATTAACTCCTCTGCCGATCGACCGCCCAACAGGATCGCGATTTGCCCTCGCAGCTCGTCTTCTATCATCAAAAATCGATCTTCTTGGGGTAGTTGTAAGGTGTAACCCAAAGCGCCCATGCCCCGAGGCACGATCGAGATTTTTTCGATCGATCCTGCTCCCGGCATTAAGGAGCCAACGATCGCATGGCCGACTTCGTGGTAGGCCACGGTTTCTTTTTCGAGGTCATTTAAGACCCGCGATTTTTTCTCTAGTCCGGCCAAGAGGCGCTCGATTGCTGCCTCAAAATCTGCCATTGCGACAGCTTCTTGATTGTGCCGAGCCGCCAACAGCGCAGCTTCATTAATTAAATTAGCCAAGTCGGCTCCAGCAAAACCGGGAGTCCGAGCGGCGATTTTCAACAAATCCACATCGGCAGCCAGCTTCACCTGGCGCACATGGACTAGTAAAATGGCCTGTCGCCCAAGCTTATCAGGGCGATCGACTACAATTTGTCGATCGAAGCGACCGGGGCGCAGTAAGGCTGGGTCTAATACCTCTGGGCGGTTGGTGGCCGAGAGCAAAATTACGCCGGTATTGGCGGCAAAACCATCCATTTCTGATAAGAGTTGATTGAGGGTCTGTTCTCGTTCGTCGTTGCCACCAATCGAATTAACGCTTGCTCTAGATTTACCCAAAGCATCTAACTCATCGATAAATACAATACAGGGTGCCTGCTGTTTGGCTTGTTCAAATAATCCCCGCACTCGCGCAGCACCCACCCCCACAAACATCTCAATAAATTCTGAGCCAGAAATACTAAAAAATGGTACTCCGGCTTCACCAGCGATCGCCCTGGCCAAGAGGGTTTTACCGGTGCCTGGAGGGCCAACTAATAATACGCCTTTGGGAATCTTGGCTCCTAATTTGACGTATTTTTCGGCATGTTTCAAGAAGTCTACAATTTCTTGAAGTTCGGCCTTGGCTTCGTCGATCCCCGCCACATCGTTGAAGGTAACACCAGTATCACCGGCACTATAAGCCTTGGCATGACTATCGCCAATGCCCAGCATTCCTAAACCACTAGCTCGATTACCACTGGTGAGTCTCGACCAAAGTATCAAAAATAACAGCGGTATACCCACCCAGCTTAAAACTGCCCACAAACCATTAAACGGACTCGGAACTGTGGCGGAGTGCTCAACCCGATGATTGCGCAGAATTTGCGCGAGTCCAGGATCTTCTGGCAGTTTTCTGGTGATAAAAATATTCTTGGCTGGAGAATCTTTGGTGGTAGCTGGGGCTGTTTTTAGCTCGTAGCGAATTTCTTGATCATCAATTGTAGCTTTCGCTACATCTCCCGCTTCTACCTGCTGAATGAATTCACTGTAAGACTTCCGAGCATAGTGTTCATGTGGCCAGACCAACATCAATACTGCCCAGGTGATAAAAATTAATCCGGTGGGGATCGATGAATGTAATTTATCAGATTTACGATTGTTCGCGATCGGCATATGGCAACCTTGGATACTGCGAGCGATACCTGTCAATATACAGAGTAAATCCAAGGAACTTGTGAGGAAAATCGATCGAAGCACCAGATTAGATAATTTTGATCGGCAGCCCCCGCCCCCAATCACCAAAATCGCAGCATTCATTGGTGTGTTCTGTAGTCCACAATCAATGGCTAACATGCTCTGCTTTGAAGACTTAAACATCAAGTTTCAGGAACAATTTTTGTAATCGATCGACTTGCTCACCAGCCTGTTGCAGCATTTGTAGACTGGCTTGGTCTTGAGCCTGGTGCTCTTGTAAAGATTGTAGAGCATGATCGATCGCGGCTAAAGCCACCTGAATTTGATCCTGAACCAAGGATTTGGCCTGATGATCGTCAAGGCGGTGCCGTTCAGCGGCTTTTAATCTCTGCACCTGCTGGCGCTCCATTAAGTTACCAATTCGGGAGATAATTTCTGGCCCTACTATGGGCTTGTTGACAAAATCATTAGCCCCGATCGCAAACACCTGTTGAATTAAGCTTGCTTCGGAATAGGCCGTCAAAAAGATAATGGGCAGAGCAGACCAATCTGGATGATTACGAATAGCTTGACATAGATCTAACCCATTCATGATCGGCATTTCGATATCTAAAATTAATAAATCTGGCTTAGCTACCGGCAACAATTCCCAGATTGCTCTTGGATCAGATAGGGTAGTTACTCTAAAGCCCCAAGGGGTGAGCAGCGCTTGTAAAACAGCTAAAATTTTCAAATCATCATCAATTACTAATACGTGAGTTTGACTAGATTCTGCCGCCTCGATCGCCCCAGCAATCGCCTCCATAATATCAGCAGCATTAGTAGAGTCAATCACAATATAAGTACCTAGCTGAGTCACTGTTTGATCTAAGTGATCAAAATTAGTCAGAGCAATCACTGGTACTGGCGGCACTTGTTTATTTACATCTACCAATAAACGCAAAATCTCCTCTGGTTCGGCGACTGCGGCTAATAAGATGCTGCGAGTACGGTGGTTTTGTAGTTGTCCTTTAGCTATAGCGATCGAGGGCACAATTTGTATTGACCACGCCCGGTCACTAGCCATTGACTGAATCGCTGTATTAAGCTCTAGATCGGTTGATATCAAGAAAATATCAATAGTCTGATCTGGCTCAGAGCTATGTAGATCGTTGAGCGCTATTGGCTGATTTAACTCTTCGCGTAGCGCCGTTACCAAAGAAAATAGCCACTGCCCCTGTTCGGGAGTTAAATCTTGATTTTCACTCAGCAGCTTTTCAATTTGGCGAGCCAATTCAGAGCTGAGCGAAAAGCCAAAGGTGCCCAAAGAACCAGCCAAAGAATGGGCAATATTCTGACCGATCGCCTGCCAATTAGACTGGAGATCTTGGCTCACAAATCTCATGGCCAGTTGCTCTAACACGGCAACTTGCTCATATACTTGCCCCTTGAATTTTTCCCAGGCATCAGTTAGCAGCACTGTGGTTGGTGAAATTACTGGTTTGAGTCGATAGCCAATGCCATAGACTGTCTCAATAAAATCTGCGGCGGCTCCAGCTTTTTTGAGCTTTTGACGCAAGCCTTTAATGTGAGTACGGATTGCTTCTTCACCCGGCGTACCATCGTAAGACCAGAGATGATCTAAGATCGCGTTACAGCTAAAGACCCGTTTGCTGTTGCGCAACAGCAGCTCTAGCAAGGCGTATTCTTTGGGGGTGACAGGTACTACTCGATCGGCAAATGTCACGGTCGCACTCACCGGATCAAGTTGTAGGTTATCCCAGGTCAAAATTGGGGTGGAGACGGCAGTGCTGCGGCGGAGCAGCGCCCGAATTCTGGCCATTAACTCATCTGGATCAAACGGCTTACCCAAATAGTCATCGGCTCCAGCATCTAGCCCTCTGGTGCGATCAGCGGGAGAATTCAGACCAGTCAGCAGCAGAATTGGCACAGCATTGCCTCTGGCTCTGATTTCTTGACAGATGCTGATGCCGTCTTTTTTTGGTAAGCTGACATCCATTAAAATCATGTCATACTCATAGGCATCACTCAAATCCAAACCCGCTTGCCCATCGATCGCCAAGTCTACAGCGTAATTATGGGTTTCTAAAATAGTCTCGATGAGTGAAGAAATTGTAGGGTCATCCTCAACCACCAAAATTTTCATAGGCTAGAATTAATAAAAAAACACTTGTCGATCGTGACACACAAGGTTCTTCTTGGGAAGAGATGTTACATATTGAAACGAACAAAATCGCCCAAAAATCAGCCAGAGATCACCAGGACTTTACCCCTGAAATGCTACTAATATTGTAGTAGAGAAAACTTTGACCGGTGCTTTTATGTCTTCTCCTCACCTGCTTCAGAATTTACCCAGCTTGGCCTCAATTATCGATCGACAGCCATTGACAGTAGATCCTGATATGCCGCTGGTCGAGGTGCTGGCCTTAATGAGTCAGGCCAAAGGGCGAAGATGTCTGCTGCCGAATGCAGCCACCGGTAGCAATACATCGATGAAATTACCAGAGATATTAATCAACACCACGTATAGCTCGGTGTTAGTTGTGGCTGCCGATAAACTGGTAGGTGTTTTTACTGAGCGCGATTTAGTCCGACTCACTGCTGGTCAACAAAATCTGGAGGGGATCAAAGTATCAGAAGTAATGACGACAGAGCCATTTACTTTGATGCTATCAGATCATCATACGGCGACCAGTGTTTTAAGCATTTTTCAACAGCAGCAAATTAGATTATTGCCCATTCTAAATAAACATGGGCAGCTTATGGGGATTATTACTCCAGAGCATATTCGCCAAATTTTGCAGCCGGTGAATCTTTTAAAATTTAGAACTGTCCAAGAAGGGATGAACCCTAAAGTGATTTGGGCTACTGCCGCCACCTCGATTTTGCACATTGCGCAAATTATGACAGAGCATCGCATCAGTTCGATCGTCATTATCGATGAGCAAAAATTGCCAGTGGGTATGGTGACAGAGCAAGACATTGTGCAGTTTCAGGTGTTAGAACTAGATCTACAGCACTTGCCCGCACAGGCCGTGATGAGTAGCCCCGTGTTTTGCCTACAACCTGCCGATTCTCTCTGGTCGGCGCAACAGATCATGCAGGCTAAAAATATTAGGCGCTTGGTAGTTACCAATGCCCAAGGCCAATTGCAGGGGATTTTAACCCAGTCTGACCTATTACAATTACTTAACCCGTTAGAAATGCTCCACTTGGTGGAAAAGCTGCAATCCGAAATGACTCAGCGAACAGTAGAGTTAGAACAGAGTAATCGAGAATTACGCCTAGAAGTGATCCGCAGGCAGCAAATCGAAGATGATTTAGAACAGCGGGTAATGAGCAGAACTGCTGAACTAGCTGTGCGCACCCAAGAGCTACAAGCCGAAATCGATAAATATCAATTTCAAAAATATGCTTTAGATCGATCGGCGATCGTTGCCGTTACTGACCATCGCGGGGTGATTACCTACGTAAATGAGCAGTTCTGCCAAATTTCCCAATATTCTAGAGATGAGCTGCTGGGCAAAACCCACCAGTTGATCAATTCCGGACATCATCCGCCAGCCTTCTTTGAGCACCTCTGGTCAGAGATTTCTAATGGTCAAGTGTGGCGGGGTGAAATTAAAAATAGAGCTAAAGATGGTAGCTATTATTGGGTAGCTACTACTATTGTGCCATTTTTAGATGATCACAGTCGGCCAACTCAGTATTTGTCGATTCGCTTTGATATTACTGATCGCAAGCAAGCCGAAGAATCATCCAAGCAAAGTGAACAAAAATTCAGGGCAATATTTGATGGCACCTTCCAGTTTGTTGGCTTACTTGATACTCAAGGAATTCTTTTAGAAGCTAATCGCACAGCACTAGCAGCAATCGGAGCAACACCCGCTGATGTGATTGGTCAACCATTTTGGTCAACTCTTTGGTGGACTCACTCACCTGACTTGCAACTGCGACTACAACAAGGAATTCTTGCGGCTGCTCAAGGTCATTTGATCAGATTTGAAGCCAAGCATTTTTTGGCTGATGGTTCTTTTATTATTGTAGATTTTTCCCTCAGCCCTATTACCGATGAAACTGGCAAAGTCATTATGCTAATTCCAGAAGGGCGAGATATCAGCGATCGCAAAGCCGCAGAGCAGAAAATCCAGGAACAAGCCGCGCTGCTAGATATCGCCACCGATGCAATCATCGTGCGCGACTTACAGCATCACATTCAATTTTGGAACAAAGGCGCAGAATCTATTTATGGATGGTCATCGGCAGAAGCGATCGGTCAATCTACCAGTCAGCTCTTTTATCCCAATGATTCATCACAGCCAATTGTAGCAGAGGCTCTAGCCACAGTAATATCTACCGGATCTTGGCAAGGGGAACTACAAAAGATTACAAAAGCTGGTCAAAAAGTAGTAATTCAGAGCCGCTGGACTTTAGTGCGTGACGAAACCGGTCATCCCCGATCGATTCTGAGCGTTGATACCGATGTTACTGATAAGCAACTGCTAGAGCAGCAGTTTCTCCGCGCTCAAAGGTTAGAAAGCCTAGGGACTTTGGCCAGCGGCATTGCCCATGATTTAAACAATGTCCTCACGCCCATTCTGGGTGCAGCTCAGCTTTTACCCCATACTCTGAAGAATTTAGATGAGCGCAATCAGCGACTCTTAAACATGTTGGTCGATAGCTCTAAGCGCGGGAGTAACCTAGTCAAGCAAATTCTGACTTTTGCCAGAGGTGTAGATGGTGAACGCACAGTTTTACAGGTGCGGCATATTGTCACTGAAATTATTAGTGTCGCTAGACAAACTTTTCCTCGATCGATCAATATCAGCTTAGATCTGCCTAGTCAGGAACTATGGTTAGTAAGTGCTGATGCCACTCAAATTCATCAGGTGTTAATGAATTTAGCTGTGAACGCCCGAGATGCGATGCCTAACGGCGGCCAAATATCGGTGGTGCTCGATAATATTATAATCAATGAAACTTATGCCAAGCTGCACTTACAGCCAGCGATCGGCTCCTATGTGGTAATTACTATTGGGGATACAGGAGTTGGGATGAGCCGTGAAATAGTCGATCGTATTTTTGATCCATTTTTCACCACCAAAGAAACCGGTACAGGATTAGGTTTGTCTACCGTAGTCGGTATTGTGAAAGCTCATGGCGGAGCGATCAATGTCTATAGCGAAGTGGGGCGAGGTAGTTGCTTTAAAATATATTTACCGGCTGTAGATAGTTCAGAAGCTGAAGTGCAGCTATCAGTTCACAAGTTATATGATGGCCAGAAGAAAATAGTACTGGTGGTAGATGATGAAATGTCTATTCGTTCAATTACCAAAGAATCTTTACTGGCATACAATTATGACGTGTTGGAAGCCTGCGATGGAGTTGAAGCAATCGCGCTCTATGCCAAACATCATGAGGAGATCGATGTGATCTTGATCGATATGATGATGCCTAACTTAGATACCCCATCAACTATTCGGGCTTTGCGCCGCATTGATCCGCTAGTGAAGCTGGTGGCAATGAGTGGTTTGGCAACCAATCAAGAAATAGTCAAAAAATCTGGAGTCAGTTATTTTTTGACCAAACCATTTACGACGGAAGATATGTTGCAAACATTAGAAAGTATCCTCTAAGAACAACCAGGAATAATCATTAAGAAGCGAGGAAATACTTCTAACCCAGTCTTTGTAATTGTTTTAGCTGTTAGTTCCTCGACTATTTCAACACTTGCAAAAATTACTCAATGACCGACCGCCAAAGGCGCAAGCGAAGCTATCGACAGCGCAAAGTTCTGACCAACCTGCCAAATCTGCGCATCAAACTGCTGAACCGCAGGCAGACTATCGACCACCATCGCCGTACAAAGCACCATGAGATAAAGAATCGAAAACTTAAAGAGAGACTTCGCCCGATCACGGCTTTCTGGTTCAGCCATCAACTCTTGTACTCGTTGAAACAGCATTAATCCCAAAATGAGCGCCGCAACACCATAAACAGCACCAGAAACACCCAAGGGGTACACCAATAAACCAGTAGTTGGCACCAACAGCAAAGTATATAGTCCAATCTGATTAGTAGTTTCTTCTGCTCCAGCCACCACCGGCAACATCGGAATTCCCACCTTGGCATAGTCATCTTTCAGCATCAAAGCCAAAGACCAAAAATGAGGCGGAGTCCAAATAAAGACGATCGCAAATAGCAGCCAAGCCGTCAAATTCACCTGGCCAGTCACCGCAGCCCAGCCCACCAAAGCCGGAATCGCTCCAGCGGCACCGCCAATAACGATATTTTGGCTGGTATGACGTTTCAAAAAGTGAGTATAGACCACTACATAAAAACCGATCCCCGCCATCGTCCACAGCGCTGCCGCCAAATTAGCGAAAGTCACCAGTATCCAAAAAGACAGGGCTGCCAAAGCCGCCGCAAAAATCAAGGCATGGCTAGACTGCACTCGCTCTGAAGGAATCGGACGATGCCGAGTCCGCTCCATGGCATAATCGATATCCCCATCATAGATACAGTTTAAAGTCTGGGCAGAAGCCGCCGCCAAAGTACCACCTAAATTTGTTACCAACAACAACAGTGGATCTACGGTGCCCCGGCCTGCCAACCACATTGAAGCAGAAGTGGTAATTAATAGCAGAGGAATAATTCTGGGCTTAGTGAGTTGATAGTAGCTGCGAACGGTTTCTTGCCAGTTAGAATTCTTGAGCGTTTCTTGCATGATTTTGGTCGTTCTCTAAAACGAGAGATAGATGGGCATTCAAGACGAGGTGAAGAGGTTTCGCCATTTAAATTAAACAGATTTAAGCTGAGCTGAAACAGCTTGGCCAGACTGCATTCGGCAAGAGAGAGTAGTAAAAATAACCAAGGTACCAAGGAGTAATGCCCCGATCGATTGATGAGCCACGGTCAGAGTCGCTGCCTGCAAATGCAGGCGAAATGTCGCTATTCCTAAAGCAATCTGTAAAACGGTCAGTAGCGCCACGCCGCCGCCAAGCAGGCGTAACACCTTACTCACAGCCGCAGTTCGCCACACTAACAATAAAAACAGCAAAATGCTAAGAGTTGCTGGAATCACCCCCCAGAGATGGCTATTCATCACCCCACAGAGTCTGTCATTACCAAAACACTGGTGCAAAGCCCATTGGGAACCCACTAGGGCACCGAGTAAACTCTGACCATAAATCAGCAGAGCACTGATCCCGGCAGAGGCGGTTAACCATTTGTTACTAGCACCGGTTGCTGGTGACAAACTGCTACCAACAACTAACAGCACCGAGAAAAACAGTAATGCGGTTCCCAGATGAGCGGTGACAATATCAAATCGCAGTAGCTCAGTGACCGTAAAGGCACCCAGTGCCGCTTGAGCCAAAATCAGCAGTAGCGCCACGGTGGACATGGTTGGCAGCCAAGCTGGTAAAGACTTCCGACTCCACCACGATCGACCAAAAAGCGCCATAGTGCTCAACAAAATCAAGCCAGCATCTAAACGGTGAAACCATTCCAAAAAAACTTGTAGGTTCATTTGTTGTAGGGGCACCGCCTGACCGTAGCAGAGCGGCCAGTCAGGGCAAGCCAAACCGGCGTTCATCACTCTGGTAGCACTACCCACAGCCATTAATAGCCAGGTGGCTACGGCAATTTTCCAGACCAATTGGTAAATCTTGCTGGCAGAATCGATAGCTTTGCTTGCACCTTCGGTGATCGGCAAAGCTGCCCTCGAAGATTTTGGGGACGGACTATTGGGCGTAAAAGTGGAATCTGACATAGCTGATTTCTACAATGTTTTTTACCTTTGCAGGCTTTTACCTGCGACTGGTAATTTTTGATAGATTCCACCGTATCTCCCTAGAGAGTTAGTGAAGAAAATCAATGGAATCTTTTAACAAGAATGCCCAGAATTGTAAAGAACAAAACTGCTCAGGGATTTTCTTTGGTCGCAAGTTATCATAAGCTAGCACTCTCACTTGGGGATCGTGGGGGGTAAATTCAACTCTTAACAAATCGCAACAATGAATCCCCGCCAAAGCGATCGATAGTTAAATAATTCTGAAGATTGTTAACAGATAAGAGAGTTTTTCAAAAGTCTGCGGTAGATTAGCATTAATGCCGGAAACATTGCATTCTGTTTACATGAGTTAGTGTGTTACTGACATTCGATCATGTGTTTATTTGCTGTGCATTGGATTCGCGAACTTTTCAAGCTGATCGATACGGTATCTATAAAACATGACAAGTATTCCAAATTCTATTTTGACCCTGTTTGCCGGGATTCTGCTGACCGTTGTAAGCCTTTGGTATGGCTACAACAACGGTCTGATGCCGGTGGCAGCCTCGGAAGAAGCCACTCACGTTGATGCACTTTTCAATGCCATGATGGCGATCGCCACCGGTCTGTTCATTATTGTGCAGGGTGTCATTGTTTACTCGGCCATCATGTTTCGCCGCAAAAAAGGCGACACCACCGACGGGCCAGCGATCGAAGGGAATATCCCCCTAGAGATTTTCTGGACAGCGATCCCCGCTGCGATCGTCCTGTGGATTTCGATTTATAGCTTCGAGATCTACGGCGAAATGGGCGGCTTCGATCCCTCGGCTGCCAACGACATGCACGCCATGCATGGGGGCAAAAACTCCGCCATGGCCGCCGAAATGCCTGGAATGGATATGAAAAGTCTAGAGGGCATGACGGCCAGCGGTATTGGTGCTTCCCCTGCCAGTCAGGGTAAAGAAGCAGCGGTAAACGTGAATGTCACGGGTTTGCAATATGCCTGGATTTTCAACTACCCCAACACCAACATCACTGCTGGTGAGCTGCATGTGCCGGTAAACCAGGAGGTCAAACTCATCCTCAAGGCTAATGATGTGCTCCATGCTCTATGGATTCCTCAACTGCGCTTGAAGCAAGACACCATTCCGGGTGAAATCACTCAACTGCGTTTTACCTCCAACAAAGTTGGCACCTATCCCATTCGCTGCGCTGAGCTGTGTGGTGGCTACCATGGTTCGATGGTCACTAACATGATCGTAGAAACTCAAGAGAACTACGATGCTTGGGTGGCCAGCCAAATCCAGCCTGCTGAAACCACCGGCTCGGCAGTAATGCAGAGTACCTTAGCTTCTATCGAATCAATGAATCCGGCCACCATGCCCACCCATGAGTATCTGGCTCCCTACGCCCGTGAAATGGGCGTAAGAACCGAAATGCTCGCTAAGTTGGTACGCGATCAACAAGCCAAAAACCACATCCACCTAGATAGCTAAATCATGACTGCCAATATTTCCCTCCCACCCGTTGCGGAGCAAGCATCTCCCAGCCACGGCCACGGCGAACGTCGTTGGCAAGATTTTTTCACTTTTAATACCGACCATAAGGTGATCGGCATCCAATATATGGTGATGTCGTTCTTCTTCTACTTGGTGGGCGGCTTACTAGCCGAAGGTATTCGGACTGAACTAGCCACCCCTGATCCCGATTTGGTAGATCCGGCGCTCTATAACAGCATGTTTACCATGCACGCCACGATCATGATCTTTTTGTGGATCGTGCCCGCAGGCACCGGGGCTTTTGCTAACTACTTGATCCCCTTAATGATTGGGGCGCGAGATATGGCATTCCCTAAGCTGAACGCCGTAGCTTTTTGGATGCTGCCACCAGCCGGTATCATGCTAATCGGCAGCTTTTACTTTGGTACCGCTCAAGCAGGCTGGACTTCTTATCCGCCATTGAGTCTGACCACTGCTAAAGTGGGCGAAGCCATCTGGATTTTTAGTTTGCTCTTAGGTGGGACTTCCTCTATTTTGGGTGGGATCAACTTCATGACCACCATTCTCAAAATGCGAGTGCCCAGCATGGGGATGATGCAGATGCCCTTGTTCTGTTGGGCAATGATTGCCACCTCGGCCTTAATCTTAATCGCTACACCGATTTTGGCTGGTGCTTTAATTCTGCTCTCCTTTGATCTATTGGCGGGCACTGCGTTCTTTAACCCCACTGGCGGCGGTCATCCGGTAGTTTACCAACACATGTTTTGGTTTTACTCTCACCCGGCTGTCTATATTATGGTGCTGCCCTTCTTTGGCATTATTTCAGAAGTTATTCCGATCCACTCCCGCAAACCAATTTTCGGTTACGGCGCGATCGCCTATTCCAGCTTAGCTATTAGCTTTTTGGGTCTGATTGTCTGGGCACACCACATGTTTACCAGTGGCACCCCGGCCTGGTTACGGATGTTCTTTATGATCACTACAATGATCATTGCCGTACCCACCGGAATCAAGGTCTTTGGTTGGTTGGCCACGATGTGGGGCGGTAAAATTTCCCTCAATAGTCCGATGCTGTTTGCGATGGGTTTCTTATCAACTTTCGTAGTTGGTGGCATCAGCGGCGTAATGCTAGCCGCAGTGCCTTTTGATATTCACGTTCACGATACTTACTTTGTAGTTGCCCACTTACACTATGTGTTGTTTGGCGGCTCGGTATTTGGGATCTTTACGGGAATTTATCACTGGTATCCCAAAGCGATCGGCAGAATGTATAGCGAGTTCTGGGGCAGAGTACATTTTGTGATGACTTTTGTGGGTTTCAATGTCACATTCTTACCGATGCACATCTTAGGCTTACAAGGAATGCCCCGCCGGATTGCCATGTATGCGCCAGAGTTTCAAACTCTGAACCAAGTTTGTACCTGGGGCAGCTATTTACTGGCGGTTTCCACGGTGCCGTTCTTAATTAATGCCTTGTGGTGTTGGTTCAAGGGCGAAAAAGCCCCCGACAATCCTTGGAATGCTTTGACTTTTGAATGGATGACTAGTTCTCCACCCGAAATCGAAAACTTTGAGGTGTTACCTGTGCTTACTACTGGCCCTTATGATTATGGGGTAGAAGAAGAAGAGAAATTGGCAACAGTTGCGGGTTAAACCAAAATATTAAACGTCCTTTACCATCCAGAATTTTATGCAGGGTTCGATCGATAACAAAAACCAGTCCATTCAAATCTCTGGCACCGCCGAGACTGTAGCCGTTGCCCATGGCCATGAAGAGCACCCCGATCTCCGGATCTTTGGTTTGTTCATGTTTCTGGTTGCGGAGAGTGCGCTATTTATTGGGCTATTTGTAGCTTATTTAACTTTCCGGGCGGTGGCTCCAGTGTGGCCGCCCGAGGGCACTCCCAAGTTAGAGCTGCTGTTGCCAGGAATCAACACGGTGATTTTGATTTCGAGTAGTTTGGTGATTCACCAGGCAGATTCGGCAATTAAAAAGAATGATGTGGCCGGACTGCGCAAGTGGTTTGGCATCACGGCGCTGATGGGGATAGTGTTTCTCTGTGGCCAAGTCTATGAGTACATGCACTTAGAGTTTGGACTACGGACTAATTTGTTCGCTAGCACTTTCTATGTGTTAACTGGCTTCCACGGTCTGCACGTTATGGTAGGAGTGATGTTGATGTTGGCGGTGTTATGGCGTTCTATTAAAAGCGCTGACCACTACAGTAGCGATAGTCACTTTGGGGTAGAAGCCGCCGAAATCTATTGGCACTTCGTTGATGTCATCTGGATTATTCTGTTTATCTTATTGTACTTGCTTTAATTTGCGGTGAGTTCGATAGATTAAGAGGCTTGTATACAAAACAACATTGTACAAAGCCTCTTTCTTGTAAATATTAAAATACGTCAAGCCAAAGCACTCTCAAGATTTTCCACCCTCAGAGAAATCAAAAATTTATGGCCATTGATAAAAAAGATTTTTGGTTGGAAAAGCTAAAAAATCATCCTAACTGTGTAGAACAAAGAGAAGAGTTTTTCCAATTATTAAAGTTTCTGGAATCTCCCGAAGATTCTGGAGAATACATTAACTATATCGAAAGGGGAAATAAAGAAAAGCAACAAACTAATACTTACAATGAGTTAGCTTTGGGATATTTGCTCAAAAAGAATGGATATGCATTAGAATATGAAAAGGAAATCAATTTTCAATCTAAAGTTAAAACCCCAGACTGGTTTGTCAATGCAAGTGAAGTAAATCCTGAATTTATAGTAGAAGTATTCACTACTTTTATTGGTTCAGATCAGGAAACACAGTCTAAAGAACTTCAAATTAAACTTCTTATACAAAAACTGGAAGAAATAAATTTCGATGGTGCTTTATGCATTAAGTGTGATCTAAGCAAGCTTGATAGTAGAAGAAACAAAGAGATAGCTAAAAAGATAAAATTGATTCTTACAACTAGATCGTTAACAGATTATGAAGATAAGGATTTAGATTTCAGATATAAACTCATGGAATCAAACACTGGCCGTCCTAATCTTAAAGTAATAAGTATAGAAGCTTTTCGCGAAATATCTCAAAAAACACTTCTCAGAAATATATCTAAAAAAACTGAAAGATACAAAGACGGATCTTTTCCATTGGTGATTGCTGCATTTACCGATATGGGAATTAGTCAACAAATTAAGGAAGAAAAAATCGATTGGCTAAAAGATTCTGTTAGTGCTTTTATATGGATAGATAGAGTTCACCCATCAGTTGATGGATGGGTAATAAATATTATGTATAATAACAAAAGTAAGATTAAACTAAAAAACATTTTTAAAAACGAAATACATGTATTTAGTAACTTTAATGTAATTTATCATCAAGTTATTCAAAAAACAGTTCTAAATTATTCTGAACACTATAATATAGTTCAGAAAGGATTAAAAGAAACTAATTCCAAACTCGAACAAGAAAACCAATCAAATGTAAGAAAGTATTGTCATTGGATAACACCTATCAATACTAGGGATGAATTTGTGTTGGTAATACCCCCTGGAAGCAAATCCTAAAATCCTACTTTCCCCAATTCATGGCATTCTTCTTCCCCGAAGCCTACAGCCAAATCGATTGGGAGCGAGGCTTTGATTTCCTAGATGCAGAACTGCAACAGATCACTCTAGAAGCAAACACCGGCAAGCGTATCATCGATAAATTAGTCAAAGTATATTTAAAAAGCGGCAAAGAGAAATGGATTGTTGCTCACGTCGAAATTCAGCGAAAAGTGCGGTCTTGGGGTTTCCCCAAGTGGAGCACCTTTTCAAGAAGAACCAAAAAGAAAACGAATTTAGCGAACGGGTCTTTATCTACTTCGCCCGATTGCGCGACAAATTTCGGCGAAAAGTGGCTAGCTTCGCAGTCTTGGGAGACACCGATAAAAATTGGCGACCACAAACTTTCGGCGAAGAAACATTGGGCTGTGGCGTACATTTTCACTTTCCCATCGTGAAG
This sequence comes from Synechococcales cyanobacterium bin59.metabat.ball.084, assembly GCA_013297675.1. Lineage (GTDB taxonomy): Bacteria > Cyanobacteriota > Cyanobacteriia > Cyanobacteriales > Chamaesiphonaceae > JAAFHZ01. The sequence continues at coordinate 26,730 of JAAFHZ010000023.1, read as the reverse complement.
CTGGTAGACTAGAAAAAGCGCAAGGAGGAACTAGAAGCCAGTCATAACCCTTTTGCTATGGTGGTACAAGCACATTTAGCAGCCCAGGCCACTAATCGATGTTAATTAGATAAGGTAAACCAAGCCTTTCTACTGCCATGATTAGCAACGTTAAAAAGCCTGCAAATCCAGTATCTACAACACATCCAATTTCGATATCTTGTCCATGAGGCAGCCTTAAAATCACCGTGATTTTTGCTTGAAGATCGTCAATTGTCCCTCTAATCATTTGATGGTTTCACTCAAAGTGCCGCCAACCGCATAAACGGCATCAAAACCAATCCTTTCTCCCCAAAGAGCTGCATCCGGGTGTTTCGCTTGTAGGCTGCGGCTAGGAATTAACAGGTCTTCACCCACCGCATACTCACCAGTTTCAATATCAATTGATACAATTTTACCAATATTCTCATCAGTCTCTACTTGGGCGCGAATAATTTTTGCGTAGAGTTCCTTGCCTCGCCGAGCAACTTCTTCCGGGCTAAATCTAGAATGAGACATACAGAATCTTAATAATTTTGCTATTTCTATTTTAGCCTTAAGAGCAAAGATTCATCTCGGTCAGTCACGTTTCAAGCACAGCGATCGCCCATGGTAAATTACAGCAAAGAAAAGCATCGGGCGCATTTAGGGGTTGTGAGAGGGGTCAATTTGCCCATTGAAAACATGGGGAAATAGTGAATCAAAGCGTTGGTTAACCCAATCAAGCCTCAAATAAAGTAGGTGATTGAAGCCATCTTCACTCCACCGCATCCCAACACCTTTAATGGTAAGCTTCGACCCTTCAGTGGGTAGCGAAATTCGTGAAGATCGACCCGGAGCAAAAGAAAATTGATGACTGCAATTAAAATGAGCAAATTAATTGGCCAACAAAAAACCCCTCTTTCGAGGGGTCTTTTGCATCAAGAGTTAAAAATTAACCGTTGATGGAAGGAGCAGTCAAAGCTACAGGAGTTGCTTCGCCAGCAGCCAAGTCCAAGGGGAAGTTGTGAGCGTTGCGCTCGTGCATTACTTCCATACCTAAGTTGGCACGGTTGATAATGTCAGCCCAGGTGTTGATAACGCGACCTTGAGTGTCAATTACCGAAGAGTTGAAGTTGAAACCGTTGAGGTTGAAAGCCATGGTGCTTACGCCCAGAGCAGTGAACCAGATTCCAACTACAGGCCATGCACCTAACAAGAAGTGCAAAGAGCGAGAGTTGTTGAAAGAAGCATATTGGAAAATCAAACGACCGAAGTAGCCATGAGCTGCAACGATGTTGTAAGTTTCGCCTTCTTGACCGAACTTGTAGCCGTAGTTTAAGGACTCAACTTCAGTTGTTTCACGAACCAAAGAAGAAGTTACCAAAGAACCGTGCATAGCGGAGAACAAGGAACCACCGAATACACCAGCTACTCCCAACATGTGGAATGGGTGCATTAAGATGTTGTGCTCAGCTTGGAATACGATCATGAAGTTGAAAGTTCCGCTGATACCCAAAGGCATACCGTCAGAGAAAGAACCTTGACCGATTGGGTAGATCAAGAATACTGCGGTTGCTGCTGCTACTGGAGCAGAGTAAGCAACACAGATCCAAGGACGCATACCTAGACGGTAGGAAAGTTCCCACTCACGACCCATGTAGCAGAAGATTCCGATCAAGAAGTGGAATACTACTAGTTGGTAAGGGCCGCCGTTGTACAACCACTCGTCTAAGGAAGCAGCTTCCCAGATTGGGTAGAAGTGAAGACCAATTGCATTGGAGGAGGGAATAACAGCACCAGAGATGATGTTGTTGCCATACATCAATGAACCAGCTACAGGCTCACGGATACCATCGATGTCTACGGGAGGAGCAGCGATGAAGGCGACGATGAAACAGATAGTTGCGGAAAGAAGAGTAGGAATCATCAAGACGCCAAACCAGCCTACATAAAGGCGGTTCTCAGTTGATGTTACCCATCCGCAAAAACGATCCCATACGTTGGCGCTTTCGCGACGTTGTAAAGTAGTTGTCATTTTGCTTATGATTGCTATGAATTTTTAAGGTTCGAGATATGGGCTTGCGCTCATGTCTTCATATTAGAACACTTATTTAGCTTTGTAAAGAGGAAATAAGAATTATTTTTTCCCTTTGAGATATAAATAGCTGCTAACCCGGTGGCCAAGCCATTTGGCGCTGACCAAGAATATGAAAATGCAAATGAGAGACAGTCTGGCCGCCATCGGCACCAATGTTAGTCACCACTCGATAGCCATTCACCAGCTCTGCTTCAGCCGCAATCTGCTGAATTTTAACCATTAAGTGCCCCAGAACAGCTTGGTCGGCAGGGGTGACGGTAGAAATCGACTCGATCGGCTGCTTGGGAATTACTAATATGTGGATAGGTGCTTGAGGCTGAATATCCCGAAAAGCCAAAATCAGGTCATCTTCGTAAACAATGTCAGCAGGAATCTCCCGGCGGATAATTTTGCTAAAAATGGTTTCGCTCATAATTTTCTTAAGTAAGCAGTGCAAAACATAGATTGGATCAGAACCTGAGGCTTACTCATTTTACTGGAAGGAGTCGTAGGTAATCCCAGCACTCTTGAGGCGTTGAATTGCTTCACCTAGGCGATCGCAGTCGGCAATCAGGCTCATCCGCACATAGCCCTCGCCACCGGTACCAAAAGCATTCCCCGGTGTCAGCACCACCCCAGTTTCGCTCAGCACCTTCAAGGCAAACTCGGTAGAACCAATTCCCGGTGGACAAGCAATCCACAAATACATAGTGGCTTTGGTCTTAGTGATATTCCAGCCCAGCTCTGCCATGCCTGCAATCACAAAGTCTCTTCTTTCTTTGTAACGGTTTTGCACTTCCGACACATAAGAATCGGGTAAATTCAGTGCAGTTTCAGCCGCCGACTGGAGAGCAGCAAAGATGCCGTAATCTAAATTGGTCTTGAGAGTGCGTAGCCCCTGAATAATTTGGGAATTTCCCACCACAAACCCAATCCGCCAACCGGCCATGTTATAGGTCTTAGACATAGTGTGAAACTCCACGCCGATCTCCTTGGCACCAGGGATTTCTAACAGACTAGTGGGCTGATAACCATCAAAGGCCAGCTCGGCATAGCAGAGATCATGCACCAAAATAATTTCGTACTTGTGAGCAAAAGCCACAATTTCTTCATAAAACTCCCGAGGTGCCGTTGCCCCGGTGGGGTTGCTAGGATAGTTGAAAAACAACATCTTTGCCCGCCGCGCCACGTCTTCTGGAATTTTGCTGAGGTCAATCACCCAATCATTCTCGGCCGTCAGCAACATTTCGTGAATCTCGGCACCAGCAATCAATGGTCCGCGAAAATGCACCGGATAAGCAGGGTTGGGTACCAGCACCACATCCCCTGGATCTAAAAAGGCCATGGCCAAATGCGCCAACCCTTCTTTGGAACCCATTAGGGGCAAGGCTTCGTTCTCAGGGTTTAAGGTCACGCCGTACCGACGGTGATACCACTCAGCCACCGTGCGTCGAAAACTGCCTACTCCCTCAAAGGGCGGGTATCCGTGAATATTGGGATCATCTAGGGCTTTTTTGGCCGCAGCAATTACCGACCCATGGGCAGCTCCATCAGGGTTGCCCATTCCTAAGTCGATGAGGTCAATGCCCTGCTTACGGGCACTTGTCTTGAGTTCATCTAACCGCGCAAATACATACTGCGGCAAATTGCGAACCCGAGCAGCCGGACTAATCCAATCTAATGTCATTGAAGGCGATGTGGCGATGATCATGAACAACCAGCATACCAGAGCGATCGAACAGAAATCAGAAATCTTCAAAAGTTATTTTTATTAAGTTCATCACAAAAAATGAGCTAGCCAGTCACCAACCAATAGACTAGTGAATTCAGCCGGAAGACAGCGCCCAAAATTGCGCTTTATTACGAACTGTTACGAGTTTCTTCGGAATTACTCACCAATGCCCGAAAATACATTTTGAAGGTAGCCGACCTTACCGAGATCCCCACAGTCGATGTTTCGTTCGCGAAGCTTGCCCTAAGGATATAAAACTTTAGGCAAATTGATCGTGTTTTTTCACAGACTCGGCGCTATAGTTTAACTTGGTAAAGCCAGTTATATATTCATATCTGGTTTATAAATTTTTTTTGGAGTAATACACAATAATGAGTATCGTCACCAAAGCGATCGTCAATGCTGACGCTGAAGCCCGTTACCTAAGCCCCGGCGAACTCGACCGGATCAAGTCTTTTGTAACTTCTGGCGAACGTCGCCTCAGAATCGCTCAAACTTTGACTGATTCACGTGAACGTCTGGTTAAAGAAGCTGGTAACAAACTGTTCCAACAACGTCCTGATGTGGTTTCTCCTGGTGGAAACGCTTACGGCGAAGAAATGACTGCAACTTGCTTGCGTGACATGGACTACTACCTACGTTTGATTACTTACGGAGTAGTAGCTGGCGATGTTACCCCGATCGAAGAAATCGGTGTGGTAGGCGTGCGCGAAATGTATAAGTCTTTGGGCACCCCAATTGACGCAGTTGCTAGCGGCATCCGTGCAATGAAAGATGCTGCTGTAGCCATGATGTCTGGTGAAGACGCTGCTGAAGCAGGTGCTTACTTCGATTATCTAATCGGCGCAATGGGTTAATCGTTCGATTAACACCCCTGAGGCTTCAACAATCAAGTTAACAGTTAAGGAATTTAAACAATGCAAGACGCAATCACCTCTGTAATCAACTCTTCGGACGTTCAGGGCAAGTACCTGGATTCAAACTCACTAAACAAGCTTAAAGCTTACTTTGGTACTGGCGAACTGCGAGTACGTGCTGCTGGCACGATCAGTGCAAATGCTGCCACTATTGTTAAAGAAGCTGTCGCTAAATCTTTGCTTTACTCGGACATCACTCGTCCCGGTGGCAACATGTACACTACTCGCCGCTATGCTGCTTGTATTCGTGACTTGGACTACTACCTGCGCTATTCGACCTATGCTATGTTAGCTGGCGACCCTTCCATCTTGGATGAGCGCGTATTAAACGGTTTGAAAGAAACTTACAACTCTTTAGGAGTTCCTGTTGCTGCTACTTCTCAAGCTATTCAAGCTATGAAAGAAGTAACTGCTAGCTTAGTTGGCGCTGATGCCGGTAAGGAAATGGGCGTTTATTTCGACTATATCTGCTCTGGCTTGGGTTAATCTCAGCTTAGAACGGGTTAATTTGGAGTCCGGGAAGTTGGGAGTGGGTGCTAGCTCTGCGAGAGCCAATCTAAACTTAGGTCGGTTGCGAAGCGCTAATGCTGATTCTTAATTTCCCGGACTTTGAAGTATCTGGGCAATGATATTTTAAATAGCTTTCGGAGAAATTCCAATATGCGGATGTTCAAAGTTACTGCCTGTGTGCCAAGCCTGTCACGGACTCGCACTCAGCGCGAACTACAAAATACTTATTTCACTAAGTTAGTTCCTTACGATAATTGGTTTCGTGAACAGCAGCGCATTATGAAAATGGGCGGCAAGATCGTGAAGGTAGAATTGGCTACTGGTAAGCCCGGTATGAATACTGGCTTACAGTAAATCAAGAAATCATCAAAAAGAAAAGAGGTGTTGAGCCTCTTTTTTTGTTTGTAAAATCAACTCAATCAAGCCCTTAGGTTTCAAAACACTTAATAACATTCCAGAAAACTCCGAAAATCGATCGACTCTAAATTCAATATCTTTACACAGTAGCTCCTTTAACATGAAGGTTTAGCGCCGGGTCATTTCAAATAATTGTTTGGCTTGAGCACTCAAGAATCCTCCAAACAGCACCAAGTTACCCGCTAAGTCTTTAATTTGATGACGTTCGGCAATTTCGTAGTAAGCATAAGGCCAAGGAATTTGGATGAGGTGGCCGGTATCATCTTTTACCCAGGCTTGCCCGATCGCTGCTTGAGTGGCAGTTTGGCAAAGACCGCTCTCGATGCTGCCTTCGATCGATGACTTCATGGGCACCCCCAGATTAATTAACCCGGCAATCGTTTGGTCAATAGTTTGATATTTAGCAGCTTGGTGACGATTCACATAGCCCGTAAAATGGTTCACAGCATAGCCATAGAGCAACACCCAAGCACCATATTGACTAACAGCATTTACCTGCTCTACCGCAGACTGCTGCGGCGGTTGCCAAGGACGATCGAATAAGTGAGCCAATGTAGTCAGTAAAGCCTGTCGATCGCATGTCTTCATTGATTCCAGCGGCATATCGGGATACCAGGAAAAATCACTACTCTGTACAGTCTCTTTAATCACAGCCGCCGCGTTTTTTGGCAAGTCATCCACAATTAACTCACTAATAAACAGCTTAGGCAGATCATAGCTATCTTGATCAGGGTGAGCGTAGTGATGAGCATAAAGAAACTGTTCGGGAAAATGATATTCCCCAGCTTGCCGATAGCCCAGAGCTTCCGCGATTTTAGCTAAATAAGGAATGCCAAGCTGCATACTGTGGCCATGTTGATCAACAGTTAAACGCAGAGTCCGAAAAGCAATATGGTCGTTAGCGATCGATCCGCCAGCTTCTGTAATCATCTGCTGGTAAATGCGGGCATAGGTCACTCGATCGCGGTAGTCTTGCCATAATAAATCCCAAAGCTGTTGGGCAATTTCTGCGGGTTTCATAAAAGCTCCTTGAAAAAACATCGCTCACGCAGGATTTTTAGCTAAAACTGTAGCCAAAATCTTCAGAGCCGTTTGAATTTGGTCAGCATCAATCACCAGGGGCGGACAAAAGCGAATAGCCGCCTTGCCGCAGCCCAGCAGCAGCAAACCCTGATAAAAAGCCTGATCCACAATGGCATCACGACGCTTGGCCGATAGCTGTCCCTCGGCATCTAAAATATCTATGCCTACCATTAATCCCTTACCGCGCGGCAGTGATAGACCAGGAAATTGACTGGCCAGTTGCCTTAAGCCCTCCTGCAATTCTGCGCCCCGCAGCAGAGCATTATCCATCAATTCCTCCTGAAGTAAATCCAATGTGACATTGGCCGCCGCACAGGCCACCGGATTACCACCAAACGTAGTGGCATGAGAACCGGGCGGCCAAGTCATAATTGCTGGGCGAGCCAAAAATGCCCCAAGAGGTAAACCACTGGCAATGCCCTTGGCAATAGTGACAATATCGGGTTGCACATGCCAATGCTCGATCGCAAACAGCTTACCGGTACGACCCATCCCCGACTGCACTTCATCTACCACCATCAGAATTCCATGTTGATCGCAGATTTGACGAATTCGGGCTAAAAAACCATCCTCCGGCACAATGTAGCCACCTTCGCCCTGAATAGCTTCAACTACAATTGCGGCAACTTCTGAGGGCGGAACTACAGTAGAAAATAACGATGTTTCTAGGTAGTCTAACCCCGCATGACTATAGGGAATATGAGTAACTCCCGGCACCAGCGGACTAAAACCATGGCATTGCACCGCTTTTGATCCTGTCAGAGACATCGCGCCATAGGTGCGCCCATGAAAAGCTCCTAGGAAGGAAATTACCCGCGATCGACCGGTAGCATAGCGTGCCAACTTCAAAGCCCCATCTAAAGATTCGGCACCAGAATTTGAGAAAAAAACTTTGGCGCGAATGCCCTGATCATTTATAGGAAAAGGGGCTAACTGTGCCAGTCTTTCGGCCAGATCTACCAGCGGCTCATAATAGAAATCAGTACCAGACATGTGGATGAGCTGGCTAGACTGGGCTTGAATAGCCGCAACAACTCTGGGGTGACAATGCCCGGTACTAGTGACAGCAATTCCCGCCGTCAGATCCAGAAAAACATTGCCATCGACATCTTCAATCATGCAGCCATCTCCTTTGGCAGCCACCAGAGGATAACCGCGAGTATAGGAAGGAGAAGTAACCGCCCGATCGCGCAGAATGAGCGCCGCAGCCTTTGGCCCAGGCAGATTGGTGTGCAGTTTAGGGCTGCGGGGTAAAGAGAAAGCCGTTTCCATGGACGATGCCTCCAAATGGTCAACTGTCCTTACTTCTAGCTTAACAACTGCACCATAATAGTCACGAAAACTACAGATTTAACGATTGTCGATTTGCGCCCGCTGTAACTTGCCCGAAAAATCAATATAAACACTCTTCCAATCGGAGAAAACATCCAGTGCCGCATTTCCGGCTTCTCGATGCCCGTTGCCAGTTTGCTTCACCCCACCAAAAGGTAAATGCACCTCGGCTCCGATCGTCGGGCCATTGATATAGGTAATACCCGCTTCGATATCGCGCATCGCCTGAAAAGCTCGATTGATATCTTGAGTGTAAACCGATGAAGATAGACCATAGGAAGTGTCATTGAGAATCTCGATCGCCTCTTCAAAAGAAGTAACTTCGATCAGCACTACCACTGGCCCAAAAATTTCTTCCCTAGCTACCCGCATCGTCGGAGTCACCCCGTCTAAAATCGTTGGTTGAAAGAAACAGCCCTGCTCTTTGTTATCGATCGCCGTTCCACCAATCAAAATCTGGGCACCTTCATTCCGCGCAATATCGATATAAGCCTTGACCCGTTCCAATTGTGCCGGATTGACCAAAGGGCCAATTTCGTTGCTGGGTTCAATGCCCGCCCCAATTTTTAACTGTTTAGTCCGCTCTAACAATCGCGCGGTGAACTCAGCCTTAATATCGCTATGTAACAACAGGCGACTGGTGGCCGTGCAACGCTGTCCTGTCGTGCCAAAAGCCCCCCATAATGCCCCCTCCAAAGCCAGTTCTAAGTTGGCATCTTCCATCACTATTTGGGCATTCTTACCCCCTAATTCTAAACATAGCCGCTTATGGGTGCGGCCACAAATTTCTGCTACCTTCGCCCCGGTGGCCGAAGAACCGGTTAGCGAGAGTAGATCAACGCCGGGGTGTTCCGCTAAAGCAGAGCCAATCACTTCTCCAGAACCTTGCAGCAGATTCACCACTCCCGGCGGAAACTCGGCGGCGGCAAAAATTTCAAACAGCAGCGAGGCACAGGCTGGGGTATCTTTCGCGGGCTTCAAGATAATGGTATTACCGCAGACCAGAGCAGGCAGCGATTTCCAGCAAGGAATTGCCACCGGAAAATTCCAAGGCGTAATTAGGGCACAAACTCCGATCGGCATCCGCACCGTCATCGCAAATTTGTTGCTTAACTCTGATGGCATGGTTTGGCCAAATAACCGCCGCCCCTCACCAGCGTAGTAGAAAGCACAGTCAATTCCTTCTTGCACATCGCCTCGGGCTTCGGCGATCGGCTTGCCCATCTCCCGACTCATCAGCGTTGCTAACTCTTCTTTGCGCTGCTGTAATAATTCCCCCACCCGAAATAGTTTTTCGGCTCGTGCCGGGGCAGGCACTAATCGCCAACGCCGATAGGCTGCTCGGGCAGCCTGAACGGCTAAGTCTACGTCCGTATGATCAGAGCTGGTGGCGATCGCTACAATTTCGTTCCATTGGGCTGGGTTATGGCTTTCGATCTGTCCGCCGTTATTTGCGGCTTGCCATTGGCCTCCAATATAGTTGAGACAGGAAATAGGTTGGTTCGTCATGCTTTCCTCCGACAAGTCCATCTACATTATCTCATGCGGATTTAGCTCCCACAAAAAGCTATCGACCAAGTAACCTCGCTCCGGGCGGCAAATCTCGCGCATTGCCCGGTGTGGTCGTGGCGGTGGTCAACCAATACAAAAACAAAATATCTAAGCTAAATAAAGCCACCAGAGATAAAGTGGCCACATCGCTCCCAAACTTATCACCCAGCACTGCTTTTCGTGACCAAACAGTGGCTCCAATTACGGCTAAAATTGGCACCAAACTTAAAATCCACCAGGCGATCGATCGACCTTTGCGCACGGACATTGCACCGGGTGGAGACATGGTGTTCCATACCACCCAGGCTAAAGCCGCAAAAATGGCACAACCAAATACCAAGCTAGCCTGAGGATAATAACCATTTGGCAACCATTTTTCTACAGTCACATCAGTTAAACGAATAATTTGGCTCTGGTATAGAGTTGGCTGGATCACAAACATCAACAACAATCCCATAATTGGGAAAACAAAGAGACGGATAATTTCAGCGGTGGTAATGATCATTCTTGTTAAAATGTTGTATTGAAAACTTTTTACGCGAGGTGTTTGCAGTTACGGGAAAGAGAAATTTTAGGAAAACCCAGCACTCAGACACTATAATCTATCATAATCATACAGTTCATCTCAAATATGCTGCCCATCATCAGCCGTCTTTCTGCCCCGCAGTTCTTAATCTTGATAATTGTAGCAGTTGTCCTGAACGGCTGTAAGCCTGTTGGGCAGGAAGCAGTAGGCATCACCGAAGGAAAAAGCGCCAGTGGCAAACAAATAGGCTTACCTTGCCAGCTTGCCGCCAAAACTGAGAACGCGGGCGGTAAGTATCTGGTCAGCCTAGCGATCGATGGCTCGGCTTCTATGGCTGGCTTTGTCAAGAATAGCGGTGCCCGCTACGGCAAAGTTTTAGAAATTTTAGACAACATTAGCCTCGTCAACCCCGGACAAGTTGAGTATGTCCGCTTTGATGAAACTGTGAAAAAGCTCGATCGAGCAGGCTTTCAACAGTCTAAAACCCCGGCATTTTACACCGGCAAAACCAACAAAATTGCCGATGTTTTAGAATCTAGCGCCCCCAAAACCGAAAAGTTGGTGATGATTGTGACCGACTTACAGCAAGATGATGGCGATACCAAACAGGCCACTAAAAAACTAGTAGACAACTATCTCAAGATCCCCGGTTACGGAGTAGCCATCTGGGGCTTCAAAAGCGAATTTGATGGCTCGATCTATCCGCCGAACAGCACCGCACCCTATCCGTACCAAGCCACCACTCTAGCCAAAGGTCATCCTTTTTATCTATTGATGGTTGGTAAAATGGAGCATCTCAATGACTTCACTAAACAAATGCGTACCCAAGGCGGCAGCTTGGTCAGCGATGCCTCGCAGCAGTTCTCGCTATTTAGCTCTGAAGGCTTAGTAGAAGAAGTAGCCTATCTCAAAAGCGAAGTCAAAACCATGCCCAGTGGTTTTACGGCTCCGGCTTCACTGTTGCTCAATGGGGTAGCGCTTAAAGATGGTGGACAGCCGATCGGAATGCTCGAACTGGGCGGTCGCGCCGAAAAAAGCCAGCTCGATTACTCTTTGAGCAGTAAAGTATCTGGAGATCAAGGTAGCTCTTGGGTCACACAAACTACTACCACCGTCAAAAAGCTCGATGATGCCCAAAGCAGTTTTGTGGTAGACCCCACCGTCAAACCAGCCGATTTTCAGGCCAAACACACCATCAAAGATCAGGGCATCGATGTTGGCATCGAGATCAATCCTGACGGCTTTAAAAATGGTCTTTACTACGCCACCACCGATATCCAAGTAGTGGCAATAAAAACTTCCAACCAGTGGGATAGCTGGCACGGTGGCCAAAATGATGGGGCAAAAACCGCCGGACTCAAAGAATTCTTAGACAGCTTAGCCGTCGGAGTCTCTACTCTCACTAAAGCTAAACCCGTGACGATCGCCCGAGTTTGTCACGGAATTCAAAAAAATTAATTCACAGATAACGCAGCCATGAACGACAACAAAGCGATTCTAATTAGTGCGGCGATTATGGCTGGTGCGATCGTCCTTAGTAGCATCTTGATTCTGACTCGTGACAATGTGCCGCAACCTTCTACGGTAGTCAGTAAACCCAGTCCGGTGGCTACTCCTCTGGATACGACTCCTGTCAATCCCTCCACTAGTCCCGAGCCGGTGGTAACTCCTAGCAATTCACCGATCCCATCAATAGCTCCATTAGTAGAAAATAAACCATCAAATCCGCCACCTGTTCCCTTTAATCCGCCCCAGCCCTTACCTATTCCCAGTCCGATCTCTTCAGTTCAGCCCATCCCGGCAGTAAAAAAAACTAATTCATCTCCTGCTTCACCGTCAGTCCCCAACATTCAGCGTCCTGCCACAGATAGCTTTATTCGGAGCTACTACAGCAAGCTGCAAAATGCCCAGTATCAGGGGGCTTGGCAAGATCTATCGAGAGATTTTCAGGGTAATCGATCGGCCAATCCGGGGGGCTATGCAGGAGAGTATTTAAAGTGGTGGAGTAGCTTTGGCAAACAGACCAAGGTAAAAAAGGTAGAAACCATGAAAATCACCCCGGATAAAGCAACCGTGCGCGCTCACTGTCAGTTCAATGGCAAATTTTATATTGCTCAGTATTATCTCAAGTTCGACGCATCTAGCGGCGCTTGGAAAATTTATGGCATCGATAAACTTTCCTAAAAATGGCCATAGTTAGTTATTATTTTTGTGTTTTTCTCCACATCAAAATGATATAAGTAGAGGAATGTAAATTCCCAAATTACGAATTAGCCCCGTTCGGCCAAGTGCCTATGGAGTTTAACTTTCACCTCAACACTTACATTTGTATCACATATAACATTACACTCAAGATGTTGGCTTAAAAACTGATGTAAATCATCGACGAAGCGCAAAGTTGCCTCTACACTAAACAGAATTGTATTTTTAAGCTGCTGTTTTAGAATTTAAGCTTTTTAGCTAATTCAAATTGATGTTACTTACCTGGAGAGATTAACATGGAAAAATGCCTAGTATGCTCTCATGAGTTTACTCGCGATGGAAATCGTTGCCCCAGATGCCAGTGGCCGATCGGCTTCGCCTCCGTTACCCGCGATCCCCGCACCGATGCTGATGTGGTGAACTGGGCAGCAATGATGTACAAAAGGCTGATCAAAATGTATGAGCAGCAGCAGGTCGTCACCAGTAATTTTCAGCCTGAGCCACCCCCAACCCAGGCACCTCAACCTCAAAACCAATCCCCAACCGATATCAGCGCTCTAGAGGCCAGGGTGCAACAGTTAACTACCGAACTACACACCTTCAATGGCTCCTACATTCAAGAGCGTCATCGCTATAACCGCAAGATTGATGAGTTAACCAAAGAAGTCGAATTGTGCAAAGAAATTATTCAAACTAACCAAGATTCAGCCGAAAAAATAGCTAACCTCGAAAGACAATATCGAGAAATTATCCAACGCCTAGTAGCAAAGTCTTCGCCTGCAAACAAAGCTAGCAACGGAGCTACTAGCGAACCGATAGCTCCAGTAATCGCCGCAGCAATGAAAGATGAACCTGCCCTATCCGATAAGACTCGTGAAGCGGAGCTATCCCGAAGGGAATCGATTGCTTTACCGGGCAACCCGGAACAGATCCAACCACCTGAAATTAAGACTCCTATTTCTCCCGCCGAAAGGGATTTGTTAGACTTGTACAACCGTTATGCCGGTGTTTCTGAAGCTATCCGCAAAGATGCCTGGGATGTCTCGATCGATCAAAATGCCCTCGATCGCTTACGGGATGGAGACACCAGCCAAGTGACTTTTGTGACCGATCGGAAAGGAAACTTTTTGGTAGTCCGGCGAGGCAGCTCAATCTATCTAGTGCCTAACAAAAAGCGCCCCATTAATTCTCACATTTATAAAACTGTTAATTCGGCCTACACCTGCGAAGGCTATCAGGAAAACTATGGGCAATTCATCCTAGTCCGACCAGCCCTGGTAGAAGAAATCGCCAGCGATCGGTGGCAGCTTGGCCAAAAGGGTGTTTTGAAGTTCAAATAAATATAAAAAACTGGTCAGCCAGATATAGCTTCAACCCAGTGGTGCCCCTAACCAGCATTGAATGCTGAGAAAGAAGTTGAGGGCATCCTGTTTTTCTATGGATGGGAACTTTAAGGCCATTTAACTGGCTGTTTAAGATGTAAGTATTTATGTATAGATTTTTACAGTTGAACTGTAACACAGACTACCTGATCTGGAAAACTAATTATCTTGTTGATCTTCACTATCTATTATGCAACAATACAATGTAAAGAAATTTAACAACACACCTTCACTCAGTTATGTAGTCTAGCTATCATATTCACGCATAATGTGTGCTTCATGGAAGTTGATTGATTGTGTCATTCAATTGAATATCTAATCTAGCTATGCCGCTTGAGTATTTTACTCTCGCCTCGTAGTGTTGATTTCTCTTGAAAAAATATCTTTAAAAGTAAAAAATCTCAGAGGTAGCATTACATATGGCAACTTTTACAGGCACTGTATCTAACGACAACTTAGTAGGCACTATCGTTGATGACATTTTTGTTTTCTCAGCCGGTAACGATACTCTTAATGGTGGTGCTGGTCTTGATACGGTCAACTACACTGGCCTTAACCAAGCTGTTGTCCTCCAGGCTCAAGGTATTCTCCAAAAGGGTGGCGGTGCTTTCGATCGGCTGATTGGGATAGATACTATCGTTGGTCAAGCTGGCCTTGCTAATCGGATTGATGCATCTACTAACCCGGCAACGGTTACAATCAATGCCAACCTCGCTACCAATAGCCTAACGGTGAACAATATTCCCAATATTGGCAACTTGAGCTTCAATGTGCAAAACTTTACGGATGTCGCTGGTGGCGCAGGTAATGATACTCTCGCTGGTAGTGCAGCAAACAACAACCTAGTTGGCGGTGATGGTAATGACACCTTTATTTTCTCAGCCGGTAACGATACTATTAATGGTGGTGCTGGTATTGATACGGTCAACTACACCGGCCTTAACCAAGCTATTGTCCTCCAGCCTCAGGGCGTTCTCCAAAAAGGTGGCGGTGCTTTCGATCGGCTGATTGGGATAGACACTATCATTGGTCAAGCTGGCTTGGTCAACCGAATTAGTGCTTCCACCAATCCAGCAGCGGTATCGATCATTGCCAACCTCGCGACTAACAGCCTGATAGTGAATAATATTCCCAATATTGGTAACTTAAGCTTCAATGTGCAAAACTTTGTGGATGTTGCTGGTGGTGCGGGTAATGATTCAATCACAGGTAATACGGCCAATAATAGTCTAATTGGTGGTGATGGCAATGACTTATTACGAGATGCCTTAGGCAATGACTCCTTAGTTGGTGGTGCTGGCAATGATGATATGTATGCCGGTGCCGGTACAGACACCCTAGTTGGCGGCACGGGGGATGATGCCTACTTCATATCCATCGGCTCAGACACCAGCAATGACACTATCGTTGAACTCGCTAACGAAGGGAATGACACCGCCTATTCTGTTTTGACAGTTACAGCCTTAGCAGCAAATGTCGAAAATCTCTTTTTGACCGGTTCAGCCGCGATCAATGGTACAGGAAATAATCTGAACAACTTCATCGAAGGGAACTCGGGAAATAACATCCTATCTGGGGCTGACGGTAATGACGTATTGCGAGACAATCTAGGCAATGACTCCTTAGTTGGCGGTGCTGGTAACGATGATATGTATGCCGGTGCCGGTACAGATACCCTAGTTGGCGGAACGGGGGATGATGCCTACTTCATATCCATCGGCTCAGACACCAGCAATGATGTGATCATTGAACTTGCTAATGAAGGGAATGACACCGCTTATTCTGTTCTGACAGTTACAGCTTTGACGGCAAATGTCGAAAATCTATTTTTGACTGGTTCAGCCGCGATCAATGGCACTGGTAATAACCTAAGCAACTATATTCAAGGGAATACAGCTAACAATGTCATTAATGGCGGTGCTGGGAACGATACTTTCCGAGGTGATGCTGGCAGTGACAGTTTTGTGTTCTCAGGAGGATCATTATCGGGTACGGTAACATCGTTGTTAGGTGTCGATACTGTTGTTGATTTTGTAAGCAATGTCGATAAGCTTGTTCTGAGCAAGACTACTTTTAGTGCCATCACCAGTGCCGTAGGTGGAGCAATTGGGGCAAATTTTGCTGTTGTAACTAACGATACATTAGTTGCTGGTTCTGCTGCTTCTATCGTCTACAGCCAAGGGTCTAATCAGCTCTTTTACAACCAAAATGGAGCAGCAATTGGAGTAGGTACCAATGGCGGAGCCTTTGCCAACTTGACTGGTGTGAATAGCCTCTCGGCCAATGATTTTAATATCGTTGCCTAGTCAAAACTTCCAAGCCTAAGGCAGCATGATCGGTGAACAGCCGATGTAGGTGATGTATCTATATTGGTTACAGCGTATTCGGTTAATTCCATAAAAAAAGAGGGTTAACAACCCTCCTTTTTCACTAGCTAAATTTGAACTTAAGCTTTCACAGAATCATTAGCCGATCGAATTACCGAGCCGTTGTTATCTACCACCACCCGATCGATCTTGGCACCCAGGCTGCGCAGTTTAGATTCGATGTTTTCGTAGCCGCGATCCAAATGATGTAGACCTTCTACGGTAGTCATGCCATTCGCAAACAGGCCCGCTACCACCAAAGCTGCCGAAGCCCGGAGGTCGGTGGCCATTACCTTCGCACCAGAGAGCTTTTGCACTCCTTGAATGATCGCATTGTTGCCTTTAACTTGAATGTTAGCTCCCATGCGTTGCAGCTCAGCTACATGCTGGAGACGGTTTTCAAACACGGTTTCGGTAATCACGCTATTACCGTTAGCGATCGAGAGCAAGGCCATAAACTGCGCCTGCATATCGGTAGGGAAAGCGGGGTAGGGTAGAGTTTCAATATTCACCGCCTTAATTTCTTTAGGTGGCAAAACCCGCATCCGAGGGCCATCGATCG
Organism: Synechococcales cyanobacterium bin59.metabat.ball.084; assembly: GCA_013297675.1. Classification (GTDB taxonomy): domain Bacteria; phylum Cyanobacteriota; class Cyanobacteriia; order Cyanobacteriales; family Chamaesiphonaceae; genus JAAFHZ01. The sequence goes on along the minus strand of JAAFHZ010000023.1, from coordinate 10,073 downwards.
CAATTTCTACGCCAATTTCTGCCAGCTTAGCAGTGGCGGCGGCCAAGTGCATGGGCACCACCGGAAACAGACTTATTTCGGAGCGCATCATGGCACCGGCCACCAAAAAAGTCGCCGCTTCAATGCGATCAGGAATTACTTCATACTCAGTATCGTGCAGTTTGTCTACGCCCTGAATTACAATGCGCTCAGTGCCCGCACCGGCAATCTTGGCACCCATCGAAATACAGAAGTTAGCCAAATCCACTACTTCTGGCTCTTTGGCGGCGTTGTCCAAAACAGTTTCGCCTTCAGCCAAAGTCGCAGCCATCATCAAAGTCTCGGTTGCCCCTACGCTGGGATAATCTAAATATATTTTAGTACCTTGCAGGCGACCATTGGCACTATTGGCCTTGGCGTGAACTTCACCGTGCACAATTTCTACGGTAGCACCCAAAGCCCGCAGGCCACGGATATGCAGTTCCACTGGTCGATCGCCGATCGAACAGCCACCGGGCAGAGGCACCTGAGCTTCACCTTGGCGAGCCAAAATTGGCCCAACGGCAAAGAAAGCCGCCCGCAGCTTAGAAACCAATTCATAAGGAGCGCTGTGGCCAGTCACATTACTAGCATCAAAATCGATCGAGCTGCCGTTGCGATTTACCTTAATACCTAAAGCTTCCACAATTTGACACATTTTGCCGACATCGGCTAAAGCAGGAATATTATTAATGCGGCAGTGGCCTGAGCAAAGCACAGTGCCAGCCATCAAAACCAAGGCAGAGTTTTTAGCTCCACTGATTCTGACTTCCCCGGATAGGGGGTGTTGTCCCCAAATGTGTAAAACGGATGTTTCGGTACTGGCGACAGCAGCAGTAGAAGTTGAGCTAGTAATAAGTCGATCCTCCAGGATAATCAGTAGAAGTGTTTTAATGCTGTGATTTGAGACATATTTTACAAGAAAGTAGCATAAATTTGCAAAATTTATTGATTATTTAACAATTCACTCCAAATCATACTTTGGCAAACTTAATCAATTACAAATGATCTATCTCTTGTATTTTTGTGTCTTTCCTCACGGTCAAGTTCTGAGCATATTGTGCCCAAGTCTTGAGTAATAAGCTAAGTCGATGTAAACCAGTTCCTAAAACTCAATAACATCTAGAGAGTTTCGCGACCTAAATATGACTGGAGCACTTGAGGAATACCAATACTGCCATCAGGCTGTTGGTAATTTTCGATAATTGCTGCCATGGTGCGCCCTACTGCCAAACCAGAACCATTCAGAGTATGAATAAACTGAGTACCTTTTTTACCCACTTCTCGGAACCTTAAATCGGCGCGGCGAGCTTGAAAATCATAAAAATTAGAGCAGCTCGAAATTTCGCGGTACTTGCCAGCCGAAGGCAACCAGACTTCTAAGTCGTAACACTTAGCCGCATTGGCTCCCAAGTCTCCAGTACAGAGTTCCATGGTGCGATAGGGCAGTTGCAGAGCTTCTAAAATGGCCTCGGCATCTTTCACTAACTTTTGATGCTCGTCTTCGGAAGTGTCGGGATGCACAAACTTGACTAGCTCAATTTTATTAAACTGGTGCAGCCGGATCAAACCCCGCGTATCTCGTCCTGCGCTGCCAGCTTCTCGCCGGAAACAAGGAGTATAAGCACAATGCCAAATTGGTAGCTGGCTGCTATCCAAAATTTCACCGCGATACAAGTTGGTAACGGGTACCTCAGCAGTGGGAATCAGCCACAGATCATCTTCGGCACAGCGAAAGCTCTCTTCTGCAAATTTTGGTAACTGACCAGTCGCGGTTAAAGAAGCACTGTTCACCAAAGCTGGGGGACTAACTTCGGTGTAGCCCGCCTTGGTCTGCCGATCGAGCATAAAACTAATCAGTGCCCGCTCCAGAGCAGCACCAGCCCCAAACAAAGTTACAAAACGACTCTGGGCAATTTTAGCGCTGCGCTCAAAGTTTAAAATGCCGATCTTTTCACCAATTTCCCAATGAGGCAGCAATTCAGCGCTGTTAGCCGGAATATATTCGTCGCCCCAACGGCGCACTTCCACATTTTCTGCTTCGCTGGCTCCGTCGGGAGTACTGGCACTAGGAATATTGGGAATTTGCAGCAAAAGGTTATAAATCTGCTGCTGAATTTCTTTTTCTTGGGGTTCTAGTTCGCTGAGCTGCTGTTTGAACTGCGTACCCTGTTCCTTCAATGCCAAAATTTCGGGACTGTTGGGAGCAACTTTGGCCTGCATTTTTTCGCCGACGGTTTTGCCGATTTCGTTGCTGCGGGCTTGCAGTTCGCTCCGGGTAGCTTCGATCGCTTTTTGCTGTTTATCTAGCTCCACGATCGGCTGTAAGCTAAATCCACCCTGACGGCGATCGAGCTGTGCCTGCATGGCAGTAGGATTTTCTCTGATTTTTTTAATATCTAGCACGCCTAAATTCCTTCGCTGAAAGTTCCTGCTTGGCCTATTATCCTAGCCTGACTTCGGGATCTATGAAAAATTGATGGACATATTACAGCAATTCCAAATTCGGAAAAACCCGGATGTGGGGGTCTTCCCCCCACGCCCCCGCAGTGGGGGACGAAACGCCTCCCCCACACCCCCTGCGTGAGGGTTGATCTCGCTGAGTTGCCGCGCTGTCTTTATCTATTAAGCCAAGTCTTGTTAACTCCCGCAACTGCGCGACAACGCTGAATAGTGCTTATGATCGCTCAAGTGTTATCGCGCCACATCGCCGATGGCTAGGTAATAAAGTCTCTAATAACATTGATTAACCAATTCTTTAGCCAGTTTTATGCAGGTCTCCGAGCAAAATATTCGTGCCCAGCTCCAAAAGATTTGGGGTTATCCAGATTTTCGACCGCCGCAAGGAGAAATTGTACGCAGCCTTCTGCATCAACAAGATACCTTGATTGTCTTGCCCACCGGAGCCGGTAAATCAATTTGTTTTCAGCTCCCAGCGCTTTTGCAACAAGGCGTGACGATCGTGGTATCACCGTTGGTCGCTCTGATGGAAAACCAAGTCCAAGAACTCCGAGTACAGAACTTAGCCGCTGCTAGCCTCCATAGCGAAATGTCCAACTCTCAGCAGCGCCAGACGATCGAACTCCTCACCGCCCAAAAACTCCGGTTACTTTATCTATCGCCAGAAACACTCTTAAGCGATCGAGTTTGGTCAATTTTTATTCAGCCCCACATCCAAATCAACGGCCTGATTTTAGACGAAGCCCATTGTCTGGTGCAATGGGGCGAAACCTTCCGCCCCGCCTACCGGCGTTTGGGTGCCGTGCGACCGGCAATTTTGGCTCATAAGCCAGTCGGAACCAAAATCCCGATCGCGGCCTTCACCGCCACCGCTGACCCTGCCGCCCAAAAAGTAATCACCGAGACTTTACAGCTCGATCGACCCACCAAATTTTTGATCAACCCCCATCGTCCCAATCTCCATTTATCTCTCCAGACGGTCTGGACTCCCCGAGGTCGTCATCAGAAGCTCCAAAAGTTCATCGATCGCTTTCCCCAAGAAGCTGGGTTAGTTTATGTCCGCACCCGCTGCGATGCCGAAGATTTAGCGGCTAGCTTGACCCAAACTGGCTCCAGAACCGCTGCATATCATGCCGGACTCGGTGCCCAGCAGCGGCGAAAAGTCGAGCAGCAATGGTTAACCGATGAAGTGCAATTTGTGGTTTGCACTTGCGCCTTTGGCATGGGGATAAATAAACCAGATGTGTGCTGGATTGCCCACTATCAAACTCCTTTGCTCCTCAGTGAATATGTCCAAGAAGTAGGAAGAGCGGGTCGAGATGGTAAACCGGCAGCAGCCATGATGTTGGTCTGTGAGCCTACCGGCTGGCTGTATCCTGATGACAAGCAGCGCCAAGCTTTTTTCCTGAGCCAGCTTGCCCAGTTAGATTTACAGGCGCAGCAGTTGGCCAAAAAAATCCCAATCGCAGGCCACCTAAATGATCTGAAGGGATATCCCCAAGCCGAAATTTCTTTAGCCATCTGGCAAAGTCAAGGTCAGCTCACCTGGCAGACTCCTTTTACATTTCAGCGCAGACCGGGCAAATTAACCGGTCGTGACCCCGGTATATATCAGCAAATGTTGGAATATGCTAAGACTAAGGATTGCCGCTGGCAATATTTGCTCACCGCCTTTGGATTTACCGATCAAGGCATCAACTGGCGCTGCGGCCACTGCGATCGCTGTAGGTGATCTCTGTGGACGATCGCAGTAATTGACCGGCTCTCGATCTACTCACCAATGACCAATATCTATTTTTATAAAGTCGATCGACCCTACGGTTATTTTTCTAACTTTTCGCCCCATGCTATCGAGCTAGATGGTCAGCATTGGCCAACTGTAGAGCATTATTACCAGGCGCAAAAATTTTTGGGTAGTGAGTTGGAATATCTGATGACCAAAATTCGATCGGCCATCACGCCAGAATTAGCCGCAGCGATTGGGCGAGAAAGCCATCATTTACCCAGTCTCGACTGGCCGCAGCGAAAACTAGCCGTAATGGAAAAAGCCCTGCGTCAGAAGTTTCATACTCATCTAGATCTCCGTCAACTTTTGTTGGATACCGGCACGGCCACAATCATTGAAGACTCCCCTGTAGATTACTTTTGGGGCTGCGGGTTAGATCGATCGGGTGCCAACCATCTGGGTAAAATATTGATGCAAATCCGCGCCGAAAATTTCTCCTTATGATTTGGCGGTGCTAGAGATAATATTTATCGATCGGCAGAGTGGTCGCCGCAATTACCTGAATTACTCTTCGAGCTTCGATGCCCGACTTTCTAACCAGAGAGGTACGCCAATCCAAGCTGCGGCAATTAGTAGCGCTACGATCGCAAACTGACCAACCCAAGCCACCAGTTGTTCTAAAGAGACAAATTTGCCCACGGTGTAGGCGATACCAGTCATAATTGTTGCCCAGCTCAAGGAGCTAGCAAAGTTTACGCCCAAAAACTGAGGCAAAGGCATTTCTACCACTCCGGCCATGGGGCTGGCAAAGATTCTGAGCAGGGCGATGAAACGACCAAAAAATACTGCCTTAACAGCGTTATCGGCAAATTTACCCTTAATTTCTGCTAGCTGTTTGTCGGATACTCGGAAGACTTTGGCCAGCTTCTGCATGAGTGTCCAGCCGCCGTATTTGCCAATAAAGTAACCACAGACTCCGCCAATGAAGGCTCCACTAGCGGCGCTGGCCAAAACTAACCCATAGTTTAATTCTCCACTGCCTGCGAGGAATCCACCAACGATCGTGATGGTTTCGCCCGGTAGGGGGATGCCGAGGTTTTCTAATAAAATGCCGGTGAAGACAGACAAGTACCCATACTTTTCAGCAATCTCTTTAATGACATCTACTGATAGAAATTCCATTGGCTTGCTTTACATAGCTTTACAAGCAATATTGTAGCCATTTAGTCGTAAATCCGCACGTTAATTGGAGTATTTTTTGGGAAATTGGCCGAAAGGCTAGAGTGAAGCTAAGTTTTACCGGAAATTAAACTGGGGCGAGAATATCTTGAGTGCGCTGGAGTAAGTAGGCTTCTAGTTCAGCCAAGCTGCCTCGGCCATCGGCAAAACGCATAAAAGCCAAAACTGTGGGTAAGTCTGCGGCTTCCCGGATGCCGATCGTGGGCACCAGTGGACTGATTTGCTTTAGCTCGTAGTCATTGGCATTAAACACTGGGTTGCAATGGACGATCGAAACTTGCCGCTGTGGATCTATTTTTGCATAGTAGACCCGCAACAACTCAGCCACTGCCCCAGGTGGATCGTTTTCCCAGCCGTCGGAGATTACCACAATCAATTCTGGCTGCCAAGCCAAGGCTGCTAAGATGGGCGTTGCCAGATCAGTTTGACCTCGGGGTGTTACCAACAAAGGATCAGCGATCGGAACTGTCCAAAAAGCTTGGTATTCGGTAGCAACTTGTTGCAGTAAACAATCTACTGCTAGGGCGATACCCAAAGGACGACGGCGTTTTTCACGGGAGCCTGAACTGGAATAGCTGCGATCGAGCACTGCGGCTACTTTACCCAGTTGCAGCGGCGTATTTTTCAAGATGGTTGCTGCACTTGTTGCCAGCCAATGAGCTATTTCTAGCAGTTGCTCTTGGCGCTGTTTCAGATCTAGAGATAACAAATAGAGGGCAAGCTTGGTGAGCGGTAGACGCTGAGGATCGATCGTCAATTCTATTCCGCCCCGATCGGCGCTACCTTGAAGGCGCAGCTTTTCTCCTGCTGTCATTTGCCCCTGAATTTTTTCCAGAAACACCTGGCGAGGAATTTGGTGCTTTACGGCCAAGCCTTCAGCCACTGTAAATGGCAGAGCATAAATAGCGCTGGCGCTATAAAAAGCTTGGCGAAATTTCTCGAAAATTTCGGTGTCAAAGCTTTTTTCCCAGCGACCAAACAAAAAGTTATTGAGTTCTGGCTCTAGTTTGAGATGAAAGTGGGACACGATCGCCCGCAGTTTTGACCGGTATTTAACAGCCTGAAAAGCTAGTTTATCGCCTCGGCTATTGATGTAGGCTTGAGCGATCGATCTGGCTCGTCGGTTGTTGATGCTTTGTCTACGTAGCTGCCACAATAATCCCCAGGCTCTTTGTGGTGGTAGTCGATCTAAAGTAATTGTAATTAATTGATTTTCGAGAGTGCGATCATCCGCAGAGGCCGATTTACCAGTAGCTAATAGTTTGAGGATGATCTGAGCTTGATTGAAATGATTGATGCCCGCCGCAAGTGTTAGAGTATAAAGTCTTCGGTAGTTGCCCAAAATGTAATCATGCAAAAAATCTAACGAAATCTTTTGGCCGTAGCTGCATTCATCATAAAATTCACCCTGGCTGGTGCAGGACAAACAGGCGTTAATGAACATTACCAAGTCTTCGCGTTCGACTTGTTCAATGAGCTTCATTGGGAGAGATGTAATCGGTACAGTTACCGGCGGGGCAAGGCGGCACGACGCACTAAGGCCAAGTTATAGTTGGATTGCGGAAGTCGCACCAAAGTCCCACGACGGTTTGGATACTTTAGCAAATAAATCTGGCGATAGCAACTAAATCAAAAAAACAACGGGTACCAATTTTAAGCAGGACATTGTTGCACTTGCCCTCACCCCAGCCCTCTCCCAAAATGGGAGAGGGAGCAAGAGACTACGTTTATTGCTCCTGCACGCCCAAGGAGGGGCTGGGGGATGAGGGCAAGTGCAATATTTCTGCTATTTTGTCCCGCTTAAAACTGCTATCCAAAATAACTAATGCTTTCCAGTATTACTCATTAACAGCACTAGAGTATTTTATTAAAATAACAACTATGAATATTGTTAAATTTTTTGTGATCGAATTTGTCACCGGCTACGTCACCTGTTTGCATTTTGTTACATGCAATGGTGTCTTTATCGCCCATTACCTTGTCGCTTGCAATCTAGTCACTCATGATTTTATATCCAGCTATATAGCCTTGGTCAATATTGATGTTTTAGGACTCACAGCTAGATGTTTTACAATCTAGTCACAACATGCAGAGCTTAAAACCATTGCCAAATTCAAAGAGCTGCTGCTTCTATTCTAAATGACTAACTCCCGCTGCTAATTTTGCTTCTTGCCAATCCTCCACTAAATCAAAATGTCGAATCCATCGACCCAAATAACCAAAATCTAACTTTTCTTGTTGTACCTTTAAAATCCCCAAAACATCCCGCCACTGCTTATCAGATCTACTCTCGCGCCGCCATATTAACTTACAAATAACTACATCCTCGGGAGAAGCGATCGCCACCTCCCCACCGGGCACCGTATAAACCTGACAGCGCTCAAACTTCAACAGCTCATACTCTCCCGACTCCGCAATCATCAAATCTACATTTTCGATAGTCTCAATATGAGTCAAATTCAAACAGCGCAACCGACCAGCCATCACGTCTTCCAAATTAGCTACATAAAAGCCCTGGCTCTCTATCTCTGCCACCAATGCCGGAAGTTGCAATAAATCGATCAAAATAACTACACCTAAATCGATCGTAGCACGCGGTTCTCCATGAGCGATCGCCGCTATCTCGCCAGTTACATAATAAGGAATAGCAGCATCTTTTAAGAGCCGACCAATTAAAGCAGCGATCGAATTAGGGTCTTGGTTCCACATATTGAGTTTAGGAATACAGTGAACAGGCCATTTCTCCGGCAGCCAAGCATTAACAACCTTCCAGGCAAAATCTTGCTCAGTTAACTCCGGGAAAGTTTGGCGTAAACAGGCCACAGACATTTGCCGCGCGTTATGTCGAAATTTATATCCCAAAGATAAACGCTCCATAGTTGTACGTTGACGATACAACTCAAAGCGCAGTCGATCGGCATCAATGCTAGTATCTACAGATTGCGGGCAATATCCCAGTGACATTGTTAGCGCAGAATTCATAAATTATTGCCCCCCTGCTCAGCAGTGCGACTCTCCCGCAAATTTCCAACAATTGCCGCTACCAATCCTGGCATAGTGTATTCACTAGCTTCTATATCTACTCGCCCAAACAACTCCCGACAAGTGGCCGAAGTTTGTGGCCCGATCGAAGCAATCAGCAAATTATTTGACCAATTTTTGGGCAGATGAGCCGCCACCAATTGATGGAAATGCTGCACCGTCTTAGAACTGGCAAAAGTAATAATATCGATCTCTCGTCGCTGTAAAGCCAACAACACCGCTGGATCGGCTGCTGCGGGACAGATGGACTGATACGCCGCCACCTCATCCACCTGGGCACCCGCCGCCGTAAAAGCCTGCACCAACAACTCTCGGCCACCGCTCTCCACCCGAGGAAACAACACTTTTTTATCTGTCAAAGATTCCGGGAAACTATCTACCAAAGCCTCAGCCACAAACTCTGCCGGGATAAAGTCTGCCAAAATCCCCCGCTGCCGCAGAGTATCCGCCGTCTTGCGACCCACCACCGCAATTTTCACCCCACCCAAAGCCCGTGCATCTTTATTTTGGGCGGCCAATCGATCGAAGAAATATTCCACGCCATTGGCCGAGGTCAAAATCAACCAATCGTATTCCCCAACTTTAGTAATCGCCTGATCTAATCCTGACCAATCACTGGGCGGCGCAATCTCTAACGTGGGCATCTCGATCGTCCGGGCACCCTGGGCAGTTAATAACTGCTGGAGTTCTGGGGACTGCTGTAAAGACCGGGTAATCAACACCGTCTTGTCCCGCAGGGGAGAACGTCGATCGCAGCGTAAAAAGGGGCGCAGCTTCACTACCTCTCCAATCACAATTACCGCTGGCGACATATGGCGATCGGCCACCGTAGAAACAATATGGCCTAAATCGCTCACCACCACTTCCTGCTGCGGCAAACTTGCCCACTTAATAATAGCGATCGGGGTTTGGGGCGATTTACCATGATCGATCAAGCCTTTAACCGTAGCCGCTAAAGTACTAGCCCCCATCAAGATCACCACCGTCGGGATTTGTACCAAGGCATCCCAATGTAACTCTTCAGGAGCATGGGCTGTGACCACCGCAAAGCCGTAGCTCAGCACCGTATCAGTCAAAGGGATTCCGGCTAATAAAGGCGCAGCCAGAGCCGCTGAGATCCCTGGGACAACCTCATAAGGACAATCTGCCATCATCAGGGCATCAACTTCGCTGGTGGTGCGACCAAAAATAAACGGGTCCCCAGATTTTAGCCGCACTACCCGATACTCAGCCTGAGATGCGCCGCGATCGGCATTTTGAGCTTGATCAACCAAGATTTGATTGATCTCGGTTTGGGTGATGCTGGTTTGGCCGCCCCGTTTGCCCACATAGACCCGCTTACAATGAGCAGGCAAAAATTGCAATAGCCCCTCGTCTACCAAGGCATCGTAAACTACCACATCGGCACTAGCTAACAGTTGCTGGGCGCGGAGAGTCAGATGTGAGGTATCGCCAGGACCTGCGCCGATAATATAAACTTTGCCCATCAGAACACATCAGAAAACTTGAAACTTTTCAGTAGTATAATGTGCGGCTGGTGATCAGGTCGAAAATCCTCCAAATCTTTTTATTCTTTCTCCTGACCCAA
>JAAFHZ010000220.1 GCA_013297675.1 Synechococcales cyanobacterium bin59.metabat.ball.084 | reverse complement strand
GGGTTGTAGGACTAGAAACTGTTGACATAGAGAAACTTCCTTCAAATACTCTTAACAATCCTATTTGAGCATATTTTCTATTCTTCCGCACTCATTTGTTACAAAATGTGTGCGGTTGCCCTAAGAAAGTACCTATTTACAGATCCATTTCGATTCCTAGCTCCTTTAGCTTTGCAGCCATGGCTGCTGCTTTTTGCTCTGCGGCATCAGCTCGATCGCGCTCAATTTCTTGTTGATCTTCTGCCGCCGTTGCTCGGGCTTGTTGACGAACTGCTTCGAGTTGAGCTGCTTCAGCTTTCTGCGAAATCTCTAAAGGTGAGAGAAACAACTCACCGGTAGGTGTGTAGATTTCTAGTTCATCATTGAGTTCAAACCTCACTCCTAAGCGGGGGCTAACCCAACCAGAGATATTGCTGATGCCCTGTAATCTCCCTGATTGCCGTAACCAGCCAGTGAAATCTACTCGATCAGGATCATAGATGTAATATTCTTCTGCACCATGCCGATCATAAAACTCAAACTTCGCGGTCATCTCCGCCAACCGATTACCTGGAGATAAGATCTCAAAGACGACTTGCGGTGCAATGTTATCTTCTAGCCATTGTTGATAAGAACCCCGATATCCTTTGGGTCTACCAAAAGCGACCATGGCATCTGGTGCCCGTCGGATTGTGTTACTTCCTTCTACTGGATACCAGAGCAAGTCACCGGCCACAAAAACGTTGGGATCGTTGGCAAAGAAGATTTCTAGGTTCTCTTTGATTTTGACGATCCAGCTAAATTGGAGGGTGTTATCTGACATCGGCTGTCCGTCGCAATCTGGATAAATAATCTCGGCTTTTTTCAGTTGCTGAACCATAAATTAGAGAATGCTCTGGTGGTACGCCTTTATTATTCTAACTCGGTTTTATCGATTATTTTTGTTACTTCGATCGATACCAGTACGGCTTCTGGGCGGTTCTTTTTTCATTTCTTAATGGCATTACCACCCTAGTCATCGCCTCCTGCAAAAACCCCTTTATAAAATCATCCTTCTGCGCCAGCTTAAACTGCTCTTGCACCACCTCATCCATCCCGCCATCACCCCAGTCTTGATTACTGCGGAAATACTCAATAAAGCTTAAACCGGCAATGCGCGTCAAATAAGCCCCTGTCACCCCCTGAATTGCTTTGCCTACCACATAAGTAGCGATCGTCAGCTTCAAAGCATTGCTTAACAGCTCGATCGAACCCCGCAAAATTCCCAGCCCTCCCACCGTTTTACCCAAAGACAAAGCTAGCTCCTTAGCATTCGATTTATCTAGCTGACAGCCATAGACCTTACCAATATCCATAATCATCTGGCTATTAATCGCCGCTGTGGCAATCAGATCTACCACTGGCAAAGGATTAATGGCGATCGCCCCCGCACTCATCCACTGATACTTAGTCACAATCTGCAACGCCTGCTTTTTACGCTCCGCCTCAATCAACAGCTTGGCGGCACTGCTGAGCTGCTGCGATCGCTGCAAAATATTCGCCGCCACCATCGCCTCGCCGCCAGTAAACAAGATTTGAGCAAAGCGATCTAAAAATAAATTGATATTTGCGGGCGGCTGCTGTGACTTACCATCTTCTAAAATCAGCGGACGCGGTGCAGCCGAAATTGCCACTACATTTTCTGGCTCAATTAAGCCCGCCACCCGCGATCGAAGCTGATTCAACACCAAATCTCGATCGGCCACCGTAAACAAATCGGCTTTATTCAACACCAGCAAAGACTGCTTCCCCACAGATGCAATCGCCTGCAACGGCTCCAGCTCCGACTGGCGCAGGTCATTATCTACCACAAACACCACCATTGCTGCTGCTGCCGCTTCTTCTAAAGCAACTCGCCCCCGATCGGTACCCGCTAACCCCGCCTCCAAAATCCCTGGGGTATCCACTAACAAAATCTGACGATTCAGCCCCTGTAAATCTACCGGATACTCCACCGGTCGATCGGTAGTCCCCATGGCAGCCCCCACTTTACCCACGACTTCATGAGTCGTGGCGTTAGTCACCACCCCAAACTTACCGCCCACCTGACCAGCCATCGCGGCAATCAACGAAGTTTTGCCCACCGAGCCAGTGCCAAACACAATCACCCGAATCGCTCCGCGCTCTAAGTTCTCAGCGATCTGCTGGGATTCTGCCAGCAAAGCTTGGCGGGCAACCTCATCTTGAATCTGCACTACCTGCTGTTGCGCCGCCGCCAAATTCAGCTCTGCCGCATCTTTCGTATCTTTAGGAACTGGTTGTTTGACTTTGGGCTTTTTGGGCAGACGATTAGAAAATGCCAAGCCGTAGTACAGTAACAGACCGATCGCCCCTAAAATGAGTGCCACAATGCTACCCAACAGCAAATTGGCTAACCAGGGAATCTGAATTGCCACATACAGGCTATAAATGGAGTTCACCAACCAGAGGCTGAGGACAATAATTATTCCTAGGCCGAGAATCCTAATCCAAAAAGGCGGCAATGACACGATCGATCCCCACGAGATGAATAATCTTGCTAATCTTAAGGATAGTGCAGAATATTTGGAGTCGATCGAGTGGGACAGTACGAGCGTTTAATTTTGCTGGCAGAAGACCAGCTCACCGAATACAGCAGTGATGCCCGCAAAA
>JAAFHZ010000022.1:12471-44072 GCA_013297675.1 Synechococcales cyanobacterium bin59.metabat.ball.084 | reverse complement strand
TTTCTTTTCTTCTTTGTTTGTGTTATTCTGCAAGGAAATAAATTCCTATACAGATAACGATTTATTTGACGAGTTTGGTTTCGTTTCTGTCTTTCAGACTATTCTTTTTTCTAGGTTCTTTTGCTGCAAAACTGGCTTTACCCAACCCTTTCAGGTCTTCGTTTAGGCCGGTTTGTTTTCTCCGCTTATCAAGCATACGTCACCTTCAGATTTCTGTCAACACTTTTCTTCTTTTTTCTTTCTTTTGCTTCCTTTTTACCTGGCATTAACGGTTTCAGCGCTTTTTCTTTACTACCGGAAGTTGGGATCGCCCTCTTTCGACATCCAATAACAAGACCCATTAGCATTAAATGTGTCCAATGGGTCTTTGGGATGTGAAGAGGGATATTAGCGATCGACTGGCCGTTTAATATTTAGGCAAGCCCAGCCATTTTGTTGCCAGACGGAGCCTACATACCAATGGTGTTCTTCTAGCTTCTGGGAGACGGCGGGAACCTGGGAACTGATGATACCGCTGAGGATGCCCCAGCCGCCGGGTTTCACTAGTTCGCCCATCTGGGGAATCATTTCGATGATGACGTTGGCTAGGATGTTGCAGACAAAACCATCTAGGGGTTGAGGGATGATGGTAAGAAGCATTTCGATACTGCCTTCTTCTACTTCCATGCGATCGGCAGGTAAATCGTTTAGCACCATATTTTCTTTGGTGGCTTTTACTGCGAGGAAATCGGTGTCGGTGGCGTAGACTTTAGCGGCTCCTAGCAATAGACCAGCAACCCCTAAAATTCCAGAACCACAGCCTAGATCGCCAATGACGGGGGCGCTTTTATCAGGAATTAGGCGCATTTCTAGAGCTTTGAGGCAAAGCTGGGTAGTAGCATGGGTGCCGGTGCCGAAGGCTGAGCCGGGTTCTAGTTTAATGATTAGCCGATCAGTGACGGGTGGGGTGAGCCAAGCGGGGTTGATGAGTAGTCGATCGCCGACTTCCATTGGCTCCCAATAGTCTTTCCAGCTTTTTGCCCAGTCTTCTTCGTGAATTAGGCGGCAGCCTGCACGAGGCACTGGAACTCCTAACTCACGGGCATTTTTTTCAAAACTCGCCAAAAATCCTGAAATTTGGGTCAGGTCTTTGAGTGCTTGGGGTAGATAGGCTTTAATCAACATCCCTTCTGGGAGTTGGTGAGTGGCCATCCCCTTACATCCATACTCGGTCAGCCGCCAATACAGCGTTTCTTCGAGCGCTGGATGACAGGGAATTTCGATTTCCCACCATTTATTGGAGGTCTGAGCCATGGAGAATACCGGGATTAGGAATTTATAAAGAACTTGGAATATCGGAGGAAGCGATAGCCTGTAATTTCTTGCCCTCACTCAAGCGGAGAGAGGGCAAGATCATATAAGTTTGCAAATGCAATCTTTAGCTTCGCAGAGTAACTGTATAGGCATCACGAATGCCATTGACCTTTTTGACCTCTGGCAAAATGCTTTCGGGCAGAGGATCATCGAGGCTAAGCACCATTACAGCGTCACCACGCACGATTTTACGTCCGACCTGCATACTGGCAATGTTTACATTAAATTTACCCAGCATGGAGCCAATATTACCGATAATGCCGGGAACATCTTCGTGCAAAGTAAAGAGCATGTGTTGGGTAGGCGATACGCTTACTGGGAAATCGTCCACGCTAGTAATCCGAATTTCTTCGTGGCTGAGCAAGGCTCCAGTGACACTGTGCAGCCCCAGAGTGCCTCTAGCTGAGAGACGCATGGAACCAGCGTAGTCTCTCTGGGAAGGATCGCGAGTTTCGACCACGTTGATACCTCGCTCTTTGGCTTCGATGCCTGCGTTGACATAGTTGACCCGCTCTTGCAAGGCGTTGAATAGTAAGCCTTTCAAAGCAGCCGTAACAATTGGTTTGGTCTTTTGTTCAGCTAAATCTCCATAGAAAGAGATATCTAAATGATCGATGCGACCGCCAGCCAACTGACCAATCATGTTGCCCAAGGTTTCAGCCAACTGTAGGTAGGGCTTGAGGTTTTCCATGTCTTCGGGGCGCAGACCGGGAATATTAACTGCCGATCGAGCAGGCAGACCTAACAATACATCCCGGATTTGCTCGGCGACATCTAGAGCCACGTTGATCTGAGCTTCGGCAGTAGAAGCTCCTAGGTGAGGAGTCAGCACTAGGTTCCTACCAACCGATCGCAGCGGAGAATCACCTAAAGGTTCTTCAGCATATACATCGATCGCGGCTCCGGCGATTTTGCCGCTTTCGATCGCCTCAGCCAGTGCTGCTTCATCAATAATTCCACCACGAGCGCAGTTAATAATGCGCGTAGTTGGCTTCATTTTGCTCAGAGATTCAGCATTGATCAAATTGGCAGTTTCGGGAGTTTTGGGGATGTGCAGGGTGATATAGTCTGATTCCCGGAATAACAAATCCAGTTCAACCAAAGTACAGCCCATTTCTTCGGCTCGTTCTACGGATATAAAAGGATCGTAAGCTAAGAGCTTCATACCCATAGCCTTGGCAACGTTGGCCACATGAGAACCAATTTTGCCTAAACCCACCACACCCAGAGTTTTTTTGTAAACTTCGGTGCCCACAAACAGCTTCCGATTCCACTCTCCAGCTTTCATAGACTGGTTGGCAACAGGGATGTAGCGAGCCAAAGAGAGCATCATCGCCAAAGCATGTTCAGCCGCAGCGATCGTGTTGCCTTCGGGAGAATTTACTACCACAATTCCTTTGCGGGTGGCGAAAGGCACGTCTACGTTGTCTACTCCGACTCCGGCGCGACCGATGATTTTGAGATTGGTAGCGGCTGCGATGATTTCTTGAGTCATGCGGGTTTCGGACCGAATCATGATCGCGTCGTATTCGCCAATAATTTTGATCAACTCATCTGGCTTAAGGCCAGTTTTGACATCAACTTGGGCGACTTGGGAGAGAATGTCGATCCCAGCTTGGTCGATCGGGTCGGAGACTAGAACCTTGGACATAATCTATAAAAATTCAGTGAGTACAATTTGGAGGTATCTTGGCCAAATAGTAAGTTCGGCGCAACTTCACAGCAGAAGCAGGCCAAACGCTATTCAACAGAACCAGTTGCAATAGGTCGTGCAAGATGCCATTTTAGTGGGTATAGGTGCTGATTGGATCTAGAAATTGGCTTTCTGACTGAAATTTTAATTAATTTTTAACCAAATATGAATTACTTAGTAACGGTATTGTTCGATCGAATTCAAGCAGAGGCAGCCTACACCGAGCTAGAAAAGCAGGGTGTGGCGATGGACAAGGTGACGATCTTGGGGAAAGGTTATCAGAGTGCTGATGAGTTTGGGCTGATTGATCCCAACGATATGGCGATCCGTCAATCGAAGTCGATGGCGATTTGGTTAATTCCTTTTGGCTTTTTGGGCGGGATTGCCTTTAGTTTGTCTACGGGCTTACATACCTTTGCTTGGGCGGGGGAAGCTGGTAATCATATAGTGGGTGGTTTGCTGGGTTCGATCGGTGGGGCTATGGGCAGTATATTTGTCGGTGGCGGCACAGGAGCGATGTTGGGCAGTGGTGATGCTTTGCCTTATCGAAATCGATTGAATGCGGGGAAGTATATTGTGGTAGTTAAAGGCTCTGCACTGGTAGTACAGAAAGCCACCAAGATTTTACGGGGGTTTAATCCGGAGAATATTCAGAATTACACTAACCCTGATGAGATTTAGGGGGGTCGAGAGGGTTCAGCGATAATACCCTCACCCCATGGTGTATGAGAACTACTGATTTATCACTGACGCATTATCGGGGTGCGGATTCTTTGCAATTTAAGCTAGATCCAAATCTAAATGTTTTTGGTGAGTGTTAATGGCTCTAGTAAATCTTCCGTACTAGACGCAGTAGAGATTATGTTATCTTGAGCAGTGAATCGGATTAAATCGGTAGGTGCTTCGGGAGAAACGATTTTGGAAAAAACGAGAACCTTTACTGCACAATCCAAATCGTGGAGATTGTGCAATAAATTCTGAAGATAGTTTTACTATTACTTCTCAGGTTTGGCATCTTTAGATACCAAAATGTTTTTGGTAAATACTCGATCGCTTTCGGTGTATTTGAAATCTATTGATAAATCATGAATACTCAGCTTATCTGGGATAGTTGCAGTATCAGAATTAATGAGATTACAATCTTTTTTGTCAAAACCATCGCTCACACAAACCTTCATTGCTGTTACCGGATGATCAAACCATCGGTTGGTAAACCATGATCTATTCACCACATGAGTGGTGTGATAAATCTTAAATTGTTTACCAGTAAGTTTAATTATTACAAACTCTTCGGCTGTATCACTTCCATTAAAGTTAATGAGACTGGCATTACCAGATACTTGTTCACCTAACTTTATTTTATAAGTTACGGTGTTCTCATTAGCGAGGACGGGTGCTAGGACAGGTGAAAAACTGGAAAGCAAAGCAAAAGCACCAAAAACATTTAGGCAGTATTTTTGAGCTGTTTTTTTGTGATTGAGACTTGTGGAAAATAACATAAAAGCGATAAATAGTGGTGGATACCTTAGAAAATTTCTCAGAAATTCCTTACAGAAAGAAACAATAAGACTTTTAATTCTGTCTTACTAGCACTTTGGCTAATGGATCAGAATTTTAGTAAATCTTCTTAGGGAATTGTAGCTTAACTTGACAAGAACTAGTCAATTCTTGCCTTTTCAAGATGATTTACAGAAGTTCCGGTTCGAGGATGATGCACACCAGCTTGACCCAGATGGGTACTATCTGAATTTGCTTCATCTGAGCCGGAACCGACTTATCTATGAAAACCAATATTTTTAGATATATGGGTACACAAACTTAAAATTGTGCACAAATCCACAAACATTTTTTAGAACGTTTGCTGGAAGCCGATACCTACCCATCAGGAACATGTAGAAGTATGTCACACAACTGAAATTACTTTGGCTGAGGCGATCAAGTTACAGCTTGGCAGATATTAATAGCTTGAATTTGCAACGTCATGGCCGGATCGTTGCCTGTCTTGAGGGAGAATTCTAGCACCAGCAGTTCTTGGAAGGCGGCGGCTAATTGGTGAGCAGAAATTTTTTGCAGGTCTTTGCGCAGAAAGTATAGCCGTTTGGGGTTGCCAATATCGGCTTCTTTGGCGATGACTTCATCCTTAGCTCCATTTTCTATTAAAGCTTTCACCCATAACCAGGTGCGAAACTGTCCCACTAGAGTTGCCACAATTTTTAGGGCGGGTTCGTTGCGTTGAATCAATGAATTAATGAGTTCTAAGGCTCGATCGACTTCTCCTTTCCGGAGCGCTTCGGCCAACTGCAAACTATTTTGGGTGGTGATGGCCACGAGATTACCCACTTCTGCCACAGTTAACGGCTGCTGGCAACCGCTGCTGTAAATGCTGAGTTTGTCTAGTTCACTGTGCAGTTGACGGGTATTGTTGCCGACTGACAGTGCTAAGAGTTCGATCGCCTCTCCTGTCAGATTCACCTGTTTATCTTTAGCAATCTGCCTGACCTGTTGGGCTAGCTCAGCTCCTTTCCAGGCAGAGAGGAGGGCAAATTCTTTGGTTTCAGCGTGTTTTTGAATGAACTTAGTAATCTTCGATCGGCCATCGGGTTTATTGCCGCAGGTGATTACTAACACCGAAGTTTCTGGCACAGCAGGGATGGTGCGCTCTAGTTCAGCCAGAAGGCTATCGTTGCTCTGGCTAAACATGGAGGTATCTGCTAGCCACACCAATTTTTTACCTGCACCAAAGGGTGGAGTCATGGCTTGATTGAGAGCATCAATCGCGGCTTCGGCTTTGTCACCCAAGATTTTTTGGTAGTTAAAACTTGCCCACGCCTCAATAACAGTCTGTTGCTGAAGTTCTTTGAGAGCTTGGTTGAGCGCGAATTCATCATCGCCCCAATAGAGCAAAATCGCCATAGATGTTGCCTAGAAACTATCAGAAACCTGTAAAAGCAAAAAGAGCAATCGTTTGACTGCTCTCTCTGTTATATACCCCCAAGGGAATTCGAATCCCTGTTGCCTCAGTGAAAACGAGGTGTCCTAGGCCTCTAGACGATGGGGGCTTAGACGTTTTTGTGTGCGTTTTTTTGCACATTTACAACTGTACAGGGGATGCTTGATCTTGTCAAGCAAATTCTTTTATTTTATTTTTGACGAACAATTGTTACGAACTGCCAAGAGTCGAATTCGCAAAAATGTAAAATTCTTAAACTTATCGGCTGTATATTTTTCACTTCTTATTTAAAATGCCTGACTCCAACGTTCCCCTGAATATTGCTCAACGCCCTCGTCGCCTGCGTCGCAACCCCAGCATTCGCAGCATGGTACAAGAAACTAAGCTGAGCGTAGATGACTTTATCTACCCGCTGTTTGTTATGGAAGGCGAAAATCACCAAGAAGAAATTACTTCCATGCCGGGTTGCTACCGCCGCACCTTAGATCTATTGCTGGCTGAAATTGCCGAATGTTATGAACTGGGGATCAAGGCGATCGCTCTTTTTCCGGTAGTACCCGAAGAAAAAAAAGATGATCAGGGTACCGAAAGCTATAATCCGCAAGGCTTAGCCCAGCGCTCCGTCGCCGCCATCAAAAAAGCCACTCCCGAGATCATGATCATTACCGATGTGGCTCTAGATCCTTTCACTACCCATGGTCATGATGGGGTGATGAACGAAGAAGGGGTGATCCTCAATGACGAAACCGTGGCCATTTTGGCTAAAATGGCGGTCAGTCAAGCCGCTGTAGGCAGCGATATGGTGGCACCTTCGGACATGATGGATGGCCGGGTGGGAGCGATTCGTCAAGCTTTGGATGCCAATGGTTACGAGCACGTAGGCATTTTGGCTTATTCTGCCAAGTATGCTTCGGCTTACTATGGCCCTTTTAGAGAAGCTTTGGGTTCTGCACCAAAGTCTGGAGACAAGAAGACCTATCAGATGGACCCGGCCAACAGCCGCGAAGCTCTGCGAGAAATTGAGCTAGATATCGCGGAGGGTGCAGACATGGTGATGGTCAAACCTGCTTTAGCTTATTTGGATATCATTCATTTGGTAAAGGCCAATTGTAATGTACCAGTGGCTGCTTACAATGTGAGCGGTGAGTATTCGATGATTCGCGCTGCGGGTAAGATGGGCTGGATCGATGAAAAGAAGATTATTTTGGAGACGCTGCTGAGTATGAAGCGGGCAGGGGCAGATCTGATTTTGACTTATTTTGCTAAGGAGGTAGCTCTGATGTTGAAATAGTGTGCCAAGGTGGGTGCGGTTCGGCATTGCCTAATGAAACCGTTTATCCACCTTGATCTGTCTAGTTGATTTTTGTACATCGATCGATGAAGACTGGCCTAACATTCTCCGCCTCTTGAATTCTAACAGCAACAAACTCGATATACTGCTCGATCGCTTACCACCTCAAGCATAACTATCATTTTTTTGCAATCAATTAGCTTGAGCATTTAACCAGACAGTAAGATCTGAGAGGTTTTGGAAATCGAATGATGCGGTGCAGAGGGCTTCGAGTTGTTCGATCGGTAGAATTTCAATCTGCTCAGTCACATTATCTGGTAATGACCCAAAGTTGTGATTCAAAAGCATTAATAGCATTTCTAGTTTCCCTTCAGCATTTCCTTCGACCTTGCCCTCAACTTTACCTTCGGCTTTGGCTTCTTGGTAAACGCGGGTTTCTTGTAATGTGACTCCTAGCATGGCATCGACCTCTGCGCGGGTAAGTTGAGTAAATTTATAGACCATGATGGTCGTGACCATTTCTATGATATCGCGGTTGTCGGTATTTCGGGCAAGGGCTTGTTTGGCTGCCGTAATTGCTTCTTCGCCTTCGAGGGTAGTCAAGACCATGAGCTTCAGCGCTGGAGAAGCGTCACTGGGCAATTCATCTAGAAATATGGGGATGATTTTGCCGCTGTCGAGTAGATGGCTGACCATGGTGAGGCTGCTCTGTTGCAGGTCGCGGGTGGGAAAGAGAACTACGCCTTGCCAAGAGCTGCATCTGTGGCGGTTACGAAAGGTGAAAACACCAATTTCAGCGTTCATTCTCTCGTACAAGATTTCGTCGGGTTGAAATTGCACTTCAGCAAAGTAGACGGTGCCTTCAGGGGTTGGTGGCATCCAGACTCCATCTGAGCGAAAGGATGTTTCTTTGACTTCTATGGATTCAAAAATGTATTGCTCTGCATCAGCAGGTTTGTTGGGAACAAGTTCAAAGAGGAGTTGGGGGAAGCGGAGGAATAGTTGGTAGAAGATGGTGTCGCGACGCATGAAATTAAGGGGTGTAGTTAAAAAATATTTTTAGCGCTATGTTGGCAATAAAGTTATACAGTTTTTGTGGAGGAACACATGACACGAAAGCCAATGCATTCATTGTATCGATCTGTACCATCCCATTCCCGAAAAGCTGATCGACAGTTGTTAGGGTCACGATTCCACGAACCACCGCGCAACACATGTCCATTATTGATACCAACCCAAGCACTACCATCGGCAGGTGCTCCATTATAACTACTATGCCAATTGTCTTCGCACCATTCCCATGTATTTCCATGCATATCATACAAGCCAAAGTCGTTAGCCATATCAAATAACTCGATAGAAGCAGTTTTCTCTAAATACTTACCCTTCGCCCCCTCGTTGTAAGCATAGTTGCCATTATAGTTTGCTACATCGGTACTGATAGTTTCTCCAAAATAGAAGGGAGTATTTGTCCCTGCCCTACAAGCATATTCCCACTGAGCTTCTGATGGCAAACCATATTTCCGTTGTGATTTTTCTGTTAATCGTTTACAAAAAGCCTGAGCATCTTTCCAACTGACGGTTTCGACTGGCAAATTTTCACCCTGGAAGCGAGATGGATTTTTACCCATCAAAGCTTTATACTGAGCCTGCGTCACTGCATACCTGCCCATGTAAAAACTAGGTATCCCAACTAGATGTTGAGGTCTTTCTGATTCCTTGCTATCTTTCTCTGTAACTGGTGCCCCCATCAAAAATCTTCCTTTAGGAATAGCCACCATTTCTAACATTATCCCGTTCCCCAAATCTTCAATAAATCTGTTGGCCTGACCTAGCTTTTTTTGTACCTGCCATTCATCAACCATCGTGTTGTATAGTTCTGTGATTTCTTGATTAAAAACTCCCAACCAACCCGGCTTTTTAACAGTTTTAACTGCCATTGATTGCCTAGTGATTTTTTTTAACGTAGCTGTTTCAAAAGAAAAAGTGCCATGAACAGTCAATTTTTGCTGCGGAGTATTGGTTATTGCTGGTGTTGGAGAATAATTAGGTTGCAACAGAACAACGTTGGACTTGATTCTGCTGCCTAACGCAATCATTACATCTGAAGCCGATCGATATCGACGAGTTAAAGCATTCACGATCGACCCATCCAAAACCTCACCCAGCAAATCATCCACCGGATTACCAACTAAATAATCTCGCCAAACCCAACGGTCTTCACCGATATCAAATAGATCAAAGGGCGGCACATTGGTCAGTAAGTGAATGCAAGTCACACCCAAACTATAAATATCGCTAGCAAAAGTCGGTTTGCCTCTGGTTTGCTCTGGAGCAGCAAACTCTGGGCTACCAATCATCGTGCCAGTCTTTGCCAACATAGTTTGAGTAGCTAGCTTCGCCGCGCCAAAATCCACCAAAATCAAAGCCCCATCAGCTCGCCGTCGAATAATGTTGGCGGGCTTAATATCACGGTGAATTACCGGCTTGGGCTGATTATGTAAAAAATCCAAGACTGGCAATAATGACTCTAATAGTTCACGGATTTTCTGTTGATCGAACACACCCTCTGTCGCCAATTCCTGCTCCAGATCTTGACCGTCAATGTATTGCTGTACTAAATAAGGCTGACCATCCACATCAAAATAAGCCAACAGCTCCGGTATTTGGGGATGACTGCCAAGAGATTGCAGGTGTTTAGCCTCTTCATAGAACAGATGCAAAGCTATTTGCTGCGTTTTAGGATCGCTATTGCTATAAGCAAACTGCTTAATCACACAGAGCGGCTGCCCTGGTCGATCTTCATCCACCGCCTTGAAAGTTTTACCAAAACCCCCTTGCCCCAAAAGCTTCTGGGCACGATATCGATCTTTCAGCCGCAAAGAGGCTCCACAGGTAATGCAAAAATTAGTATCATTGCTGTTTTTGGCTGGAGCGGCACAGTTTGGGTTAATACAGTAACTCATAGGATAGTGAGGTAACGCTGGATATTGGTCGGCTAGACTTCAATAGTATATATCTTGCCAACAGGTTAATTGAATCAAAAGAGAGATGGTTAGGGATTCATGGGAAATTTCGCAGTAGAATAGAGCCAGTCAGAAAATTTGTCCATGCTTGCTAGACAACCGAGAAAAAGCCATGAGCAGCCACTCCATCACCATCGAACTACCTGAAAATGTCTTCGATCGACTTACACAATTAGCCCAAACCACCGATCGACCATTGGCCGAAATTGTTGCTCAAAGTATCGCCAGTAACCTACCACCATCCATAGAACAAGCATCCCCGGAACTCCAGCCCGAACTGCTGAGAATGCAGCGACTCAAAGATGCCGAATTACTATCGATCGCCCAAACCACCATCTCCCTGGCTCAACAACAACGTCATGAAAAACTCTTAGTTAAAAATGAGGATCTCGATATCAGCGATACAGAACGACAAGAACTCGCAAGTCTTCGATTAGCTATGGATAACCTTACTATCCAAAAAGCCTATGCTTGGGCACTTTTGCGCTGGCGAGGTCATCGCATTCCTGCACTTTCTGAAATTCCTGGTTAAGCAAAGTGGCTATTTCTGCGCAAGTTCGACAGCAAATAATTAGTGATGCTGGATATCGTTGTGAATACTGCAAAACTTCCTCAAAGCTAACCGGTATGCCACTCACCATGGAGCATATCCAACCTCGATCACTAGGTGGATCAGATCTTCCAGAAAACTTAGCAGCGGCTTGCTATAGATGCAACGAATTCAAAGGTTCTAAAATCAATTTAATTGATCCTGTGTCCAACGAATTAACCCCTCTATTTAACCCCAGAATAAATCTTTGGAGCGAAAATTTTTCTTGGGTAGAATATGGAACTACAATAGAGGGCATTAGTCCAATTGGAAGAGTAACTATCATTACGCTACGTTTGAATAATCCAGATATTGTTGTAGCCAGAGCTTTATGGATTGAAGTTGGTTGGCATCCACCAAAATAAAATAATCGTAATAATTCCGAGATAGCGCCCATTGGTATCTAAAGTCATGGATTTTAATGCACTACCGAGAAACTTATGAATAATCAATGGCAATTCTTGATCGATCGTGGTGGCACATTCACCGACATAGTGGCCACTAGTCCCGATGGAAAAACCCTCGTCCACAAACTTCTCTCCGAAAACCCAGAGCGATACCCCGATGCCGCCTTGCAAGGAGTGCGCGAGATTCTGGGTTTAGCTACCGATGCCCCGATTCCTACCAGCCAGATTGCCTCAATTAAGATGGGCACCACGGTAGCAACCAATGCTTTGCTAGAAAGACGGGGAGAACCAACCTTATTATTAATTACCAAAGGTTTTCGGGATGCTCTGAGGATTGGCTACCAAAACCGCCCGGATATTTTTGCCCGACAAATTATCTTGCCAGAAATGCTGTATCAGCAAGTAATTGAAGTTTCCGAACGACTCAGCGCCCAAGGCGAAATACTATTACCATTAGAGATCGATCGAGATTTAATAGCAGCCGTACAGTCCGCTTATGACGAAGGATTACGAGCTTGTGCGATCGTCCTGATGCACGGCTATCGTTACCCAGACCATGAATTACGGTTAGCCGAGATGGTGCGATCGATCGGCTTCACCCAAGTCTCTGTTTCCCATCAAGTCAGTCCCCTGATAAAACTAATTAGTCGAGGGGATACTACCGTAGTTGATGCTTATCTTTCCCCGATTTTACGTCGCTATGTAGAACAAGTTACTTCTGAGATAGGCGCAGAAGTACCACTACTATTTATGCAATCCAACGGTGGGCTAACGGCGGCTGGTCAATTCCAAGGCAAAGATAGCATTCTCTCAGGGCCTGCTGGTGGCATTGTAGGAGCAGTGCAGACCAGCGCTAAAGCTGGGTTCGATAAAATAATTGGCTTTGATATGGGTGGCACTTCTACAGATGTTTCGCACTATGCCGGGGAATATGAGCGCACCTCGGAAACCTTGGTGGCTGGGGTGCGTTTAAAGACTCCGATGATGTCGATTCATACTATTGCAGCCGGTGGGGGATCGATCGTTAGTTTTGATGGTGCTCGTTATCGGGTTGGGCCAGAATCTGCCGGGGCAAATCCAGGACCGGCCTGTTATCGACGGGGTGGTGATCTGACCGTGACAGATTGCAACGTGATGGTGGGCAAGGTACAGCCAGGATTCTTTCCCCAGGTATTTGGCCTCAATGGTGATTTGCCGTTGGATAGCTCGATCGTCCAGCAAAAATTCTCAGCCTTAGCTACCGAAATTGCTGCTGTTACTGGTATTTTACAAACTCCTGAAGCAGTGGCCAGCGGATTTTTGGCGATCGCTATTGATAAAATGGCGGCGGCGATCAAAAAAATCTCTACTCAGCGCGGTTACGATGTGAGCAAATACACTCTGTGCTCTTTTGGTGGTGCCGGTGGTCAACATGCTTGCTTAATTGCCGAGGCATTGGGCATGACCAAGATCTTTTTGCACCCTTTGGCGGGAGTGCTTTCGGCTTATGGGATTGGTTTAGCAGATTTGCGCACAATCAAAGAGCAAGCTTTGGAAATTCCTTTGACCACTGCTGCTATTGCTGAAATTAATCGAGCCGTAGCTAATCTAACAGAAATCGGTCGATCGGAGATCATCGCTCAAGGTGCCGCTGATACCCAAGAAATCATTAAGGTTTATTTGCGCTATGCAGACAGTGATTCGGGGCTAGGCGTGGACTTTACTGATATAGCTAGGATGAAAATAGAGTTCGATCAAGCCTATGCCGATCGATATGGTTTCTGTAATGCCGATCGATCTTTAATCGTAGAGTTGGTTTCAGTAGAAGTTGTGGGTCAACCCCCACCAGAGAGCCAGAATTCTGGCTTAGACATTGCAGAAAAGATCAGATCAACTGATATCAATGAATTCGCTGCTATAGCTACAGTTAGAATTTATACTAAAGATCAGTGGCACGATGCACCAGTTTATCAACGGGCAGATTTACGAACCAATGAAACTGTGCTTGGTCCGGCGATTATTGTAGAACCCACCGGCACCAATATTTTAGAGCCGGGATGGTCAGCGGCATTGACGACTGAGAACTATTTGATTTTGAGCTATCAAGGAACCTCCAAACTATCCATCGACAAAGACTATAGCCAGTCAAACCCAGTGTTATTAGAGATTTTTAATAATTTGTTTCGATCGATCGCCGAAGAAATGGGCATCACGTTACAAAACTCTAGCTCTTCTGTAAACATTAAAGAACGCCTAGATTTCTCCTGTGCGATCTTCGATCAGCAAGGACAACTAGTTGCCAATGCGCCTCATATTCCTGTCCACCTTGGCTCAATGAGTGAAAGCGTTCGTTCTTTAATGCAAGCCCATGGCAATACCATAAAACCCGGCGATGTGTACATTTCTAATAATCCCTATAATGGCGGTACTCATCTGCCGGATATTACAGTAGTTACTCCCGTCTTTGGGAATGCTAATCACCCGCTATTTTACCTAGCCTCACGCGGCCACCATGCCGATATGGGGGGCATTACACCCGGTTCGATGCCGCCCCACAGTATGAGCGTGGTAGAAGAAGGTATTTTGTTAGACAACAAAAAGTTAGTAGCTGCCGGTCAATTTTTGGCAGCAGACTTACGACAATGGTTGCAAGAATCAGCTTATCCAGCCAGGAATCCTGATCGCAACATCGCTGACCTGCAAGCTCAAATCGCTGCTAATGAACGCGGTATGCAGGAACTGCTTCGCACCATAGAGCACTATGGTCTAGAAATGGTGCAAGCTTATATGGGGTATGTGCAAGATCATGCCGAAATAGCAGTGCGCAGGGCGATCGGCTCCCTATCTGATGGCAACTTCACTTACCGTACCGATGAAGGCTGTCAAATTCAGGTGGCAATTCAAATCAATCAGCTTCAGCAGACAGCTTGCGTGGATTTTACTGGAACATCGCCCCAACAACCCAATAATGCTAATGCGCCCCTAGCAGTCTGTGTGGCAGCAGTCCTCTACGTATTCCGCACCTTAGTAGATGATGATATCCCCCTAAATGCAGGATGTTTACGACCACTAGAAATCATTGTGCCCAAGGGTTCCATGCTCAATCCGTGCTATCCAGCCGCAGTAGTAGCTGGTAATGTGGAAACTTCCCAAGCTGTCACCAATGCAATCTATGGAGCATTGGGGATAATGGCCGCAGCTCAAGGCACCATGAATAATTTCACTTTTGGTAACGATAAATATCAATATTATGAAACTATTTGTGGTGGTTCTGGAGCGGGTAAAGGATTTGCCGGGACTGATGCGGTGCAAACTCACATGACTAATTCCCGGCTCACCGATCCGGAGGTATTAGAATGGCGCTTTCCGCTGGTGGTAGAAGAATTTGCGGTGCGATCGAATAGTGGCGGCACCGGTCAATACCCCGGCGGCAATGGTACTATTCGCCGCCTGCGCTTCTGTGAGCCAATGACAGCAGCAATTTTGTCGGGTCATCGAATCGTGCCGCCTTTTGGGTTACAGGGCGGTGGAACTGGAGCCGTAGGTCATAACTATGTGGAACGCCAAGGTATTAAAGAAGACTTGCCTGGTCGATCGGAGGTACAGATGCAAGCTGGAGATGTATTTGGAATAGAGACTCCTGGCGGCGGTGCTTATGGTAGATAATTAGCAGTATCACCCAACATATTATTTTGACTACTAATTAGCTTCTGTTTGCTTTTAACTTATCCATCATGCAAATTGCTCTTTTTGGCACCAGTGCCGACCCACCGACCCGCGCCCATCAGCAAGTTATCAACTGGCTGGGGCAAAAATTTGAGGTGGTCGCCGTGTGGGCAGCCGATAATCCTGATAAAACCCATGGAGCTACTCTGGCTCAGCGTGCCGCCATGCTAGGGATTTTGGTGGCCGAAATCCCGGCTCCTACCACGGCCAAATTATGCCAGCAACTCAGTCATCGCTATACTATTCACACTATTGCCTTTGCCCGCGAAATTTGGCCAACTGCCGAATTAGTCCTGACGATTGGAGCCGATCTAGTAGAGCAAATTGAGCGCTGGCAGGGCGGTACTGAGCTACTCCGCCAAGTTAACCTGCTGGTAATTCCTCGACCGGGTTGGCAGATTCGGCCAGAAATACTGCAAAGGTTGGCTGATTTGGGTTGTCAGTTACAGTTAGTCGAAGAACTGAGCACTTTGGCGGTGTCTTCTAGCGCCATGCGCCAGACTAGTGATCTGGCAGACTTACGCATGGGGTTAACTCCGGCAGTGACAGCATACATTGATCGACATCAGCTCTACCAGCGCATGGGTAACTATGAATAAATCTGAACCTTTGGCCGACTTCAAAGTGGGTGTAGATAACGTAATTTTTTCGGTGGACTTGGCATTAAATCGGCTATTAATATTGCTGGTTGAGCGGACCGAAGCCCCCTATGCTGGAGTCTGGAGTTTGCCAGGGACGCTGGTTCGTCAAGGAGAATCTCTGACAGATGCTGCCGATCGAATTCTCACCGAAAAAATTTCTGGAGCAGATCTTTACTTAGAGCAGCTCTATAGTTTCGGTGGCCCTGGCCGAGATCCTCGGGAGGCCAAAAGTAGCTATGGAGAACGCTACTTGTCTGTTAGCTATTTTGCCCTGGTACGACTAGAATCTTCTGTTTTAGAAACTGGAGGGACTTGGCATCCCCTGACTGATTTACCAGTTTTAGCTTTTGACCACCAAGAAATAGTTAATTATGGATGGCGACGACTGCGCAGCAAGTTAGAATATAGCCCGATCGCTTTCGATGTTTTACCTAGTGAGTTTACTTTGCACGATGTTTATCAACTCTATACTACAGTATTAGGCTCAGGGTTCGCCGACTATTCTAACTTTCGGAATCGGCTACTAAAAATGGGATTTTTGACTGAGATCGATCGAAAGGTTTCTAAAGGCAGTGGCAGGCCAGCGAGTTTGTATCGATTTGATCCGGTTGCCTTTGCTCCTTTACAGGACAAGCCTTTGCTGTTTGCTTAACGCCGTAACTATAAATTAAAAATCATAGGAATTTCAAAAGCTAGCATTTAGCCCAAGTAAGAACAGTAAGAGATTCTATTTGGCCTGTAAGTTAAAATTTATTAAGCGCAAAAAACTGATCAGCCTTCACAATTGGGCAGAAAAAATTATCTGTAAGGCATAGCAAATCTTGATCTCCTATCACCAGATAATCTGCCTGACCCACCAATGCTAGTACCAAGAAAGGTACATCCATCAAATCTCGACACTCAGGAGTTGTGGGTAGGATATCAGGCATCAGCACGGTTTCACAAAACGGCAAATAATCTGACAACAAATCTTCTTGCTCAGATGCTGTTAGCTTGAACTTGGGGTAAGCCAAAACCCGAATTAGCTCAGTAATAGTCGCCTTAGAAACCAGTGGAATTAATCGATCGCCTTGCCAAGCTAACCGTAGCTTGCCCATGTTGCCACCAAACACCAAAGCAGATAATACCAAGTTAGTATCAATTACAGCCCGCAAACTTATATCCGACCGTTCTACGGTAGTCATGATTGACGGACCCAAGCTATGGCATCAGCAACATCCTGCTCGTTTAAGTCTAGCGCTGCTAGCTTTGCCCGCACCGCATCAGTCCGTTGAATTCTTACAGGCGTGAGAATAATTTGGCCACTTTCTACCTTCACCTCAAAATATTCAGTATCACCAACTTCTTTGGTAATAGACTTAGGCAACGTAAGCTGGTTTTTGGCAGTTAATTTTGCAAGCATTGTAAGATTCCTGATCATGCAGAAAGTAAGAATTCCTTACTTTAGTATAGTGGAAATTAAGATTTTTGATTTCTTTTTGCATGAACTCTAGCTGAATTCGAGACAGAAATCCTCTCGGAGGAAACTGGAACACCAAGTAAAACCCCACCACACATAGACTTTTCCAAACCCAGAATTCAGCAATTCCAAATTCAGATTCCTTGTAACAAGCCAGGTTGATGCTGGGGGCTTGCCCCCAGACCCCCATTGGAGGGCATTACGCCGCCCTCCAAACCTCCCAACGTAAGGGTTGATCTTGCTGAGTTGCCGCATTGTCTTTATTAATCAAATTAAATTAGGTCAACACCCGCAACTGCGCGACAATGCTGTTTGATGTTTTTGAATTTGGAATTGCTGCCCAGAATTGCTGTTAAACAGAGCAGACCAAAAAAAATGATAAAATCTAAGGCTTATTTTGCCTGGTGTCTATGCTTTCTCTTTTGACCCCAAACCCGCAAGGATTATTGCAAATCTCCGCGATCGCCGATCACCAAATTGCTCTGTCATTGGTTTTGCCCACCTATCAAGAAAAGCACAACATCGAGCTAATTGTTGAGCAGCTTGCTGCCAAGCTAGACTACATACTGCCTGGAGCCTACGAGCTAATTGTGGTAGACGATGATAGTCCCGATCTAACTTGGTCGATCGCTGCCGAATTAACTGCCCAATACCCCCAGCTTCGAGTAATTCGCCGGGTCGATGAACGGGGCTTGGCCACAGCCGTAATCAGAGGCTGGCAAATAGCCCGAGGCCAAGTATTAGGAGTAATAGATGCCGATTTACAGCATCCGCCCGAGGTGCTAGGACAGATGTGGGCAGCCGTAAATCATGACCATGGAGCAGATTTGGCGGTTGCTAGCCGCAATGTAGAAGGTGGTGGAGTAAGTGAATGGAGTATTTTGCGTCGCATTTTGTCACGAGGAGCGCAGATTTTGGGTTTGATTATTTTCCCGGAAGGTGTGGGTCGAATTAGTGATCCGATGAGTGGATATTTTTTGGTACAGCGAGAGGCGATCGCCGATAAAATTCTCAGTCCCTTAGGCTACAAGATTTTGGTGGAAGTAGTGGGGCGGGGGCAAATCGATAAAATTGCTGAAGTAGGCTATGAGTTTCAAGAACGGCAAAGTGGTGATAGCAAAGTAACCGGCAAGCAATATATAGAGTATATTCAACATTTATTAAGACTGCGCCTGTCTCACAGTCGGCGGCTGCTGCTGTTTTTGGTAGTGGGTTTAAGTGGCGTATTTGTAGATATGGCCATATTTTACTTACTGCGCGAAAACCTACATTTGGCCATGAGTCAGAGTAAATTTTTGGCCGCAGAAGTAGCAATTATCAACAACTTTATGTGGAATGATCGCTGGACTTTTGGGGATGTGAGTATTCGACAGCCTGGAAAGCGCAGGAAGCTGCGTCGGTTTATTAAGTTCAATTTAGTTTGTTTGATGGGAGTGATTTTAAATATTTTGCTGTTAAATATTTTGGTCTGGAGTGGTATTAAAAGCGAATATGGAGCTAATTTTATGGCGATCGCCTGTGTCACTATTTGGAACTATTGGATCAATGTCAAATTGAGCTGGCGAGTAACCGATCGAAACAATCCAGACTAGATAAACAATAGCCAACAGCGTATGATGGAAAAGCCCCAACTGTTAATGCAGTATGTCGATCATTGAAACAGACAGCGCCGCTATCGAATCCTTGATTAAGGCGGTTGAAGCTGCCGATTCAGCCAGTTTGCTAGTTACCGCCATGGAAAACCTGGCAGCAACCCAGCAACCAGCAGCTATCCCCACCCTCATTGCTGCCCTCAGCTACAACAATCCCGGCGCTGCGGTGGCGGCAGTTGATGGATTGATTCAGATCGGTGAACCTGCGGTTGACCCCATTCTGGCTCAGCTAGATGGTCATAATTACACGGCTCGGGCCTGGGCGATCCGCGCTTTAGCAGGCATTGGCGATCCCCGAGGACTAGTGACATTATTGGGCGCTGCTACTGCTGATTTTGCCCTAAGTGTGCGCCGAGCAGCCGCCAAAGGCTTGGGCAGTATGAAATGGCATTGGTTCCCCGCCGATTTGTTAGAAATTGCTCAAGAAGAAGCTTTAGAATCTTTGTTGTTTGTCGCCCAGCAAGATGATGAGTGGATTGTTCGCTACTCAGCAGTGGTGGGGTTGCAAAATCTGGTAGTTTCAATTACACATTATCCAGAATGGAAAACCCAAATTCAAACAGCTTTAGATAGCATAATTGCCCAAGATGCATCCTGGGCTGTGTGCGCTCGTGCTCTGCACGCTCAACAGCAAATTCAAACTGGTTTGACTACATTTACTCAACCACCAGAAACTATCCCTAACATCGATTGGCAAGGAATTTTAGATAATCTCTATGCCCGCAAAGGGGTAGAGCGTGATCAGGTTTTGGCTGGCGATCCGCGCAACTACAAACGACTCACCAGTGAACTGGAGTCCTCAGTGTGAAAAATCTGAATTCTTTCAACAAACCATCCCTGACCAAGGCCAGGGATGGTTTAAGAAGTTTACCGTCTGCCTGAAACTAAACTGCATTCAATGACAAAATCTTGCTTAAGACAGTCATAGTTTCGGCATAGAGCCAATCGCGGTTAGAACGATGGAAATTGTCGGCTACTAACTGCTCAGCGTTTTGGTCAGCCAAAGAGTTCACCTGTTCAACGAGGCCAGACTGCGCCTTACCGCCAGATTCCATCCGCATACAGCCAGCGGTTTCCGAGCAAAGAATCGTGGTGCAATTGGCTTTGGGGTCACTAGAATCTAGCTTGATTCCCATCAAATCACCAACTACTTCACCGACTTCAGCGATCGGCATACTGGCTAACTCGGCCTTAATGGTGCGGCCATCGCTAGCCAAAAACTGTAGTTGTCGCAACTGATAATCACCGCCCACCATTTGGTAAGACTGTGGCTCCCAGCCTAATCGACCAGCCAACCAGGCAATATACATCCAAGCTTGGGCTGAGCTGCCCCGTTCAAAATTGACCTCTACTAAATCAATTTCATTGATTGCATTCCGGCGCTCTGGCGGATCAAAAGTCGCTGCCGTCAGTTCTTGCCAAGGAGCAATGCGCTGCCAATTAATATCAATGATTGATCGACCCTGAGTTAACAGCGGTGGAATTGATAGAAAATCCATCACCGAATCCACAAAAGTAGCAGAGTCTACCAATACGTGAGTTGCCCGATCGGCCAAGCTACTAAACAGAGCATGGTCTACCTTGGGCGTGCCTTTCCACCAAACATATAGGGGCAGATCTGGCAGCAAGACATCCTGAACGATCTGACTATTTGCTTCCAGCAAAGCAGCGTTACCGCTAAACATGACATATTCGCAGCCCAACATGGCACTTTGTTCGCGTTTTTTAATTGGCGAGTAGGCCGAAACTTGGGCTTCCAATTCACTGGCTGTGGAGTTAGTCGCGCAGAGAGTCACAATCCGCGAAGGCCCGGACTCGGCGATCGCATCAGCGGCTCGATAGTTTTGCTCCGCTGCGGTGGGAGCAATATTTTGTTTACTGGCTGCCAAATAAGCTTCTTCTAACTTAGTAAAAGTTACCTCATTGGCCTTACCAGTAATAGTCAGGTCATAAGCCTGCTGCGACTTAGCCAAAGCATCCCGAGTTAACGGGCCGTTGATTCCATCGATCGGACCATCATAAAAACCTAAAGCAGTGAGCAACTGCTGAATGGGAGCTGGTTCATAAATTACCACCGAAAATGTATTGGCACGCTGGGCATTAGCATTGACCTGCCACAACTCCTGCAAAGCAGCGGGAATCTCATTGATTGCCACATTTTTGGAGGAGAGTAACTTGGCCATCGGTGGCGATTGCAAGGTAGTAGGCATAATGTGTTTTGAGAAAATTGTGGACTTAAATTCTGCGCCAGCGGCGACCATGTTGATTTAGCAATAGCTCAGCCTCGATCGGCTCCCAAGTACCAGCTTCGTACAAGGGAATGGTATTGGGGTTGCGATCGCTTTCCCAAGCCGAAAGAGCAGGCATTACTATTCGCCAAGCTTCCTCTACTTCATCAGATCTGGTAAACAGGGTTTGGTCGCCCAGCATACAGTCTAGTAACAATCGATCGTAAGCATCAGAGCTTTTCACCCCAAAGCTAGAATCATAGCCAAACTCCATTGTTTCAGTGCGGGTGCGCAGGTCTGGCCCAGGCATTTTGGCCTCAAACTGTAACGAAATTCCCTCATCGGGGTGAATCTGGAGCACCAGCACGTTCGGGTTGGCCTGTTTCGCTGCCGATTGAAAAATCCGCCAGGGCACTTCTTTAAACTGGATGGCAATTTCCGAAACCTTCTTGGGCATTCGTTTACCGGTGCGCAAATAGAACGGTACGCCTTTCCAGCGCCAGTTATCGATCGCAAACTGCATCGCCACATAGGTTGGAGTCGTAGAGTTAGGATCTACACCGGTTTCTTGGCGATAGCCCGGAATTTCTTTGCCCTTCATCCAACCAGAGCTATATTGACCGCGCACTGCACAGCGCTCTAGGTTTTGCAGATCGGCCAAACGAGTAGCCTGTAGAACCTTTAGCTTTTCGGTACGAATACTATCCGCATCCAAAGAATTGGGTGGCTCCATGGCTGTCAAACAAAAAGTCTGCATCAGATGATTTTGCAGCATATCCCGCAAAGCCCCTGCCGATTCATAATATCCAGCCCGGTCTTCGACTCCGACAGTTTCCGCCACAGTAATTTGCACATGGTCGATATAGTTGCGGTTCCACAGCGGCTCAAAAATCGCATTGGCAAACCGGAACACCAGCAAGTTCTGAATAGTTTCTTTACCCAGATAATGGTCAATGCGGTAGACCTGATTTTCGCGGCAAACTTTTTGCACTACTTGGTTCAGATTTTGCGCTGAAGTTAAATCTCGGCCAAAGGGCTTTTCGATTACCAATCTTTGCTTCTGGGCATCGGCCAGCATATCTGCTGCACCGAGCTGCTCGATCGCCTCTGGGAAAAAGTTCGGTGCCACCGAAAGGTAAAACACGCGATTGCCTAGGGTCTTTCGGCTTTCATCCAGTTCACCCAAAAAAGCTTTCAATCGTAGATAGCTTTCTGGTTTATCGATATCGCCAGGACAGTAGAATAGTCCCTGAGCGAATTCTTCCCAGGCGGCTTCACTTTGAATGCCGTTGCCGAATTCAATTACGCCCTGTTTGAGATGTTCCCGAAAAAATTCATGGCTCCAGTCGCGACGCGCCACACCAACCACGGTGATTTCGGGGGGCAGTCGTCGATCGAGCTTCATTTGATAGATCGCAGGCACCAATTTACGCTGGGTCAAGTCCCCAGATGCCCCAAAGATAGTAATAATCTGGGGTTCGGGTAACTTCTCTTGGCGTAAGCCCACCCGCAATGGATTAGTCAAAATCGCAGTCATATTTTTTTACCTCGCTAGCGCTAAAGCGTCAATTTTGCCTTGGAGGCTGGCCATTAAAGTACCGAAAGGCTGAACGAATTTTTCAATACCGTCAGCTAATAGTTCATCCATTACACTATCTAGGTTGATGTTCACATCACTATCTGCCAAAGCGGCGATCGTCGCACGGGCGGCGGGCAAGTTGGCTTCAATCCGACTGGCGGGATCACAGTGATCGGCACAGGCAGCAATGGTTTGAGGCGGTAAGGTGTTTACGGTATCATTCCCAATCAAGCCGTCTACATACATTACATCGCTGTAAGCCGGGTCTTTAGTTCCGGTACTGGCCCAGAGCAGACGCTGCACGCGAGCACCTTTGGCCGCTAAGGCTTGCCATCGATCGCTCTGGATGATTTCTTTATATTCTTGATAGGCAATCTTGGCATTGGCGATCGCCGCTTGGCCTTTCAAACCGCGTAACTTGGCCTGCAACGTTGCATCGCTAGTAGCCACAGCGGCTTTTTCTAACCGAGCATCAATATTGCTATCGATCCGGCTCAGAAAGAAGCTGGCCACCGAAGAAATATTGCTGATATCTTCGCCCTTAGCAACTCGGGCTTCTAGGCCACGAATGTATGCCCAGGCAGTATCTATGTAGCTCTGCACTGAAAATAATAGAGTAACATTAACGTTGATGCCAGCCGCAATCACTTGCTCTACTGCCGGTAGACCTTCTGGAGTGCCTGGGATCTTAATCATCACATTGGGTCGATCGATCACTTGAAAGTAGCGGAAGGCTTCGGTGATGGTCTTGGCGGTATCATCAGAGATAGTTGGTGGCACTTCAACGCTCACATAGCCATCAATACCTTGAGTCTTTTCGTAAACTGGCTTAAGCACATCAGCAGCTAGCTGAATATCGGTGAAAACTAAAGATTCGTAAATTTCGTCTAAAGATTTGTTCGCGCGAATTCCGGCTTCAATATCTTGGTCGTATACGGCGTTGCCGACGATCGCCTTTTCAAAAATTGCTGGATTGGAAGTAATACCCAAGACCCCTTCTTCGATCGACTTAGCCAAAGAGCCAGTGGTCATCAGATCGCGACTGAGGTTATCCATCCAAATGCTCTGTCCAAAGTCTTGTTCGATTTCTAAGATGGGATTAGTAGTAGCCATGATGCAAACTCCTGTACGGAAAACCTATGTGAATGTACCCTGGGGGGGTTTGAGAAGATTAATTCGACATTATTTTTTACAGTAGCCGATCCCCACCAAACTTGCCGGACTGTACACAAAGCTGTTGATGGGCACTAAACAAAATGCTAGCTGCAAAACGTTAAAGCCCTACTTCGCTTCCATGTTAAGGGATGATTTTGTTCGATCGAGAGTATTTGACAGAATCTTAGCCTAAAGAAATATTTTGCAATCTTTGCTCCGTGCTTCTATAAATAGGAGCGGCGGTTACGCATCACAAAGCAGTATACAAATAAATCCTGACACCTAGAGAATCTGATCTCGATCACAGCTTGATCGCAATGTACAGTACATGTACTGAGGTTTTTAGGTCTTTTATCTTCTAACTACCCGCCGACAGCGTAACAATTCTACGCATTTATGCGTAAAATCGTCCGAATCGGGCAAAAAGCGTTTCCCTGATTAGATTCAGAATGCTAAAGTTACTTTCAATCCTGGTAGTATTAGATTTGTCAATGACATGACTGTAAATAACCGTTTTTATTCATTGGAGAGGCTTAATCGTCGTCGCCGTTTAAGTCACGCCTTTTATCCTCACAAATCTGCTCAGCTCACTTCTTCCAGAATTGCGAAGAGAGTTTTTGATATCTGCTTTTCCTTGTTAGTTTTAGCTTTAGGCTGTCCAATATACTTACTCCTAGCAGCCTGCGTATATATTTCATCCCCTGGGCCAATCTTTTTTAGTCATCAACGGGTGGGGCGTAACCGCCGCTCTTTTGGCTGCATAAAATTTCGTACCATGGTGCCAAACGCTGACAGAAAGCTCCGCGAAATGTTAGAAAAATCACCGCAAATGCGTAAGGAATTTGAAGAAACTTTCAAGCTGAAAAATGACCCCCGAATTACTTGGATTGGGAAATTTTTAAGAGTTTCTAGCTTAGACGAACTACCCCAATTTGTAAATGTCCTAAAGGGCGAAATGAGCGTGGTTGGCCCCCGTCCTTTAGTCAAAGATGAACTATCCCGCTATGGTGAAGAAATTGATTATGTTTTGTCAGTGAAGCCTGGAGTAACAGGTCTATGGCAAGTTTCTGGTCGCAACGATATTTCCTACGAAGATCGAGTGAAGCTAGATGTGTCTTACGTGGCAAAACGCAGTCTGGCTTTGGATATCGTGCTAGTTCTTAAAACCGTGGGCGTGATGGTATTACCAAAAAACAACGGTGCTTACTAAATCTCAATAGCTAACTAACAAAAAACCAGAGGCTAAGTCTTCTGGCTTTTTTGTATAGATCGATGCCACAAGTCCTCTTGGCCGGTTTTACAAAATTTGTATTGAATGGCGCAAAAAAGTAGATAATATCAGTCTGCTTGAGAAAACAACATCATCATCTTACAAAAATGACCGCAGAAAGTTACCTTAACCACCCCACCTTTGGCCTCCTGTATCGTATTTGCGAATTAGAAGACAGTCAAGAGTTGTTTACAACACTCTATGCCCAGCGGATGTTTTTTATTGTCAACACCAAAGCTGAAGGCATCAGTTTTCAATCTATTCCTCGTAACGATGCCCGGATGATGGTAGATAATCGTCTGCGAATTTTGCGGAGAGATGGTGATTTACCAGAATATGGTCGAGTACAGGCTATTCATAAGCAGACTTTTAGCTAATGGTGACTAATGGTGAACAAGGCCGATCTACGTCAAGATTTGCTGCGATCGAGGATGGCGATACCATCAGAGCTTTATCAAGAATATAGTGATCGGCTCTGTGGGCATCTGCAAAATTTTTTGCTCGATCAAGTCCGGCCTGACCAGACAATATTAGCTTACCAACCTCATCGTCAGGAGCCAGATTTAGGCAAATTATTCGCTCAATCTAAATATCAATGGGGTTTATCGCGCTGTTTGCCACAGCGCCAATTGGCTTGGCATTTATGGCGGCCAGGAGAACCATTAGTACGTAATTCTTATGGTTTGGCTGAACCAGTAGCTACGGCAACCCCCATAGATCTTGCTGCCACCGCCGCACTGCTAATTCCGATGGTAGGCTTTGATGCGCAAGGTTATCGATTAGGTTACGGCGGGGGCTACTTCGATCGGCTATTGGCTAACCCTGCATGGCAACAGGTACTAAAGATTGGGATTGCTTTTGACGTAGCCTTGGTGCCAAAAATCCCGATCGATCCTTGGGATCTGCCTTTGCATAAGATTTTTACTGAGTCGGGAATGATTTTAGATCTGGTTTAACTAAAAGCTATAAATTCAGCCTTTTATATAGAATTAGGTGTAGGAGACTATTGGGTGATGAGTGGAAATCCTGAGGTTGGCAATCGCCTAGTTAGCTCTCATTAGGCCGGTTTGATCGAAAAAATGCCCCTAAACGTATTGCGGTCAAACAAATTAATGAACGTCGTTGGGATGGTTTGACTACAGCGCAACTTTCAACAATTAATCTCTACTAGTATTTATTACTAAATACAGTAAAATATTAGGAGTATTATTGCATTCACTTCGTACCTCTAAATACTGAAACCCTCGGCAATGAGCAACCAGCTATTATTGAAAACGATCGAGAAATTACTGCTTTCTAACCACCCTACTGGGCTAAATGACGTTCAGATGCTGGTGTTAGAAAGCACCTTAGCCGGAACATCTTACTCCCAAACAGCAGGTCAATCCACCTATACCGTAGAATATCTGCGGGAAGTAGGCTCCAAGCTGTGGCAGACTATTTCGGAACTGCTCGGTGAAGCAGTCAGCAAAAAAAATCTTCGATCGGCAATAGAGCGCTACCAACAGTCCGCAGTATTAGAGGAGTTAGACCGCAAATACTTTTGGGGCGAAGCGATCGATGTCTCTACTTTCTATGGCCGTGAGTCAGAACTCCAGACCTTAGCGGCCTGGGCAACTCAAGATCACTGTCGCCTAATCGAAATTCTGGCGATCGGCGGCATGGGAAAAACGGCCCTCGCCGTTAAATTAGCGCAAGCAGTTGCTGAGCAATTTGATTTTGTAGTATGGAAGTCACTTTGTAGTGCCCCTTTATTGAGTAACTTTTTGGCAGAAATAATTGCAGTCTTAGATCCCCAGCTAGAAGTCGAACCAGCTCAACGGCTGGCGTTCTTAATCGATCGACTGCGACAACAGCGCTGTTTATTGATTATCGATAACGTAGAATCAATTTTGCTCGCTGGTCAATCGCACCAGTATTTAGCAGGCTACGCCGGATATGGAGATTTCTTTCGGCAAGTCGCAGAATGCACCCATCAAAGCTGTGTGGTATTAACCAGCCGTGAGCAAATAGCCGAAGTTGCCAACTATGCCGGGACTAACCTGCCGGTGAGAGTTTTACATCTAGATGGGCTAGATCTAGCAGCAGCTATATCGGTATTAAATGACAAAGGTTTACCTTTGATGAGCGAACAAGGTCAAAAGCTGGTGGAATTATATGGAGGTAATCCCCTGGCATTAAAAATAGTTTCCACCTCTATTTTGGAAGTTTTTGATGGTCAGGTCAATGAATTTCTGCGGCAGGGTATCGCTGTATTTAATGGCATTAGATGGCTGATTTCTGGTCAATTTGATCGACTTCCCCCATTAGAAAAACGAGTAATGTTTTGGTTGGCGATTAACCGCGAATGGATCTCAGTCAGACATTTGTACCATGATCTATTGCCAGCCGTATCGATGTCACAGCTATTAGAATCTTTAGAATATTTGCAGGGTCGATCGCTGATTGAAAAAAAAGATGGGCGATTTACTCAGCAGCCGGTGGTCATGGAATACATGACCGAAAAATTAGTGATGGCTGTGCGGACAGAAATTGTCCATCAAACTCCCCAGTTACTATTATCTTATGCCTTAATGAAGGCACAGTCTAAAGATTATGTCCGAGCCAGCCAAACTCGCTTAATTCTTCAGCCGTTATTGGCTTTGCTCTGCTCCGATTTAGGTGGTCAAACAGCAGTAATTCAAGCCTGTCGGCAAATATTATTGGGGTTAGCAGCCCAAACAACATCAGCAGCTAGCTATGGAGCAGGAAACTGCCTGAATTTACTCTGTCAACTGTCTGCTGATTTGACAGGGTTAGACTTGGCGGGTCTGAGTATTCGTCAAGCAGATCTGCGCGATGTGGCCTTAGCTAAGGTAAATTTCACTGGTGCGAACCTCAATACTACTTTGTTTACTGAGTCGATCGGAGATATCTACAAAGTGGTCATTAGCCCAAACGATCGATTGGTAGCCAAAGGGGGTAGTGATGGCAAGTTGGTAATTTGGGAAATTAATAGCGGCCAGAGTTTACTGAATATTAAAGCTCACGATGGTCATCTAGTGGGCTTAGTGTTTACCAAAGATAGTAAGCAGCTAATCAGCTCTAGCTTCGATCGCACGATCAAAATCTGGGAGGTCGAGAGTGGAGCCTGTCTACAATCTTGGCAGTTAGCCGCACCGGTATATCGGATCGCCCTCAGTCCTGATGGTAAAACCCTCGCTAGTAGCAGTAATTCTGGTGATATTTTATTGTGGGAGGTAGCTACAGGTAAACTTTTGACCAGTCTAATTGGCCATAGCTTGACCGTGGTGGATGTAGATTTTCAGCGGCAAGGAGAATTATTAGCTAGTAGCGGCTTCGACTCCACTATCAAAATTTGGGATTTGGCTACGGGGGAATGCCTCAAAACTCTGGTTGGCCATAGTCAAATTGTCTCTTGTGTCAACTTTAATGCTGTGGGGACAGAGCTAGTTAGTAGCGGTTTAGATACTGCTATTAAAATCTGGGATGTAGCCTCGGGGGAATGCTTACAAACTATCCAGGATCACTCTCGGACAGTTATTGATGTGCTTTTCACCCCCAATGGACAACAAATTATCAGCAGCAGCCAAGATTTGACAGTGCGAATTTGGGATCGAGTGAAAGCTGATAATTGGCAATGTAGCAGGGTGTTACGGGGTCATGAAAACAATATTTGGTCGATCGCTTTAAATTCTCAAGGCACAATTTTAGTTACTAGTGATCAAAGTGGTGTATTAAAGTTTTGGGATGTAGCCTCGGGCCAATGTGTCAAAACCTTTAGCAGTATTTCTAAAGCAGTGCGGGCATTGGCTTTTCATCCCCAAAAAAATCTATTGGCCAGCAGTAGCGAAGATCGCCAAATTCGCTTGTGGGATTTAGATAATTATCAGTGCTTACATACAGTGCTGGCGCACCGCATGGCTGTATGGCAAATTGCTTTTTCACCTGATGGCAATCTGTTGGCTAGCTGCGGCATGGATGGATTAGTCAAACTGTGGGATGTGCTGGAAGATCACAGTCTCCAGGAACATTCACCGCCCATTTTTGCTTGCCCTGGGTTTGTAATTACGGTTGCTTTTCATCCCCAAGCTGATCTTTTGGCTAGTGGTGGGTTAGATACTCTTGGTTTATGGAATTATCGAACTAACCAAATTTTGCAGCGCATAAAGCAAGCAGAGCTAGGTGATGTGGCTTTTGATCCCTCGGGTAAATTTATGGCGACAGCTTGCCACAAGCCAGATATTAAAGTTTGGGATACGGAAACAGCAGAATGCTATCGAGTTTTGCAAGGGCATGACAGCGAAAACTGGACAGTAGCGTTTAATC
The DNA here is from genome assembly GCA_013297675.1 of Synechococcales cyanobacterium bin59.metabat.ball.084. GTDB lineage: Bacteria > Cyanobacteriota > Cyanobacteriia > Cyanobacteriales > Chamaesiphonaceae > JAAFHZ01. The sequence continues at coordinate 14,745 of JAAFHZ010000022.1, read as the reverse complement.
CCCAAGGAAATTTGCTGGCCAGTGGCGGCGAAGATAACTCGGTGCGACTGTGGGATTTTGAAGCGGGGGAATGTATCAGAGTGTTGACGGGGCATAGGGCAGCGATCGCCTCGGTAGCCTTTAGTCCTGACGGCCTATATTTAGCCAGTGCCAGCAAAGATTACACTATTCGGATTTGGCAAGTGGCAACGGGGGAATGTATCAGGGTGTTGACTAATCACACCGATTTAGTGAATTTTGTAGTTTTTCATCCAGATGCCAATCGAATCCTATTGGCTAGCTGTAGCCACGATGAAACCATTCGCCTCTGGGATACCGATTTTTGGATTTGTATTAAGGTGCTACGTCCTCAACGTATTTATGAGGGCATGAACATTACTCAGGTGACAGGTCTTACCACCTCACAAGTTGATGCTTTAAAAAGTTTAGGAGCTATTAGCACATAACCAGAAGAGCGCTGGATGCAGCACTCTTCCCTTGCTCAGATCATTTAAGTCGATTCAAAATTTTTGTAGATTTCCTCAAACAAGTTTTTAATTGTCTCTGATTTATCAGCTACCCGGTTAGCAAAATCTTCCCGCACCGGAATAATGTTATTTAACTGTGCAGCATCGATCGATTGAATCTTGGGCATCCAGGCCGTATGCAGCGTAAAGCCAAAGTTTAAATCTGGGTGCGCTAACTTACAAATTGGGCCAGCATGTAGATCGTCGGCCTTAAATACCCAGATCTCATCACCAGTAGAGATTCCGGCAGTGGGTTGATCAGAAACTACAATACAAACAATATAACCATCGGTAGAGCCGCCCGTACCGCCAGCTCTAGGAATGAACTGCGGCGAATTCACCGTATGTTTGACCGGAAAAGAATAAAAATCAGGAGCAATTTGCAAGTCAGTATCCGGCTTAGTTTTTACCCGAAACAAACTGGGTCTAGCTTCTGGGTTATTCTCTGGATCACTCGCTAGCTTCAGCACCTCTGCAAAAGGCACCGTGCGGTGTGGATAGTCCGCATATAAATTGGCTACAAACTCCGTTTGCAAATTAGTACAACCCCAGGCAATCCAGTACAGGTCATCGATCGATCGCGGAGCCGCCTGATCCCACATCGCCGCAAAGCTACCCGCCGCAGTATATAGCGCCAATCCCCAAGTTTGCGGGCCAGATACTCGATCGCCCTTAATCACTACGGCTTCTTCTACATCAATTACATAGCGACCAGCATAGTTAATATCTGTGGGGCCACCGGCCAAGGTGCCGTTGTAACCATCCAGATCCAAGGGTAATACTGGTTTATCAAATTCTCGCAGCCACTCAGCAGAATCAGAACCGCACATGTGAGCCACATTGATAGTGATTTGGCCATTAGGGTTATCGTAATTCACCAAATAGTGACCAGTTTCACGGGGAATAATTAGATGCTTCGCAACTACAGTGCTCACCTCTTCAGTGAGATCTTTACGGCGAATAATATATAGCTTAGTATAAGAGAGTTGGGGCTTACCAAACCACTGGCGAATTTTCTTGGCCAACCAAGCAGGATTGTAAAACACCCCGTCAAAATTCAACTTAAACGCCGTGTCAATCAACACAATGTAGTCCGCACTTAAACCCATTTGGTGAATAGTCTGCTCAATTTTGAGCGCCTTAACTTCCTCACCATCCTGATATTCTACTTTCCATTTCAAGACTTCCTGAGTACCATTCCAGCGGATAATGTAAGTAGAATCATCTTTGCGAATTCCATAAAAATCTCCGTCGGTTTCTACGGGCGGGCGACGCTTTAGTAAATCGTTTATTTTATCAGTAGCACCAGTCCTATGCTCTAGAGCATCTACAATATTTTCCACCGATTCCTTGAGGTGATCTAGAGTGCGGCGCACATCCCGCCCCAAATTCCGAAAGATCGAGGTCACTAATTCCAGACCATTTTCTGGCATTTCTGAATTTTCATGCTCATCCAGCTTTCGTAGATGAGACTCCATTTCATCTTGAGTTTCATTAGAGCTATGAAAATGAATTAAATTCAAAGCATTTTCTGATAATCCGGCATATTGCACCGTATAAAAATCCTGGCGAGTCACCGGATCAAACACCGGATGTGCAGTGCTAAAAATAAATGGAAACGGCCAAATCGCCAAATCATCCGGGTCAATCCAATCATCCAAACGCCCGATCGGGGTGCGCAGATCTAAAGTAAATGGATCAATTTCATAAGGCCGCCCCACATCCCAAGTCACCACCAGTCGATCGTGAGTATCATTGGCAAACCGAA
>JAAFHZ010000022.1:0-12461 GCA_013297675.1 Synechococcales cyanobacterium bin59.metabat.ball.084 | reverse complement strand
TTATATAAGCCCAGACGCGGTGAAACTCGCGCTAGCCCAAAATCTCTAAATCGAAAAATTTCTTCTTGCAGTTGAGTCAATAACGAATCACCTTCATCGTGATCGGCCGCTGCCAAAGTGATTTGGTCGGCATAGTAACAAGGAGTCTTAGTCAGCTTCCCAGACAAAAAAGCCCTACCCACATCTGGCTGATCAGCCCGCTGATTAAAATCAAACCGATAGACTTTTCCTGTGCCATTCAGCAACGGTGTCCCAGAACCAAAGGGATGATCACTAGTCCCGGCAGGAGCCACTACAAACATGTGACCCTGTAAGTCAGCGGGCAAAGCACCACTGACCAATAATAGCGGCAGCGAGTCAAATTCGCTCTCAGCCGTATTAGAATTCATGATGGAGGTAGGTAGATTAGGGCGAGAAATAGTCATAATTTATTTGTGGAGATATTTACTACAAAATTTTCGATCGGCGATCGCCGCCTGAGAGTTAGTCTGGAGGTAGTCTGATAACCAATCACAGGCATCAGATAGCGCTGTCTGGAGAGTCTGATCCTGGGCATTATGCAGATCCACCAGCACCAACTGGTTATCAAAACCACCAGAAGCCAGAGTTTGACCATCAGAACTAAAAGCCAAAGTGGTAACAGCAGCAGTATGCTTATCTATTTTTTGCACTTCTTTTCCCTGCAAATTCCACAGCCGTACACTTTTATCGGTACTCGCCGAAGCCAGCAGTTGACCATCTGGGCTAAAAGCCACATTATTCACGGCCCCAGAATGGCCAGCAAATTTCTGAATTTCTTTACCCTGTAAATTCCACAGACGCATAGTTCTATCGAGACTACCCGAAACAATCATCTGAGCATCAGGGCTAAAGCTCACATCGGTCACTTCTTCTTCGTGTCCTACCAAGGTCTTTAGTAGCTGGCCGGTCTTAGTCCAAAGTTTAATACTATGATCAGCACTACCTGAAACCAAATATTTGCCGTCAGCACTAAATTGCACTACATTCACTGTCCCTGAGTGACCGGCAAAAGTCTGTAGTTTTTTGCCTTTGATTGACCACAAAGCAAAAGAGTTATCAGTACCAGCAGCCACAATACTCTGACCATCCGGGCTGAAGCCGGTTCTAAGCCTGCTGGTACCGGGAATCACGCCTATTTTTTGATCATCTTGCCACAGTACAATTTGACCATCCCACATTACCGCAGCTAATGTTTGATCATTGGGGCTAAAGATCGTACTCCAAACAGCATAGTTTTTACTATCACCATCTAGTTCTAAAGTTTTTAACTCTTTCCCTTGAAGATTCCAAATTTTAACAGTGCGATCCCAACTAGCAGTGGCAATGGTCTGGCCATTATGACTAAAATTGAGATCAGTAATTTGGGCACTATGAGCAGCAATTACCTGAGATCCAGACGCTCGATCGGCTATTTGCCATATCTTCACACTATTATCCCAACTAGCCATCAGCAAATACTTCCCGTCAGGACTAAAGCTTAACCGCGAAATTTGCGAGCCAGTTTTGAAGATTTTTTCTGTTTGGTCACTCAAATTCCACAGTCTTACCGTATTGTCAGAGCCTACCGCTGCCAGCGTTTGACTATCATTGTTCCAGCGCAAATCCCACAGTTGAGCACCGGGTGCCTTAAAAGTGTTAATTTCCTTGCCTGCAATTGTCCAGACTCTAACGGTGCCATCGTTACTAGCAGAAGCTAAATGTCGCCCGTCAGCACTAAAAACCACTTCTGTCACAGTGTCCTGGTGCCCAATAATAGTTTTTAGTTCTTGGCCATTCAAATTCCATAATTTAATCAGTTTATCACCCCCTCCAGAAGCGATCGTCTGACCATCAGGACTAAATCGCAAACCCCACACCCATCCTTGATGAGCTTTAAAACTTTGTAATTCTTGGCCATTCATATCCCAAATTTTGATCAATCCATCAATCCCAGAAGAAGCCAAGCGCTGACCATCGGGACTAAACATCACTTCTATCACAGCTCCAGTATGTCCGGTCAAAGTATGTAGTTCGGTACCATCAATATTCCATAGCTTGACAGTTTGATCGGAGCTAGCCGAAGCCAATGTTTTACCATCGGGGCTAAACACTACATTCCATAATTCGCCACTGTGCCCCTTCAGGGTCTTTAATTCTTGACCCTTAGGAGTCCAAAGCTTAATAGTGCTATCCCAACTGGCAGTGGCAATAGTTTGGCCATCAGGGCTAAAAGTAACTGCCATCACTGGCGCGGTATGACCTTGTAACCGATTGCGTTCTTTGACCGCCAGCAAATTTTTTTGCAGATTACTTTGAATCTTAGATTTCAGCTCTGGCGGAGCCGCCAACATCGAGCTTAATCGACGACCTGCTTGCAGACTAGCAACTAACGCTGTAAAAGGTTGAGAGTTATTATTATAAAAGTTCGTAGCAAAAGAATTCAGGGCAGTAATTTCACTAATAGTGGCCTGTCGAGCTTCGGTGAAAGTTAGGCCAGATAGACCAATCAACAGCAAGATCGCCAATAGTGCAGCGGCCAAAAAACGCTTTAAGATCAGACTTAATCGCTGTTCATTCAATAAATTGGTACTGTAGCTTTCTAACGCCTGACTGGCATTTAAAAATCGGTAGTCGTCATTGCTCAGTTTTTTGTCACTAGCCCAAGTAAGAGCCGCTTGCAATGAGCTGCCCCGCAGCAACCGCGATTCATCTAGCCCGTCGGCAGCCAACCAAATATTAATACATTCGGCATAAGGGCGCAGCTTAGCTAGCTCTTTTTCTAACCAGGCTTTACTAAAAATAGTCTGATAAATACGGTTGTACACCTGTAGCACCGGAGCATTAGTCGCCGAATGTCGCTTCACCACTAGGCCAGAAAGCAACAGCTCCATTTGTTCTGGTTCATCACCAAAGTTAATTTCAATATTTTCGCTAATTTGGCCGTATAGTCCTAACAGCCGACTAGATTGCTGCTTGTTGCGCAGTAGTCGATCGCGAATAGTTTTGAGATGCTCTGGCTCATCTTGACTTGCCCAGTTATTAATTACCCGCCGGTAGATTACTTCGGCTACCCAATCGGCCAAAGAACCAGATAGATCATCTTGATAGCGCTGCAAATTGGCCGCAGGATTATCTACTTCTTCTAACAAAATCTGACAGATGCGCTGAGTCAAAAAAGGCTGGCCACCAGTCCAACCCAACACTTCAGCCAAAATAAGCTGAGGCTGCTCAAATTTCCCCTGCAACCCCTGCATCAGTGGCTCAGTTTCATGCAATTCAAAACCGTTCAAAGAAATCGCTTTACCAATATTAAAAGGAGTACGGTTTTTATCGGTCATTAAATCTGTGGGAGTTGCTACCCCCAATAGGGCAAAAGTAATTCTGCGATAAGCAGGCTGGTCGGTACGCTTGTTATAGCACGATCGAATCCAAGCAAAAAAATCGTCCACCGAAAACGGCAGTCCTAAAATGCTGTCAATTTCATCGATAAAAATCACCATGCTTTGGCTACTTTCTACCAACAAAACATCTTCTACAAATTTGCTCAGGCGTTTAATTGGCGACAAATACAAATTTTCTCGCCACCATTCGCGCAAGTTGATATCTAACCGAAAAGCACTAACTAAACTACTCAAAATGCTGGCATACCACTGTTCTGCTGTGATTTCTTGGGAGCCGATCGCCGTAATATCTACGACTCCACAAGCAATGCCATCTTGATGCAACCGATGCATAGCCTGCACCCGCAGACTAGACTTACCCATTTGCCGAGAATTCAGCACATAGCAAAACATCCCATTTTTCAGCCCCTCATATAGCTCTAGATCAGCCTGCCGCTCCACATAGCAAGGCGCTGTAACTGCAAGGCTGCCACCAATTTGATAACTAAAGGGAGGATAAGTGCTGGGCATAGTTTTAATGAATTGTTCGATTAATTGATCGGTAATTTTTGGCTATGATATAAATATTTGAGGTTAAGCACAAGCAATGTTAACTTATCTACACCAGTGGCTCATACGACTGAGACAGGTGGGCCAACCACTCCATCTTGGGCAGCAATTAAGCCAGCGGTGATGCCCGCGATCGAGGCCACATGACCAAGCAAGTTACCGCCGGGATGCACAGTTCCGGGCTGTTGACCATTTTTGCCCTGCACAGCCAGCCAATCTCCCACAAAAAACAAATTATCCAACTGGTTTTCAGCCAAAAAAGCTGGTGGTCGATCGGCCTGCCCAACTTGAAATCCAGTAAAGTTATAGTATCGGCGCAGTTGCAGACCGCCATGGGGATAGAGCTTGGCCGTAGCCATGTTTTCCAGGCCATCAATGGTGCTAACGCTCTCTTTCATTACTTGCCAAATTTGCTCATCGGAAAGTGATTGAATCAATGTCCAGAGCTGATCGTCAGTGCGAGATTCGCTGGTGATTGTCGGATCTCCATACCGACTAAACAACGATGGGCCTAAGTCATAGGCATGAACTTCCAAAATCCAGCGATCTTCACCGGGCAAAGCCTCTTGCACCCATTTAGCTTCTTGTTTTTCGGTTTTATGGGGCTGAAAAACCAAGTCCACCGGCTGATTTTCTGGGGTTTCTACTACATCCGGTAAGTCCGGGTTATTCGGCTTTTGTAAAAAGTAGGCTCTAGCCACAATGTAGGGCGGTGCTATTTGGATTTTTGCTACTCGATCGATCACTGGCTGGAGCTGAGATAAATAGTTGGGCTGGTTAGCTTTAGTCTGTTGTAAAATATGCTGTGCTCCTTTGACATCAGTAGCCATCACTAAGTAGTCACAGATCACCTCTGTATCATCAACTAACCGAATTCCCTGGACTCGACCAGGAGCTAACTCTAAGCTTGCTACTGGTTTATTGGTGTGAATATTCACGCCTAATTTTTCCAGGTGATTCACAAACGGCACAAAAATCGAAATATAGTGATTTTCGGTAGGCACCATCCGCCGCATCGCATCAGGACGACAGAGAAAAAATACCCACATCAACTGCAACACCTGAGCGGCACTGATGCTGGCCATGCGATTTAGGCTAACAGTTAAAATAGTTTTAATGAAAGTTTCGTAAAAAGTTGTAGAAATGCCGGTTTGTTGAGAATATTCAGTCATCGTCAGGTGATCATACTTGGTGATCACCTGACGATGATTATAAAAAAACACCGGAATCATCCCCCACAAACTTTGGATAGCATCGCTCAATTTGACGTTAGGAGAGCGAATCAGAATTCCAATTAAATTTAGCAGATGTGCATTGGGTTTGATTTCTAGGGTTTCATTCTGATATGTTTCAAAGTGCAAATAAACGCTATCAACCATTTCTAAATGCTGGTCTGCCCCCACTTCTTCCAGCTTTTGCATCAAAAAATCGTAGACATTCACAAAAAAATGATGCAGGCCGTGTTCCCACACCCCGCTCGGAGACTGATCCAAATACTGGCCTCCAATACGACCACCCAAATATTCGTTGGACTCATAAATATCTACGGTATAGCCCAGCTTTGCTAACTCTAAAGCCGTAATTAGGCCGCCAATTCCAGCACCCACAATAATCACTTGTTTAGTTTCACCCTCCGGCAACCGACTTAGCCCCTGCCTGACCGGCGGCCAGATCACTCTGCCCACGTCACTGTGAAAAAGTGCCGGAAAGCCATGCAAAGCATGATTGACTTTCATCATAATTTTTTCGATCGCTGGCGGCAAACCCCGATCGCGACCAACACGAGAAATATTTTTTTGTCCGCCCCAAGCACTTGCTTCAATAGCAGAGTTAGCACTCCTCAAATTCGCTGCTGCTGGCAGCCCAGTTGGTCGCAGATCTGGATCGAACATGGTTGATAATAATCGAGTGAATAAGCAGATTATAACAACTAGTCAATCAACTGCCCATTGCAGGCAAACTCTATGACACTTATCTTTTTTGGTCAACCTCAGTTTGAGGAGTTAAGTTTGAGGAGTTAAGAAACTCAAACTCGATCGCGAAAATATTCGATATATAACTGACAAGAAGGAGTACCCATACCATCTTGAAAATGAATCAATCCCAAACTCTTCAACAAAAAACCTTGGATCGAATCGATCTGGACTGGCTCGGCAGCTTTAACCACCTGGCTAAAAGCAGTCAATAGAGTGGGCTGCTGCTGTAAATATCCCCACAGGCGGCTTAAACAATCACCATAAATATGGCTAGCAAAACTGGAGGTACCCACTAATTCGATTAATGAAATTTCCTGGCGGGTGATAGAGTACAAAGCTTGACGAATTAAGGAAGGGCGACCTCCCACATAATTCATCAGATAGTCTACTTCCGAGCTATTCCAATTCAAGTGGTGTCGCTGAGCTAAGTCTAAGACTTGACTCTGGGTAAATTCTGGCAGATCTACCGACAAGCCCACATTAAACGGAGACTGATTGCTGTTGAGCGCAATATAAACTTCCGTAGAGTGAATCACAATAATGCGCAGCCTTTGCCAAGCTGCACTATTGCCATCACCGTACTTGGCTTTTTCGTGCATTGCACGCAGCAAACCCAAAAAATCTGAGGCAATTTTTTCCCGTTTAAAAATACAGTCAATATCATCTAAGGCCATTACCACCGGTCGATCGATGCTGGCTAAAATACATTTTTCAAAGTAGTTAATGGCATTATAATTATTACCAAAAATCTCATCCCACTGTTCTTCTAGCCGATTTGGCAAACCTAAACTTTGGCTGGTGCAAGCACAAAACCATTGGAGGAAACGTTCTAAGCTCAAGAAAATGCTTTCGTCTGCTAACCGCAAGCTCAAAGTTACTGTTAAATAGTCTTGCTCTCTAGCCTTCGATAGAATTCTGGCCATGAGAGAGGTTTTGCCCATTTCTTTGGGAGCCTTAATCCGAATTAAAGCCCCTGGCTCTTGAATTACTTCTTGGCAGCGTGATTCAAAAGGCTGTCGATCGACATAAAAAGCTGATTCCAGTGGTACTTGTCCTTTGGGTAAATCTAGTGTTACATTTGTAATCGAAGAGGATACAGATGTTAGCAAATCTTCTGCTAAACCATTACCAAGATTTTCAGCCTCATATAAGCTGCTCTGGGGCTGCAAGTAATCTAACGGATCTAAATTTAGCCGAAAGGCTTGAAAACAGCGTCTTAGGGTATGTTTATCTACTCGTTCTTCCCCAGCGAAAACTCTCATAACCGTGTCGGGAGCTACACCGACCATTTCACTCAAGTCTTCTAAGGTCAGGCGCACACCTCGGTTTTGGTTTATCTCCGCCAGAGACTTGGCCTCTTGTAGCTTCTGGAGACCAATAGAGGTCAATGTCACTCCTCGCTTACGCTTGCGTTTTCGGTGATCCATCTGAAAGACTCTTCCTGCCCAAAATTAAAGTTAATCAATAAAAATATAGTTAAGTAGACTTATTTAGCTTTTTGTCGGCCATCATACTAAAAGTAATCGCAGGCCGAAACCTACATATAGCATATCTTTCTACTTTAAGTCCTTTAACTCGTAAAAAAGTCTATATTTCGGTTGCTTAAATCCTTAAACTGAGGTTGCAGAGGTTCTGAGATGGAGCGAAAATGTGGCCACTGTCACCTCAACAGGGCTTATCTACGAATTATAGAATACACAGAGTGAAGTCTACTCACCTGGTTGTTGCTTGTTCGGGTTTAGGTCGTTACTGAAGCTATATATTTAGGAACCTATTAAGGTAAGCTGCTAGGTATTCAACTCTAGCTCTGCTTTCTGATGCATCAGAGAATAGAGTTTATGGAGATAACTAAATAGTTTACCTTTGTTTTTTTTAAGATGAGTAGCTAATTGTGGCAAGGGATAAGTTAAAAGTGATCCTAAACTGTACTTGTCAAATATGCGAGAAGGTTGCATAATCTCTTTAAATCTGGCGGGTCTGTTTGGTTAGTTCCAGTTTAAATATGCTTTTGTAGTAAGTAATTTGGTATCTTTCAAAACTAGTATTGACTTCGCCTAGCACACTGTATTAGAATTATCAACAAGAAGGAGAATTAAGCGATTTTTTTAGCTGAGCATTTACATCGCAGTTCCCTAACATCTTTAGTGTTGACTAATGCTTCATCCTTGCTATGTCTAGTGATATCAAACAACTAATCTCTTTTGCCAACACTTTTCTCCAAAAAAGTCCTTCCAGGAAAGCTGGTTTGACTGACGCAGAGAAGCTAGTTATAGATATCATTTTACAAGGCACAACTTATAAGAGAGCTGGTATTGAGTATCAATATACAGAAAGTTCTTTGCAAAATATTGCTTCTGGATTATTTAAAGAACTTTCCAAATTAATAGGAGTAGCGGTTAATCGGCGCAATCTCATAGAACTGTTAGAAAAAGAAAGGTTAGCATGGCAGCAGGCTAACAGCAATGGAAAATCTGCGTTTGATCGATTGCAGGCCAGTTTGTGGATTCAACAGGATTGGGCAAAGCTCATATCAGTTAGTTACAACGCCAGTCAAAAGTTAGATCTCACCAGTTATTTGATTGATTATGCTCCCTCATTTGAGGCCACCTTTTGTTTAGAAGTAGGCAGTGATAGTTCAGTTTTGGGTTTGTTGTGGGGTTTGTGCAATCGATTGCAGGCTAATTTGCCAGTGCCCAGAAATGATCAACCAGCTCTGTTAACGTCGATCGGCTCAGCACTGAAGCAGCGTTCTACTCTGTTAATATTGCGCTTCGATCGAGAGACATCGTTGTCGGTAGATTCATCTGGGTCGATTGGAAGTCGGGGAGCTATGGGCAGTGAAAGGCACGGTTTGCCGGAATATGCCGAAATTTTAGCAATGCTAGCATTGATGGATCATCAAAGCTGCATTTTAGTTTTGGATAACGACCCGGTAAGTAATGATGTAGAACTCAAGCGGTCTTTGGCTTATCAGTTACAGTTGATGGTGAATTTGGTGGTATATAAGCTCAAGATGGCAGCTCCTCGGCTAATTTTGATTGAAAATGATCTCAAAGTTGTCTGTAACATTTTGCAAACTTATTTGCAGAAAAGGTCATAGCGGTGGAGCGCAAAAAATGCTGGAGATGTGGAGTACTTGGTGATGCTGTGGCAGCTTACTCATAACACATGATGTTTCAATTGATTTTGCTGGATCTCTCTGGTGCAAAGGTTTGTACTGGAGAGGTTATTTTTGTTGTAGTGTTTGATTGGCTTTGGCAAGCAGCTTGGATCAGAGCCAAGCTGTTTCTAGGCGGTGATTAGGCCGCAAAAGTGAGGATAATCTGAGTATGAAATATTTTAGATGATTTTAGGTGATTTCACATGAGGTATTTCTGAGTACTTCTTAAAATTCTTTTAATAATTGGATTTTAAGTTAAGTTAACAATTGTTTTTATTTATACTAGTTGACAATTTTTGCTTATTCTGAACCTTTGATGTACTAAGGAATTCTCAGATATTTTTGGGATTAAAAATGGAATCGATCGAGGAAATCGACCCAAAAAGATGCCTATCACCAAAAATGCTGGGTAGCGAGAAGATAAGACAAAGTAGTGATTCCCCCTACAAAATAGATGATAAACTTCCAAAAATATTGTTGTATTGTAGTAAAAGGGGTAGTTACAAAACACACAGTTAACTTTTTGATTTGTGTAGCTGTGACACCATCTGTCAATGGCAAGGTTAATATGCAAAGATTAGCTAAACAATTATTAGCAGTTAGTGGTTGGTTGTGTTTTTTCCAATGGCTTTCACCGGCATTAGCGAATAACACTAGCTCCTGCTCGATTCAGCGAAGTCAAATAGGCCAACTGTTTCCTAATAACTTGCTAGCTACTAAGTTAGCTTCTGATGGCACGGAATCTTTTTTTGAGGTGAAGTGCTCTGGTAGAAGCAGCGGTATGTTAAGACTTTCTATTGATGGTTCCCGCACCATAGCACATGGTGATTTGGTGCAAATTCGTCTAGTGACTGCTAATGGGATTTTTAGTCCAGGTAGCTCGGAGCCTACCAATAATGCACTGTTAATACCATATAACTTGCTAGATGGGGATGGAACAGGAAAAGCAATATACCAGGTGCAGATTGCTGCTCCCGATCGGCGATTGTTACAGGCAGCTAGAGACTACTCTGTAACAGTGAACGCTGAATTACTTCCCTAGTCCCATTTTGGTGATTTGACATTCACACGCCCTTATTCTACCCCAACTTACCATTCACACAAACAATTTTAGGTCTAACCCATGAATAAGATTCTTGCTTCTTTAATTACTATCTCCACCATTGCTGGCTTGGCATCTGCTGCTCATGCTGGTGGTGGCAATGCGCCAGGTGGCAGCAGTAGCGCTGCTAGTTTCACTTCTAGCCATAGTGGCTCAGTCAGCGGTACCTGCTCTTTGGCCGTAACTGATGGAGTAATGCCCATTAACCAGGGGTTCGTCAGTAGCCTAACATCCACAACCAAAGGATCTATTGCCACTGTTTGCAATACTACTAGTTCCAACATTGCTGTCACGCTAGATCCTGGTTTGTCACCTGCTCAACCTGGTTATGTTGAAGAGTTCCAATTAGACGGCGGTACTGGCGCTTACCCCGCCAACGCCAGTGGCGGTTTTCAACCCACTGGTTATACCTATAGCCTAACAGACCTAAGCAATGGTTTCTCCGGCATTGCATCTACGATGGATGTGACAGCTAGAGGTAGTGTACCAACTCCGCAACTTCTTGCGGCTGGTGCTTACACCATCAATGTTAAGGCCACTGTAACTCCTTAGTACTTAATTGTTGTTTTGTCTGAATTTTTGGTTACTTGAGGCTGTGCTTCAGCACTAAAAATTCAGACGAAACATCCACTGAGTGGTTATATTACCTACTTTTAACGCTTGCTTCACATCATTAGTTTGGAACCTAAGACTATGAAACACTTATTAGCTGTTTTTCTTTTGCTCGGTAGTACATTAGCTATCCCTCAATTAGCTAATGCTGGCGGCAATAATATACCTGGCGGTTCCACGACGAGTGCAAATTTTACTTCTAATCACACGGGTTCTGTCGCTGGCACTTGTTCACTGACTGTCGTCAATGGACAGTTGCCTACCAACACGGGGTTTGTCAGTAGTTTGACATCTACGACCCCCGGCACAATATCTACTGTTTGTAATACTACCACTTCTACTATTGCGGTCAACCTAATCGCTGGGTCTGCACCCGCTCAGACTGGCTATGCAGAACAATTTAGATTGCTCAATGGTACTGGCGCTTACCCCCCCAACCCCAGCGGTGGTTTCCAGGGCAGTGGCTATACATATACCAAAACAAACCTCAGTAATGGTTTCTCTGGTATTCCTTCTAGTATGAGTGTGGTAGCTAGGGGGGCTGTTGCACCAGTCAAGATTTTGGCAGCAGGTAATTATGTGATTAGAGTTCAGGCAACAGTCACGCCTTAAGCTGCTAAATATATTAGACAATTTTTTTAAATTTATTTTGATTTAGGTGTGGTACAGGCTGTGATAGTTAAACAAGTCAAAAGAGTTATTTTAGGTTTGGGCATCGGATTGATGACCAATCTATTATCTTGTTTACCTACCTGGTCGCAACAATTCGTCGTAACTCCATTAGTGACCATCGGTGAGTTTAAAGGTGGACAAGCCAAAGGCTCGATCGCTATTACTAATAAAGGAAATGATCCTTTGCGGATGCGGGTTTACGCCGAAAGCTTCACCTACGACAGTAAGAAGGGTTTTACCTTTACTCCCAAAGATAACCAAAGCGCAGTACCTTACTTGCAATTTTCACCCAGAGAATTGGAGATACCGCCTGGAGTCACCAGAAACATTCGCGTAGCCATTGCTATACCGGTCAATTTACCAAACCAAGAGTATAGAGCATCTATCTTTGTGGAAGACCTCAAAGAGAAATCAATCACCTCGGCTAACGGTAATGCATTATTAATAAAAGCTCGGGTTGCCTCAGTATTTTTCTTTAGCAAGGGAAGTAGCACTGCCAATATTCAAGCACGTACCGCAATTTGGGATGCAGCCACCAAAAAGGTTAGTCTATTGCTAGAAAATCAAGGTCAGCAAACGGCTTACCCTGAGGTCACTTGGCGAGTTGAAAAAGATGCCAAGGAAGTTGCAAAGGCCACTATTAGGGGGGTAATTGTGCAATCGCAAAACTCCCGCGAAGTCATTCTTAACTTTAATGATCAGCCCTTAAATTTGAGTAGCGGTTCTTATAGCTTATCAGGAAATATTATCGCCACAGGGCAAAAGCCTACTCCTTTTAATATTAAACTAATTGTCCCTTAATACTTACTATCCAACCCTCTACTAAAACGTAAAAGCTAGTGTACCTACAACATGTCAATCAATTTTTATCAAAAGTACTTTTTGCAGGTATCTTAATAGCTTGCCATTTCTTAGTAGAGACCTATGACGCTCAAGCATATCATGCACTTAAAAATGAGCAGCCTACTAATAAAGAGACTCTCCCAGAT
>JAAFHZ010000219.1 GCA_013297675.1 Synechococcales cyanobacterium bin59.metabat.ball.084 | reverse complement strand
CCTGAAGAAAATCGGTGCAGGAACAGCGGCCCATGGGTTGAATGGTTACCGCCATCAGTGTCATCCAAAAAACAAAGTTGGCACCAAAGCCGTGCCTGCGTTGCGTATTACATACAGCAGCGCAGACGCGGGCGCACAACGGACCTATTCCTGTGCCGCCATGCGCGGGCTGTTCAGCCCCTGGGCGTGAAACGGTACGTCCTGGGGGACCCGTGCCCAGGGCATGGCGGATTGGCCCCAGATGTGGACCACCGGGGGCAGTTGCGCACGCTCGTTCACACAACCCAGCCGCAGGTTGAGCACGGTGGGCGACTCGGGGTCGCAGGCGTAAAGCTGGGTGCCGCAGTCTGCGCAAAACGCCTGCGCCCGCCGGTTACCGCTGGCCGCCACCTTCACGTAATGCCGGGGGGTGCCCGACCAGCTGACCCCCTCGGCGGGGGCAGGCAACACCGCACGAAACGGCGCCCCCGAAAACGCCTGGCAGTCGGCGCAATGGCAGGCGATGACCTTGGATGGGTCCACCAAGGCCGTGAACGAAATGGCACCGCAGTGGCATTGGCCGGAAATGTGCATACACGCCTTTCAAAAAACGGGTTCACCGAATGTATAGGCGTTGACAAGCTCCTGCACGCACTGGTGCTCAAGCCAGAGCCCCTCGCAGAGGGTGGCAAATTTGCCACCACTCACCCACACTGAAGTCCAGCATGCGAGCGTGCAGCTTCATGGCATGCAAAAACCCGGCATTCGCGACACCAAATGTGTCGCAAAGGCATTTGCGCAACATCAAAACCAGCCATTGATCCGCCCCAATCACCACTTCTACCTGCCGGAGGTGGTCAGGCAACACCTACTCACTCTTGGAAACAGAGCAGCTGATCTCTGCTGGTCAAGCGGCAACGGGCAAAAATGCCATGGAAAGCCAGATGATCCTCAACCACAAAGAGGCCATCGAGTTCCTGATTGCCACGGCCAGCGACATCGGCTTCAACCGCTACACGTACTGAACCTGCACGCCCTGCTGGCCGACAACCTGTTGACCGACCCCAGCGCCAGCGGGCGCTTGCGCCGCATTCCGGTGGGCATTGGCCACACCGTTTTCATGCCGCTCGAAGGGCCGCAGATGATTGACGGGTGTTTTCAACAAGTGCTGGACACCACAACCGCCATCGCAGACCCGTTCGAGCAGGCCTTTTTTGCCATGGTGCATCGGCCTTACCTCCAGCCGTTTGAAGACGTGAACAAACGCGTGTCGCGCTTGGCCGTCGGCAGTGCGCCAGTGCATGACCAAACCACAGGCCATCGGCCATGTGCGGGACATTGCGTTGCAATCGCTGCCCGCGTCAGATCAGTCACGGTTCGTGGAAGTGGTGCACGACCAATTGATGAGCCTGCACGAAGGCAACATGGCCCGCTACCGGCTGCGCCCCAGCGAATTCGCTGCGTGGCAGGTGGCGTGGAAACGATGACAAAGTGGCAAAAAGCAACGGGGAGCAGGGCCGTTGGGCGCTTCAGCGACATCGAGCGAGTAGCGCGACGCAAGTTGCTGCAACCGCATGCCGCCACCGATCTGCAAAGCTTGCGCATTCCACCCGGCAACCAGTTGGAAGCCCTCAAAGGTGACCGACTGGGCCAGCACAGCATCCGCATCAACGCCCAATGGCGCGTGTGCTTTGCTTGGCACGACGACGGGGCCTACCGCGTGGAAATCGTGGACTACCACTGAACCTTCAGGAGCCAGACACATGACCACCGAACTGCTTGACGACATTCATCCCGGCGAAATTTTGCTGGAAGACTTCATGAAACCCCTGGGCATCACCGCCCGGCAACTGGCCGCTGACATGGACGTGCCCCCCAGCCGCATCAGCGACATCGTGAACGGCGCACGCCCCATCAGCGCCGACACCGCCCTGCGGCCGGGTCTGTTTTTCAGCATGGACCCGCGCTACTGGCTGAACCTGCAAACCGAGTACGACATGCGCACGGTCATGCGCAACAGCCACGACAAAATTGCACCCCGCATTCGGGTGTTTCAGCCTGCGGCATCGCCAGGCTGACGGATGCCGCCTGGCGCTTGAAAAGACCACTTAAAGAACCTACCATCAGGTCTTTAATGATTCAAAAAGGAGACCCGCATGACCTACCAACTGCTGGCCGAAACCGCCGCCAGCGTGTCAGAACTCAAGGCCAACCCCATGCGTGTGATGGCCAGCGGTGATGGCATGCCCGTGGTGATACTCAACCGCAACGAACCCGCCTTTTACTGCGTGCCAGCAAGGGCATACGAAGCACTGATGGAGTTGATTGACGACACACAACTGCTCAAGCTGGTGAAAGAACGCCAAGCAGAGCCGTCAATAAAGGTCAAGCTGGATGAGTTATGAACTGGCCTTCAAGCCCTCAGCATGGAAGGAATGGCACAAGCTGGGCCACACCGTGCGGGCGCAGTTCGCCAAAAAGCTGACTGAACGGCTGGAGAACCCACACGTGCCCAGCGCCGCATTGCACGGTGCCAGCCTGGTTTACAAAATCAAACTGCGCCAGGCGGGTTATCGGCTGGTGTATGTGGTGGAGGACCAAACCGTCACAGTGACGGTGATTGCCGTGGGCAAGCGAGACCGCAATGCGGTGTATGACCTGGCTTTTGCGCGCCTGCCCGCGCAGACGGACGATTGATCGACCGGCGGCTGGAAGCAATGACCACCCTGATGCTG
This sequence comes from Synechococcales cyanobacterium bin59.metabat.ball.084, assembly GCA_013297675.1. Classification (GTDB taxonomy): domain Bacteria; phylum Cyanobacteriota; class Cyanobacteriia; order Cyanobacteriales; family Chamaesiphonaceae; genus JAAFHZ01. Next base: position 355 of record JAAFHZ010000219.1, on the reverse strand, counting down.
GCGAAATTCAAAGGAAAAACAGGCCGTAGCGCTTATCCCAAAAGGAAAGTCAGCTATGAATTTAATTCAATAGCTGACTTTCTATATGCACCAAGCGCCAGGGCATGTTTTCACATCAAAACTGCCATTGACGCTCAGACGGCAAGCGCCGCCCCCAAGGCGTCACACCCGCTCAAAAATCCCAGCCGCGCCCTGCCCCATGCCCACGCACATGGTCACCATGCCATAGCGCTGGTTGTGGCGGCGCAGGGCGTGGATGACGGTGGCGGCGCGGATGGCGCCGGTGGCGCCCAATGGATGGCCCAGGGCGATGGCGCCGCCGTTGGGGTTGACCTTGGCCGGGTCCAGGCCCAGC
>JAAFHZ010000218.1 GCA_013297675.1 Synechococcales cyanobacterium bin59.metabat.ball.084 | reverse complement strand
ATTCGAAACTGGTTTGCCCATGGATGCTATTGCGATTCACCTTTTGAAAATGAAGTAGAGAATCAATGCGCCTAAATACCCGCCTTATTGGCGTAATTCACTTTACGCGAATCGGAATTGCTATATTAATTTTTAGTAAATTTATCTTCTGCGATGGTGGCGAATCCCCGGCAGATTACCGCTAGTATCAGGTATACAAACATCTACGACCACATTAGTACTAGCACCGATCGAACCTTGATGACTCACGTTGTTGTGGACTTTTGATTTGCCGCAGCTACCACTCAGCACCAAATTATTATCAACATGCACATTGCCAATGCCGGGATTGTTAATTACGCTGTGAGATTCACGGTTAACTGTAATGGGGGTGCTGCTACCTAAGCTATTTACAACATTGTTATGAACAACGGAGTTGCCATTGCTTTGAGCAAAAGCCGGAATGCCAGCAGCCAAAACTACTACAGAAGTGAGAGCAACAGAAATTTTACGTAAAGACATCAGATTCTCCACAGGGTAAGGTCAATTGGTTTGGGTTAAGCGATTGAACAGATACAGATAAAATAATGATTTGGGCTTGACTTCTTCTGCCTGTTCCACATTACAGGGTGATTCAAAACCGTCCTAAAATGTTCCAGAACACCAAGAATTATTTCAATGTAGGCAAAATGGCTTACCGAATTTTTCAGAATTCAATAAGCCACAACAATTTAAGGAGTAAATTTAATCAAGTTGGGTTGAGCTATTTGAGAGAGATTTTGATGATTAGTAAGTTCAAGTTCTCTGGGTACATGGTTTAAACTACAAGCTGCAATTTGTTATTCCTGAAACTTTCAGCAAAATTTTTGACTATTTGGTCTTCTGCTGCCCAAAGCATTGTTTTACGGCGCTTTCGGGTAGAAGGTAGATGTTTGCCTCTATCTAATCGCAAGAAAAATATTTTAAGATGAAAATCTATTCTTTTTCTAAGAACTCAGGATGAAAGACTTGAACTCTTCGGATAATCAGCAGCCCTCTTTGTGGGAAAACGTGCGGCGGGGTTGGCACTGGGTGGTATTTATGGCCAAAAATCTCACCAGAGTTGGTGGCATCGATGCCTGGATGGGCGCTTTTCGGCGCATTATTGTAGTTTTGGGATCGAGGGCGAAGACACCGCCACAGTTAGCTGCGCACAATCGAAAAACCTTTTATGAAGCTGCGGAGTTTGATTTTGCCCTGCGTTTAGAAGCCAACTGGGAAAAAATCCGTGAGGAGTTGGCGGCCTTAAAGGGTGAGCATTTTATTGACTGGAGTGAACGCTATTTGTACAAGGAAGGCTGGCAGACCTTTGGTTTGTATGCTTTTGGAGTAAAGATCGATAAGAACTGTCGGCTCTGCCCAGAGACTACCAAATTGGTTGAAACTATTCCTGGTTTGGTGACAGCCGGTTTTTCGGCGCTGGCTCCTGGTACACACATTGCACCACATACGGGCTATCCAGAAGGGGTGTTGCGTTGCCATTTGGGGTTAGTGATCCCAGCAGATTGTGCCATTCGGGTGAGTGGTGATATTCGTTCTTGGGACGAAGGAAAATGCTTGGTTTTTGATGACACCTGGGATCATGAAGCCTGGAATAAGAGCGATCGAACTAGGGTAATTTTGTTGCTGGATTTTAAGGCTCCTTGAAAAGGATAATCCTTGATGATTACAAGTTCGGCAAATTCAAGGTGCGGAATAGCAAAAAAATCCCACCGTTTGACGGGTGGGATAATTCCTTGGAGTGGAAAAATTACTTAGTCTCGGAGAACTCGGCATCAATTACATCGTCGCCGCCGACACCGATCGAATAATGGTACGCAAGTACGAATATTTTTAGAGATGTTATGAGAGCTGGAGTTGGGCAAGCCAGGTTTGGTTGGCTGGGCTAAGTGCTGGTGGTGGAACAGGTTGTTGATAGTCGATGCGGTATTCGTAGCCTGCTCGATCATATAGGGCTTCGAGGATTTTTTGGAGGTTGACTTCGATGCTTTCTTCAGGATTTTTGAGGGGCAAAGGAAAATAGGGAATCGGTTCTGGCAAATTGAAACCGTAGAGATCGGCTTGGGGGCGTTGTTCGCTGCGGCTGATCAGAATGCGGTAATCCCAAGGAATATTATCTTGCAGCAAAGGCATGGGGGTAAAGGCTCTCAGTAAATCTATCTCCACCAGATGAGCGGTGCTGTCTAAGATTTTTTGGCGTTTTTCTTCGTAGGTCGCTCGGCCTTTGCCGGGACGTTTATTTACTGGGGAAAGCAGCTCAATTACTGTGATCACTGAGTTGGTGGCGGTGTCGCGGACTTCTAAATAGCGTTCTTTGACCTCAGAGCTGCTCGGGATCTGGACGAATTGGGGACGGTTTTGTAAAGCAACAGTGGTGTTCAAAGACTGCTTTGGTGGCAGTGACAATGTTGTTGCTTTTGTCAGAACCACGGCATCGGGAATACCGATCAGAAGTTCAGTGTCTTCGGAGTAGGTTCTAGTTTCGACTTCGATGTAGTAATGGGGCAAGATTTGCGGTGCCACTGCATCTGCCAATGCCACAATCAAACGACTGTGAACCGATGACCAAAAGGCGGGTTGTTCTAGATAGGGATTCATCCCCGGAAAAGGATAGGGCATGGTTTACTTTGGCTCTTAGCGTTATGCCAATTTTAAGCCAGAAAATCTTGCCGTTCGATCGATGAGATTTTTTTAAATGCAGCTTCATTCTTGGGATTGGTGTGGCAGTCGTAAGCGAGCTGAGGAAATCGCTTCTTGCAGTTTAATCTGTTCTTGCTTTTTATCGGCACAAAGAATGATGCCAGAGGTGGCTGTTCGTCACTTTCTTGCTCGTATTTTGCTAACCAGCGCAGGTAGAGTTCCATTTGGCTTTTGTATTCGTGGCGAAAGTTGCCAATTTTAAGATCTATGGCTACTAGTCGTTTGAGTTTGCGGTTGTAGAAAAGTAGATCGATGTAAAAATCATCATCGTCGATTTGGAGATGTTTTTGGCGAGCAACGAAAGTGAAACCTGCACCCATTTCCAGCAAGAATTTTTCGATGTCTCGTAGGATGGCATCTTCTAGGTCTTTTTCGAGATATCGATCGTGTAGATCCAGAAAATCTAGGATGTAGGGATCTTTGAGGAGCAAGTCTGGAGATACTTGCTGGTCTTGGCGAAGTTGCTTAGTGGTGCAGAAAACTTTTCGGTATTGGATTACACATATAGTAGTGATTTGATCTTTCAAAAAGAGAAAACACTAACTTTTGAAAATTCAACTTGCTTCTCTAACTTTTCTCGTTTTTTGCG
>JAAFHZ010000217.1 GCA_013297675.1 Synechococcales cyanobacterium bin59.metabat.ball.084 | reverse complement strand
AAGGGTTGTAGGACTAGAAACTGTTGACATAGAGAAACTTCCTTCAAATACTCTTAACAATCCTATTTGAGCATATTTTCTATTCTTCCGCACTCATTTGTTACAAAATGTGTGCGGTTGCCCTATGTATTGTTGCTTTTTTGTTTGATCAGTGGTATTATATTAAGTTTATTAAGTAATCTCAGTTCGCGTAGTACTCAAAATTATGTAGATCAAGTCAAAGTTAGTCAAAAAACTGATAATAAGACGAGTATTACAAATAGTCAAGATGGACTTATTGTTAGTCAACCTACATCATCTCCAATTAATGATCCTACTGTTTTACAGCGCAAACCAGTCGTTACTTATAGAGGCTCGATACCAGCAAATTCTGGAAGTAACATTAATACTAATGTCAATCTTCGTAATCCGGTGATTTTGGAGCCAACTACTCCGATCCATTCAACTACTCCTAAATCTAATATCACAAAGTCATTACCGGTAGGACAAGAAACAAAAAAAACATTAGAAATCCCTTCTGGTAAACCTTCGTCAGAATTAAAATCCAAAAAGAAAGAAATTACTAGCTCTTCGGAAGAAAGCAATGAAGAGATTGTATCAGATTCGGTACCAATTTCTAATCCATCAACAGATAAAAAATCTTTGCAGCCTCCTCAAATATCTAACAACCAAAATTCTCCAGAGAAACAAGTATCATCAGAATCAGTACAAGCCAAAGGCTTGCAAGGCTATTTTCAAGGACGCTGGCGTGCTGACCCCAACTTTGATGGTAGTATACAGTACAAAGTTAATGTAGGTAAAGATGGCAAAGTAATTTCTCTAGAAGGCGCAGATGAAAGATCGCGAATTTTCCTGAATAAAACTAATTTCCTTAAACCAGGAGAAGTGGTTTCTAAAAATGGTCAAAAAGATCAAAAGGTTTGGTTGATTCTCAATTATACAGGTGATGTTCAAACCTTGACCGATGGCGAATAGTTACTGGATGATTTCTCAACGAACTAATAATGGTACCATGGTCGATCAATGTGGGCAGTGCCTACTAAAAGAGTCTCAGTTAATTATCTTGTGTACACCACTTTCTATTCTTATGAACTGTAGTCAACTGTCCTTGAATCAAAAGTTGTGTGCCCAAATAAAGCCGAAAAGTATTGCAAATGATCAAAAAGAAACGTTTGGTCAGTATTTTCATTAATTCAAAAGAAAGTTGTTATGAATAGCAAGATAAAAATTATCGAAAAACTAGAAGACAAAATAGGGGCTTCAATTAGTGATTTTAAGTTGTCTACCCTGGCAGGGGGGGATAGACAAAAACAGTCGGCGATGCTTGAATATGCCAAGCTTGCTCAAGATAAAGATTTCCCAATTGGAGTAAGATATTTAGCTCTCTACTGCATTGCCAATAAAAATAATTTCTATGCTGAAATAAGAGATCAGCAAGAAATGTTGGGAACTGTTTCTCAAGAGATGGGAGAATTATTACCAGGTGAGGTTGTAATGGGAATTCAATCTTTGAAAGTAGATTATCCAGCCATTTATCAGTTGGATAGAGCTTCCTTTGATCGATATGAATCTCATGCAGTGGAGTTCATGACTCGGCTACCAGGGGATCAGCAAGAGCGGAAGGTATCTGATGGAAAGAACATAAGTTTGAAACCTAGACCGATCGATCCAGCACCATTAGAGATTCCGGTAGTGGCTCCGCAACCTTTTATTCCAGCACCCCAGCCAGTGGAACCAGTTCCCATACCCATAACAAAAGCTGCGATACCAACATCAGCAGAAACCTACATCCCGCAACAAACACAATTGCCTCCTCAAAACAATAATAAAGGTGCCGTAATTATTGGTGGTGGAATGATTGCTGGGGCTATTATATTTAGCACTATGCTTATATCATTTCAAAATAGCAAGACCACTATTCCTACTACAAACTCACCTGTACAATCATCTACTACTGCCACCATATCCCAGGATGAAGCTAAAAAAATAATTGAAAGATGGATGCAGGCGAAACAGAGAATGTTTGCTCCTCCTTACGATCAAGAAATAGGTTCGCAACTAACTACAGGCAAAGCTTATAAGGATAAAGTCAGAGGGCCAAGTACCGATGGAACACCCTATAGTTCATTGGAATGGCTGCGTCAGTATGGATTTCGATATCAATACGGTGTTCAAAATATTGAAAGTGTTACTAGGTTTGAATCAGGTGGCGATCGGGCAAGTATCGAAGTACAAATATTAGAAGATGCAAGATTGTACAACAAGGATGGAGTCATTCAACCTAAAAGATCTGGAATTGAACGAAAGACTGTCAGATTCATGCTCAAAAAAGATAGTGAAGTTTTCAAAATTAGTGACTACGATGTGCTTGGAGAATCTAAAAGAAAATCATAGTATTCAAATCGTTGTTTCTTGTCGTGTAGAAGTATGTCCAAACCATGAGGGAAATCAAGAAAAGTCATCTAAGCTTTCACTATGGTTCTCTGCTGAAAATACAATATCTTCGTAGACTTGCTCGATCGGAAAAGTCAACTATTCTTGCAAACAAGGACTGCGCCGAAGAGTTTGAACTTATTGCCTTCTGTTATCCGGTAAAAGTGACACCACTAGTGACAGAACCTCATCCCAATGTACTTGATATCTTCCGTGATGCTTACGTGTTGGAGTTTTGAAGTTACCCGAGCAGCATACAGAGGCAGATTTGCATGGGGATTATTGCGGCAGCTCAAATATTTCTTGACTGAGCTAGGGCGCGATTTTTGTTTTGTGGGTTCCGAATATCCCTTGCAGGTCGGTGGACGCGATTTCGCCTTAGATTTGCTGTTTTTCCATCGCGGGTTAAATTGTTTGGTGGCAGTAGAATTAAAAGTGGGGCGCTTTGAGCCAGAGTATCTGGGCAAACTAAATTTCTACCTAGAAGCATTGGATCGAGACGAACGAAAGCCTCATGAAAAACCGGCAATCGGTGTACTATTGTGTGCCAGCAAAGATGATGAAGTGGTAGAGTATGCACTGAATCGATCGCTGTCTCCAGCCTTAATCGCAGAATATCAGACGCAGTTGCCAGATAAAGCCTTGTTACAGGCGAAGCTACATGAGTTCTATATGCTTAATTCGTTGGAAAAAGATGAGGATTAATTGGTGAATAACTATGAATAATGCCCATAGATTGCAAGAAATCGAAATTTACCTCCACAGCCTGGTGAAATCATTACAGGATGGCAAACTCTTCGTCAACATCCAAAATATTTCCCAAGTTTTTGACACAGCGATCGCCAGCCCCCCCCCGCCTTAGCCTCCCACCCGAAAAATTCAGCGATGTATACAACGACATCCCCAACATTTTAGATGC
>JAAFHZ010000216.1 GCA_013297675.1 Synechococcales cyanobacterium bin59.metabat.ball.084 | reverse complement strand
AGAGGAAATAGAAATACGACTGAAAGAATTCTTTGAAATACAACAACTTCAGACCCCAATTCAAATCGCAAATACGATTAATCACATTTACAGTCTAATTATATAGTCTTACAGCGGGAAGGGAGTATGTCTTTTCCGTCTTGTCCCAGGCTACTCTCGAATATATGCTCAGATCATCTTTGAGTTTTGCTAAAATAAGTACTCTGTGAAATAATTCCAACATATTCTCATGACCTCTACTAACCTCACTGAAAATCTTTTAAGTAAGCTGCAAATCTTGCCGCTCCAAAAACAGCAGCAAGTTCTTGATAGCCTAGAAAATGAGGAACTATTAACAAACGTCAGTCCTGCCGAACTTCAGGCACTCGCTGCTGTCTCACTTGCACCAGACCAACAAACCCGCCTCAGCGACCTGCTTGTGCGCAATGCAGAAGTGACAATCTCCCCTGAGGAAACTGTTATTCTTGATCAACTTTTGGCACAAGTCGATCAACTAAACATTCTTAAAGCTCGTGCAAAATATACTCTTCAGTATTTAGCGCAATCGATCTCAGCATGAGCAAATACATTTCTGTAGAACTTCAAAGACAGATTTATCAGCAATTCAATAATTGCTGTGCCTATTGCCAAACTGCGGAATCACTTATCGCTACAGCATTTGAAATCGAACATATCAGGCCGAGATCAATGGGTGGAGAAACTAAACTAAACAATCTATGTTTATCTTGTCCTCACTGTAATCGCCACAAAGCTACTCGCCAAAACTTTCTCGATCCAGAAACCCAGCAAATTGCCCCACTTTTTCATCCTCAACAACAAATATGGCATGAACACTTTGCTTGGGATACAACAACATCCATCCTTATCGGTTTAACCGCAGTAGGACGTTCGACTATTGCTGCGTTAGAAATCAATCGTCCAGTATTAGTGCGTCTGCGTAAACTTTGGTATAAACTAGGCGAGCATCCACCAAAATAATTACTCCTAATAGTGAGTTATGGCAGATTCTGAAGTAGTAGAAGTATTTCCCAGGCTGATCGTCGGTTTAGGAAATCCGGGAACGAAGTACGATCGAACTCGGCACAATATTGGTTTTGATTTAATCGATCAGTTAGCCAAACGCTGGCAAATTCCGGTTTCTGACCAAAAAAGATTTCAAGGGATGGTTGGGGAAGGCTGGGTCAATCGTCAAAAGATTGTGCTGCTCAAGCCCCAGACTTTTATGAATCTTTCTGGTCAATCGGTGCGATCGGTGTTGGATTGGTACAAGCTGGAACCCACTGAAGTTTTGGTGCTGTATGACGACCTAGATTTGCCCTTGGGTAAGCTGCGCATTCGTCTATCTGGTTCTGCTGGTGGCCACAATGGCATGAAGTCGATCATTAGTCACTTGGGCACACCAACGTTTCCTCGGTTGCGTATGGGTATTGGCAAAAGCCAAGATGAAACGATTTCTCATGTTTTGGGTAAATTTTCAGCAGCAGAGTCGGCGATCGTTACTGATGTGCTGCAACTATCTGCTGATGCCGTGGAGCTGTCTTTGGGATCTGGAGTAGAGAAGGCTATGAATAAGTACAATAATCGATCGGTTTTGGTTGAAATAGAATCATCATCAAAGGTCAAAGAGAAACAGGTTCAACCCACCGAAGACAGCAACAAATCAGGAACGAAAAAGTTGTGAGATATTTCATGGCAGCAGTTTTGGTATTGCCAAATATCATAGTTATGCCCTTAGCCAGTTCTTAGTTACCATTGATATCAACAGCTTCCACCATCCTAGAAATATTTTTGATGAAATCAGCATTCAGCCAGCAGCCCACCATTGCCGCCATTGCCACTGCCATAGTCTCTCAGCAAGGCAGCGTTGGTATTGTGCGGCTATCTGGAGCAACAGCGATCGAGATTGCCCAACAGCTCTTTGTAGCCGCCGGGAAACAGGTCTGGGAAAGCCATCGAGTGCTCTATGGTCACATTCGCCATCCCCAAACCGGTACAGTAATAGATGAAGCCTTGCTGCTGATGATGCTAGCACCGCGCTCCTACACCCGCGAAGACGTAGTGGAATTTCATTGTCATGGTGGCAATATTTGCGTCCAGCAAGTTTTACAGCTTTGCCTTGCCGCCGGAGCAAATTTGGCTCAACCGGGCGATTTTACCCTGCGGGCTTTTTTAAATGGTCGGATCGATCTTACTCAGGCCGAAAGCATCAGTGAACTAGTAGGTGCTCGTTCTACCGCCGCCGCTTCGGCAGCTTTGGCTGGATTGCAGGGTAAGCTGCGCAAACCCATCCAGCAAGTGCGCGATCGAGCTTTAGATATTCTGGCAGAAATCGAAGCACAGATTGACTTTGCTGATGATTTGCCGCCCATGAACGTACCGGGAATCTGCGGTCAGATCGACGAGCTGAGCCAGACATTGGCAGCTATTTTAGCCACTGCCGATCGAGGTGAATTGCTGCGTACCGGGCTAAAAATTGCCATTGTGGGTCATCCCAATGTGGGTAAATCGAGTTTATTAAACGCTTTAAGCCGCACCGATCGAGCGATTGTTACCGACTTACCGGGCACCACGCGAGATGTGGTGGAATCTAACTTAGTAATTGGCGGCATCCCGATTCAGGTGCTAGATACTGCGGGCATCCGAGAAACAGTAGATCGGGTGGAGCAAATTGGGGTGGCTCGATCAAAGACTGCGGCTCAGCAAGCCGATTTAGTAATTTTGACGATCGATGGTCAAAGGGGCTGGACAGATGCTGAAATGGAAATTTATCAGCAGGTACAAGCAAAGTCGCTGATTTTGGTGATTAATAAAATGGATTTGGTTACAGAGCTGCCTGGGTTGCCGCCAGATTTGCAGCACCAGCCAGTAGTGGCGCTGTCGGCGCTCAGCCAGGAGGGGATCGATCGACTAGAAGCTAAGATTATTGAGATTGCGCAGGCGGGTTCGATCGGCGCTGCTAACTTAGACTTGGCGATTAATCAGCGGCAGGCGGCGGCGCTTACCCAAGCAAACGCAGCGCTGGCGCGAGTGCAGGAAACCATTGCTGGTGATTTGCCTTGGGATTTTTGGACGATCGATTTGCGAGCAGCCATCAAGTCTTTGGGCGAAGTTACCGGAGAAGAGCTGGTTGAATCTGTTTTAGATAGAATCTTTAGCCGTTTTTGTATTGGAAAATGAAATTCATTCTTAATTTTTTGCTGTTGGCGATCGTCGGGGCAATGATTGCGGTTAGTGCAGCGGTGTTGTTTGGTACTAATAGTATTTTTATGGCTTTTACCCCGTTTTGTGGCAACAACTGTCAATCACAAATTAAGTCTACTGTCTCTAACGTGCGCAATTCTGCCCAAGCTTCGGTAAAGTCTGCGCCGACAATTCAAGATTTGTTGAAATCTTCCGAGCCGGGGGAGGTGTGGGGCAATAGTGGGGTCGTGATGTTTAATGTGGCCGCTCAGTTGTCGGCGACGCGCAATCCGGCGGGTCAACC
>JAAFHZ010000215.1 GCA_013297675.1 Synechococcales cyanobacterium bin59.metabat.ball.084 | reverse complement strand
GGAAGGTAAGTTCAACCCGTTTGTTTAGATTTAATTAAATCTAAACACCACGTATTTCCATTTTACAGTCACACTCAGGGTCTTGACGAGTCTTCGACCAGAATTGTTGCAATAGGATCACCGTACTGGGTAAACTTGCCAAAATTTGCTACAATGCTTTTCTGCGCATTTGGAGAAGTGGCAGAGTGGTTGAATGCGGCTGACTCGAAATCAGCTTTAGGGTCACACCTAACGGAGGTTCGAATCCTCTCTTCTCCGTATTGTAAATTTGATTTTCAGCAAAGTTTTAGAGTATTTGTTACTCAATTACTCTAGGCCTCTTTCTGTAAGTTATTCAGGGTTGCATAACCTATCTGGTAATGCCACGCACAACGTAACCAAAAATTAAACCAACGGTCATTGCACCAGCTTGACCAGATTCCAAGAAGTTTTTGAAAGAGACCTGAATTTTAGCCAAGATGTCGGTGTCAATATCGCTGTTGGTATTTGCCATAGCTAAAGTATTGAAAATAATGTCGAGATGAGGATGAAAGTGATGAATCATAAAGGCTGGCGGATAAGTTTTCTCTAAAATGCCCAAATTGGTCAGTCAAGGTTTCATCGATTGGGCAATTCCAAGAGAATTATTTGTCAATCTAGGTCGATCACTGGTTCACGATGGATGAAGCAAGTTATCATAAAGTCCGACCGGCTGAGCTGGTTACTACTTTCAGTAATTACCCACGAACATCATGGCCAAAACCAACCTGGAATTTTTAGCAGAAACCGATCCTATTATTGCCAAGTCGATGGCTGCCGAATTGGGTCGCCAGCGTGATCACCTAGAATTAATTGCCAGTGAAAACTTTACTTCTGCGGCGGTTATGGCTGCTCAGGGTTCGGTTTTGACCAATAAATATGCAGAGGGCTTACCGGGCAAACGCTATTACGGCGGCTGCAAGTTTGTGGACGAAATTGAGCAAGTGGCGATCGATCGGGCAAAACAATTATTTGGTGCCGCTTCAGCCAATGTGCAGCCCCATTCTGGTGCTCAGGCCAATATGGCCGTATTTTTAACTCTGCTGAAACCGGGGGATAAAATCATGGGCATGGATCTTTCCCATGGTGGTCATTTGACCCATGGTTCGCCGGTAAATGTTTCGGGCTTGTGGTTTGACCAGTCTTTTTACGGTGTCAGTCCCGCAACCGAGCAGCTAGATTACGACATGATTCGGGATGCTGCGCTGCAACACAAGCCCAAAATGTTGATCTGTGGTTACTCGGCTTATTCCAGAATTATTGATTTTCCTAAGTTCCGAGAGATCGCCGATGAAGTGGGTGCTTACCTATTGGCCGATATTGCCCATATCGCTGGTTTGGTAGCCACTGGTCATCACCCTAGCCCGATCGAATACTGTGATGTGGTCACTACCACCACTCACAAAACCCTGCGCGGTCCGCGGGGTGGTTTGATTTTGTGCCGCGATGCGGAGCTGGGCAAAAAGCTAGATAAGTCAGTGTTTCCAGGTACTCAAGGTGGCCCATTAGAGCATGTGATTGCTGGTAAAGCGGTGGCTTTTGGTGAAGCGCTGAAGCCAGAGTTTAAGACATACTGCGGCAATGTGGTGGTTAATGCTCAGGCGATGGCCAAGCAGTTACAGGCCAGAGGGCTGAAGATTGTTTCGGGTGGTACTGATAACCATGTGATGTTGGTAGATTTAAGATCAATCGAGATGACTGGTAAAGAGGCCGATCGATTAGTGGGTGAAGTAAATATTACTGCTAATAAAAATACTGTCCCGTTTGACCCAGCTTCACCTTTTGTAACTAGTGGTCTGCGCTTAGGTTCACCGGCCATGACCACCCGAGGCATGGGCACCACTGAGTTCACCGAAATTGCCAATATTATTGCCGATCGACTCTTAGCTCCTACCGATGAATCGGTAGCTACTAGTTGCCGTCAGCGGATCGCTGTTCTCTGTGAACGTTTCCCGCTTTATCCTCATCTTTCAATGCCTGTGCCAGCGTTAGTTTAAGGTTTAACTGATCGCCTTAAAAATCCCCGCTCTCCAGAGGCGGGGATTTTCCGTGTAAAAAGATGAAATCGATCGCTTGGTGGATACTTCCACCGATAGTTTTCTTTGCACTCACCGATCAAGTAAAGAGGTCTAAAAATCCGTGCTTTCACTGATTTTCGTTCGTCGAGGCAGATCATCGGGAATATTAATCAGAATAATGTCTCCCAGACTGTCAGAAATAGCACCGATCGGAAAATAATGACCAGAGCAAGCGCCCATCCTCATCTGCCGGGTTATGAACTACGCGAAAAAATACATCATCACTCCAAAAGCATCGTATATCGAGCTACCCAAGAGGTTGTTGGTGCCGAGACTCGCCCAGTCATTATCAAACTGCTAGCAGCAGCATACCCCAGCTATCAAGATTTAATCAACTTTCGACATCAATACACGATCGCCAAAGACTTAGATGTGCCTGGAATCGTGCAAATTTACAGCCTCGCAGAGTACGATCGGGGCTATGCAATTGTCATGGAAGATTTTGGCGGTATTCCTTTAGACCAATATTTAGGGCAGCTATCCCTGGCTGATACCTTAAAAATTGGCATTCAACTTGCTATTACGCTTCAAGCCCTTGGCCAGCAGCGAATTATTCATAAAGATATCAAGCCCGCAAATATTTTAATTCATCCGGTCACTAAGCAAGTGAAGCTCATTGACTTTTCGATCGCTTCTTTACTGCCCTATGAAACCCAAGAATTAGTCAGTCCCCAACTTTTAGAAGGCACCCTGGCCTACATTTCACCGGAGCAAACCGGCAGAATGAATCGGGGCATTGATTACCGCAGTGATTTTTATAGCTTGGGAGTCACTTTATATGAGCTACTGACTGGTCAACAGCCTTTTATCACCGAAGATCCGCTAGAGCTGGTTCATTGTCACTTGGCTAAAATCGCTGTACCAGTAAGCATCATTCAGCCAAAAATCCCGATGATAGTCTCGCTAATAGTGGCCAAACTCATGGCCAAAAATGCCGAAGATCGATATCAGAGTGCTTTGGGTCTGCGGCATGATTTAGAAAAATGCTTAGATCAGTGGCAAGCCACTGCTACGATTGATGAATTTGAATTAGGGCAACAAGATCTCAGCGATCGATTTTTTATTCCCGAAAAGCTTTATGGCAGACATTCAGAAGTCCAGACTTTGCTAGCAGCCTTTGCCCGAGTTAGTCAAGGGCAGCCAGAAATGGTCTTAGTGGCCGGATTTTCGGGAGTTGGTAAAACTGTAGTTATTAATGAAGTTCACAAGCCTATTTCACGTCAGCGGGGCTATTTCATTAAAGGCAAGTATGATCAGTTCAATCGTAGCTTACCCTTGAGTGCCTTTTGTCAAGCATTTCAGGATTTGGTAGCACAACTATTGAGTGAAAGTGATGCTCAGTTGGCTACTTGGAGAAGCAAAATCTTGGCAGCAGTGGGCGAGAATGGCCAA
>JAAFHZ010000214.1 GCA_013297675.1 Synechococcales cyanobacterium bin59.metabat.ball.084 | reverse complement strand
ATCAAATGGTGGAATAGCGATCGGGTATGACCGGCATCCATATGACGTAAATAATAGGAACAAAGACATTGGCTCAACTCTAGCCGGTGGACAAGTTACAGGCGAGACGCTATTTGGACTGGTAGACACGGCACCAAAAACTAATTATCTTTCAGGCTATTACTTGAGTGATACTCGGAAATCTGATACAGATTACAATGCCAAAGGAGAATTTATCTTTGCGTATGTAAATAGCTTTGGCAGTTTGAAGTTAACGGCTAATAGAAGTGGCAATAACATTAACCGAGGTTCATTTGCGAACTCTAATACGTTCTCACCTCAGAAGTTTAACTTCGCGGTAGGAGATGTAGTAGTAGGAGACTATAATGCAGATGGACTGCCAGATATAGCGGCAATTAATGCTTTAGATGAAGTAACCAGACCGCAGTTCCAGGTATTGGAATCGAAAGGGACAAGTCATGAAGCACCACCAGGAACTAGAGAGACTGGAGAGAGTTGGAATCCGCCAAATTCTAGTTATACAGACAGATTTTTAAGCAATGGTAGAGGAGACTATTTTGCAGTAGGTAGAAAGCTAGCAACGGTGAATATTGGCGACCAAGGGGGCGATGATTTAGTTGTGGCCACAATTGGGAATGCCGGGGGAGCACAAAGCTGGCTGTCTTTCTACACAAGTAATGCTCAGAGGGAGTTTGATTTGGCTGCTCAGGTTAGCGTGCCCTATTATGTGACAGCTTTACAGTCGTACAATACTGTGGCTTCAGGCGTGGCAAATAGTTTGGCGCAGCCTGCGGGGCATGGAGTGATCTACACTGCGGGTAATTTGTACATGATCCCAGATGCGACAAATCCGCAGTTGGTGTTGAATTATGGAGCGGTAGGAAATGTGCAGGGGTTAGTGTCGGCAGATTTTGATGGAGATGGAATAACTGTAGTTTAGACTATTTATCGTCAATTGAACCAAATAGAAATATTGCACAAGTGGTCAGACTTGAAGCCTGACCACTTGTGGTGGAAGCTGGGAATTACAACCAACACAGCGCCACAATGAATAGCTTGCAAGATATCCAACAATTTCGCAATCAGATTTTTCAAAACTTAGGTAAAGGCCGAAATGCTTTCATGGACTTAATGGATGCAGTCCTTACCAGCAGAAGTGTTTCTTCTTTGGCAGAATTCTCGTTGAGTCCATTATTCCGACGACAATATGCCAGTGTGTATAAGGTTCTGCAAAACGGATTGGTGCCGCGACAAACTCTGATGAAAGAATGTATCAAATACCTACCGACTTCAGGTGTGGTAGTTCTCGCCGGAGACCACACTGCTTGGTCAAGACTTGATGCTGTAACCCTTCAAGAGCGAACATATGAGCATCAACCCCAACCCCTAGGGAATAAACCAGTAACACTGGGTCAGGGCTATAGCACTATTGCCTGGATACCGGAAACAGAAGGAAGCTGGGCATTACCATTACTACATGAGCGCATCACCAGTTTTGAAAAACCTGTTGATAAAGCAGCAACTCAGTTGCACTTGGTTGCCGCACAGGTGAGCAATCGAATTTTGTTCTTGGGGGATAGTGAATATGCCTGTGCTCCATTCATCAACCAAACTGCTGATATTGACTGTGACAAACTACTCCGATTGCGACCTAATCGAGTGCTTTACTATCCCCCGTCTGAGGAATACAGCGGTGTTGGTCGTCCACCATTGCATGGTAATAAGTTTTCACTTAAAGATTCTGCGACTTGGGGAGATTGGCAAGAAGAACTTTATGTTGTAGACCCAAAGCTAGGTAACTTACGTGTTCGCATGTGGCATGATCTACATCTCACTGGTGCAGCGGATAAGCCAGTGAGATTGATTCTTGTTGATCGTCTTGATGCCCCTAATGCAAAACCGCTTTGGCTAATTTGGGTAAGCAGTTTTGAACCAGACCTAACGCAAATATGGCAACAGTATCTGCGTAGATTTACGATTGAGCATTGGTACCGTTTTGTACGCAAAAGACTACATTGGACTTTACCTAATCTTTCCAGCAGCAAACAAACAGATACTTGGTCTGACCTGATGCCATTATTGACTTGGCAATTATGGCTGGCAAAAGATGTGGTGATAGATTGTCCGTTGCCTTGGCAGAAAAAAATGACCAAGTTAACCCCAGGACGTGTAGCTGATTCATTTGCAACAGTTTTGGCTAGGATTGGGACACCGGCGTGTGTTCCCAAAACCCGTGGAAAAGCCCCAGGATGGCCTACTGGTAAAACTAGACGAAAGAAACCTCGCTATCCCACGGTCAAAAAAAGCTATAAAAAGCCCTCTCAAGCCAAAACTTCTACTGCTTAAGCCATACATTATTCTCTCTTCATACAGTCATCTTTAGTGAGTTTATCCATTAAAGGGGTTTTGTTGTATAGTCTAAACTACAGTAATCAGCTTGCCAAAACTCTGCAAAAGCGAATGCAGAACAAGCATGGTAAAAACAACCTCGAAGGCTTGGCACTACAGGCATTAAGTGAAATCAGAGTACAGGCCACACCATCTTGGGCTGCTGACAGAATAAATCTAACATTTTGGTTTATTCATCCCCAAAGCGATGATTCCTTTCAGGATAAAAAATGGTTTGAACTCTTAGATAGTTGGCTAGAGCTAATTCCGGCCTTTGGACGCTTTGTATCCATCGATGGAGCCGTAAAATCATTAGAAGATCTGACCGCCAAAGAATATGTTGAAAGCGATCGGCTAGACCTCGATCGTCTATCCTCCAGCTAAAACCAGCTCATGAGCAAACCCAGCATCCTAATCCTAGACGACGACGAAATGTGGATGGCACGTCACGAACGACGGCTCATCCAAGCAGGATTTCGCTGCTTCGCCACCCAAAACAGCTCCGCAGCGATCGACCTTGGCAAATCCGAAACCTCCATCAAATTCGCCCTCATCGACGAAATCCTCTTCGTCCCCCCAGTTCCCCTCGACGAAAACCAACGAGAACTCCAACGCTGGCAAGGCTCCGGCGTAATCCGCGAAATCAACAACCTCCGCCGCGACATCCAATACATCATCATCACTTCCGCCCCCCAACTCCGCAGCCAAGGCCAGGGTGGTTTCATACAAGAAAAGAAAAAACTTCCTGAACTTGGTTCCCCCACAAACGCAAAGCCTGTGGAACAGTCCGAATACCAGTTCGACGAACAATGGTGATTATCCAGGTGAAGATGATCGCCCAATTTACAGGAGCATACCCACCTAATCTGGGTGGATAATCTTCCTTAAAAGTGACATCTTTGACCCAGTGAAGACGATTTTCAATCGCCCAATGATTTTGAATTAAAGCCATAAAAACTTCCGCAGACAAATCCTGGCTACTTAGATAATATACAGTTTCAGTAAAAGCTTTCTGATCACGGCTACCTGTTCGATGAACCATGATGACGGTTTTTAAGTCAGTCCATTTTGATAGCAACTCGATAGGTGCAGAAAAAACACTCACACTACGTTCTACGCTGCGACCATGACTTTCATCCAGAGCATGTACATGACTACTTGCTGTTTGAAATTGAGTTGTTAACTCGTAGAAGTTCAGGGGGCTAGGGGATAAGAGATGGAGGTACTTGACCAGAACGCTTTGCTGCAACAGACTCAGACAAAAATTCAAGAATATTTCGCTCCTGAAGCTTCAGAGAAGACACCACCGTTA
>JAAFHZ010000213.1 GCA_013297675.1 Synechococcales cyanobacterium bin59.metabat.ball.084 | reverse complement strand
CAAGTCTGTAGATCCTCGGATTAAATTGAGTGATTTGAAATAGCAGGCCAAATTTACAAACTCACGTAGATTCGTTAGATTTGTTTACAACACTGCTAAAAGAAAAATCCTCGCTGCTATGGCTGACACCATCACTAAACTCTCTTACGAAACCCTGCAAAAAGGTAAAAGCTACCTGAGCTTTGCCCATAAAACTCTCAGTATGCAGGTACGCAAGGCGCTTAAGCCCAACAACTTACCTGCTTGGCCGGTGCCGCCGGAGTTGATTGCCAAGCTGCAAAAGCGATCGGCAGATCTCCAAGTTACCGATTGGCAAGATGCCGAGCGGGGGGTGTATCCCACTGATTTGTTGTTTGATGAGCCTTGGCTAGACTATTTGGCACAGTATCCGGCCATGGTGATTGACATGCCGAGTATTTGGCAGCGATCGGATAACAAAAAGTACCAAGAGTTCAGCAAAGGCATCGAAACTGAGGGCTACCCCAGCTACTATGTGCAAAATTTCCATCACCAAACCGATGGCTATTTAAGCGACTGGTCGGCTAGTCTGTATGACTTTCAGGTGGAAATCTTGTTTGGTGGTACTGCCGATGCCATGCGCCGCCGCATTTTGGCTCCGCTCAAGCAGAGCTTGCAAGCTTTTAGCAATCTGCCTGCAAAGCAAATCAAGATTTTAGATGCGGCCTGTGGCACGGCACGAACTCTGCGGGGTGTGCGATCGATGTTACCCCAAGCTTCTCTATTTGGCGTAGATTTATCTGGGGCATATCTGCGCAAGGCCAGTGAGCAGCTTGCTGATTTGCCTGGAGATTTGGTGCAGTTAATGCAAGGAAATGTGGAAGAGTTGCCCTATATGGACAACTATTTCCATGCTGTGACCTGTGTATTTCTATTCCACGAGTTGCCAGAGGCTGTGCGGCAAAAGGCGATCGAAGAGTATTTCCGAGTACTCAAGCCCGGCGGCACCTTGATTATTTGTGATTCCATTCAAATGAGCGATTCGCCCGAGTTTGAAATGATGATGCACGCCTTCTATGAGACTTTCCATGAGCCTTACTACCGCAGCTATATGGAAGATGATCTGGTGGCAAAATTGCATCAGGCTGGTTTTGCAGAGGTTTTACCAACCGAAGTTCACTTTATGAGCAAGTATTTGGTAGCCAAAAAAGCCGCTTAACAGAAAACATATTGCGGGGTGGGCTGTTATTGAGCGGATTCAAAATACTGCCCACCATATAGACTTCAGCAGTTCTATCGTCAATATTTGTTTCGTTCGACTCTTGGATATCATCTCGAATAGTTAAAATACCCTTTATTCCTTAAAAATTATTTTTATTATGGCTGACCAACTCACTCCCGAAATTAGCGATCGAATTTGTAAGCACATGAATGATGACCATGCTTCGGCGGTGTTGCTCTATGCTCAGGTGCATGGTGCGGTGAGCGATGCTACTCAAGCTGAAATGCTAGCGATCGATCCTCTAGGGATGGATTTAGCGGCAGTGGTGGCAGGGAATACTCAGAAAGTAAGGGTGGTGTTCGATCGAGAACTTACTGATTCGGAGGATGCCCATCAGGTTTTGATCCAAATGGCACGTAGTGGTCGCAGTAAAAGCTGATCATGGCAATATCTCAATTGCTGGTAATGCTAGTACAAAATATTTCTAAAATTCCTCTGGCACCGATCGATGTTTTTATTAAGCAAACGGATTCCCAAGTCAGAATGATTGACTAGATTAAGTAAAATAATAATTGATTTTTTTAGAGTTTTGGCTGTTTTCAATCCTCCGATTGCTCTGCCACAGACAAGGCCAAGAGTTCTGATCGAGATAAATTCAATAACAGCCGAGTATACTCCCGACTATCTAATTTCATCAACTCAGGCACCACTGCGGCCAAGTCCTCATCGATCGCCCCAAATCGCTCTAGTAAGATCGATTCTATTCCCTCTGCTCTAATATCCTGAAAAGCTCTAGGCTCTCTAAGTTCTAGTCCTAACATTGTGAGTACCTCATCTCTACTAAGTTCAGAAAATTTGTAAACAATGGCTGTGATCACTAAATCTAGTATTGCAGATCCTTCATCGGATGTCTCAGCTTGCTGTAACATCTCTCTGGCCTTCTCTACCATCTCATTACTTGATAGCATTGTCAGAGCCATTAAGCCTAGACCCCAGGGTAAATCTTTGATTTCCCCCAGTTCATCTAAATAGATACGGGTGATGCGACCGCTATCTAAGAATTCTTGTACCACATCTAGGCGCTCTTGTTCGATGTCGCGGGTGGGGTATATTACTACGGCTCGCCAGTCTTTGAAGCTGTCTCTTTTTCGGTAGGCGAAGATACTAATTTCGGCTAGGAGTCTTTCGTAGAGTAAGTTATCTTTTGCCTGCTGAACTTCGCAAAAGAAGACGTTTCCTTCAGGTGTTGGTGGCAGAAATATGCCATCAGCGCGAAATGCGGTTTCTTTGACTTCAATGGAGTCAAATCGGTATTCTTCAGCTTGGGGTGGAAAGCTAGATATTAGTTCAAAGAGGAGGGTGGGGGAACGTTTGAACAGTTGGTAGAATATTGTGTCCTGCTTCATAGAAAAGTTTTTAAAGTATTTATATACTAAGTCTTTTTGCGATTTTATGAAGATTGGAGTTAACATTAAATATTTTTTAATCCGTCGATCGCCTTTGGTGCAAGCGAAGTGATCGATCTACTGGTTTTTCGGCCATAATCTGGGTGGTCAATATATTCTGAGCAGCTCAAACACTGCCCAGAGACGATCGAGCACAGCGTTACCCTGAATTCGATGACACCACTAACTTCTCCGCACAGTCCAGCACCGATCGATGTTTTTATTGCTTACTCTCACGAGGATGATGATTTGCGGGCGGAGTTGGATGACCATACAACCTGAAGCCTCGTGGCAAAATCAGCGAAATCTCAATAACCATCCAGTATTATGTCTGACAAAGAAAGCAGCAAAACTGTTGTATGGATCGGTAGCTCTCTGGTTGATTTAAAGGATTTTCCAGAAACTGTTCAAAGCGACATAGGCTATGCTCTGTACTTTGCCCAAGATGGCATTAAACACCCTAGCGCCAAGCCGCTCAAAGGCTTTAAAGGTGCAGGGATCTTAGAAATTGTTGAAAATTATGATGGCGATACCTATCGGGCAGTCTATACCGTTAAAATGGCAGGAGTTGTGTATGTTCTTCATGCTTTTCAAAAAAAGTCTAAGCAAGGAATTACAACACCTCGGCAAGATATAGCCTTGATTACAGCCAGATTAAAACTAGCAGAAGCTCATCACGTAGAAAACTATGACCAGTCAAACTAGCAATATCAGTTCATCAGATTTCTCCGCCACGGTGGGTAGCGGTAATGTTTTTGCTGACTTAGGTTTACCAAATCCTGAAGAAATGTTGGTGAAAGCTGAGCTATCGAAACAAATTTATCTGCGTTTTCAAGATCGGCAATTGGCTGTTGATGGTAATTTATTGGGATTAGAGGTTGAGCAAGTGGCAGCACTTAAATTAGGTAAGTCTTCTAATTTGTCGATCGAACAGCTTTTTCGGGTACTTAATGCTCTCAGGGTTATTTCATTCTAAAAAGAGACTTAAGAAAATTAAGGCCGGAACCAGCTTTACGTTGTGCTTGAGCCATATTTGAAAGGCCATTTTCTCGGTAAAGATTTAGGGTGAAATTACGTGCCAA
>JAAFHZ010000212.1 GCA_013297675.1 Synechococcales cyanobacterium bin59.metabat.ball.084 | reverse complement strand
CAAAGAATTTCTCGCCGTTAATCTGGAGGCGGAAGCGTCCATCCCAATTGCTGCCGCAGTACAGCAAGCGAGCAGTCGTTTCACGAGGTGGCTGCATTCTAGAAATGGCAGGAATCAACCTACTTGGATGTGGCACGCTGAGGTCAACTCTCTGCGGCGACTTGAGACTAGTTGATAGGTTAGATATTTGGTCACTCATTTCGCTCCTCCTTTTTGCATTTCTTTCACAAAGGTGATCGTCAAGCGGCGGATGTACTGCCCCTCATGCTCGACCGTTTCGGCATTGACAACCAACGCACCACCGCTTGCAATTGGATGCTCATACGTAGAGGCTGTCGGATCGAGAACGGAGCGTCCTTTTTCGTTACCCCGCGTGAGTACACGAAGCAGTGACTTGCGATAGTGAAGGGCGAACGCTTCGACAAAAAATGGGGGCGTTAGGTGTGCGCGTTTGATTTCAGTTAATGCGTCAGCGCTCGCATAAACGTGTTTAAGATCAAACACGCGAATTTCTGCAACAAGTTCCGTGTTTTGGACTTGCATTAACGTTAGGCGATGCAAGCCATTGGAGGTATCCTCAAATACTTCAGAGAGATCGAGTATTTGAGTGTTGTTTTGTAATGCGAGCGCAGTGTTAGTTTGAGTGACTTGTCCGTCTTGCTCATAGATGATGCTTGTTTCCATAAAAGTCCTGTACTGTTTAGTCGAAAATACGCTGCAAATCAGTCGATGTGAATGACTAATTCCATTAGCGCAGTTGATGAATTTGAGCTACTAATTAAGCGTGATTTTCAAAAGAACATGTCTCGCCACTTTGCGAGGATTCCTTTACGCCACCTACGGTGTGACGCGCGCGAAAATCAAGAAGATCGCCGACTCGGTATCGAATTGATCGACCGATTTTTAGGTATGGCAGATCCTTGTGCTTGCCTGAAGCACGCCAGTTTGAAAGCGTTTTGAAATTCGATAGGCCGATTATTGGCGCGGCTATCTTGTCCCCAACGAGGTCGTTTTCTGGCTTGAGGATAGAACTAAGTTGATGCATGAATTAATCCATGCCGACTGTATTTTCGTTGTTTGAAAAGACTCCAGCTAGAGCGTGATGAGGTCGAGTGCTTTAACTCTGACGGTTGTGATTTGATCCACTCTTGGAACATGTACGCCTCCTTGTGGCGTTGTTGAACATGCTTCGCAGTATGTGGTCATTGCTCATACATTGCTTCGTTTTGCTTAGCAAAACGGATCGTCTTTATTTCACATCACCAAACAGCGCTCACAGGCCTTTTAACCAGTCATCTTGAATTGTTCTGCTGCTGAATACTTTGAACTTCGCTTTGGCTTCTGCTTCTGCTAAGGAGCCTTCTAGTTGCTCAAGTTGATGTTTCGTCTCGGGTCGTTTGCGTACCTGCGCTCCGACCGATGGCTGTTGCTCGATAAACGTAAGTAGATTCCGTTTAGCGATAACGACCTCAGCATCAGCAGCCTGCTTTCTCCCCTCAAGTGATGCTGAAAAATCATGTGCGAAATCTGATTTACTAAGATTTTTTCGTCGCCCCTTCTCCTGTGCGTACATATTTCTTGCTTCTGAACGCAGGATGTCCGTTGCATTTGCATCTATCTTCGCTTTGGCGTTTCTCTTTGCCGTATTTGTTGAGGCGCTTCTTGCATTTACCACTTCGAGAAGAATTGCGAGTGCAAGCTCGGGAGTAACAATGTCGTCGAGCTTTCTGAGAGTTCCAGAGAAAAATCCGTCCTCAAAAGCCTTAACCAAGTTATCTACTTCCTTTTTGTGTGAGAAAGCCTTTAGGATTCGAGGGAATTGCGATTCCATGAATCCTTGCGTCCCTGTTGAGTGAATTACAAGATTAGGGTTGTATTTACCTAGCAATCCATCGACTATGTTGAGGCTCGCCAATGTCTTTTTTTTAGTCATAGAAGTGAAGCAATTAAGCAGTCTCCGTGCTGGATGAAGTCAGCATATTGGTAGTAGCCAACATCATCGCATCTCGAACTGCTGAAAGAGGGACTCTTGCGTAGACTTTTGTCGATTGCTGCGACAGATGGCCGAGACTTTTTCCTATGATTTTTTCACTCACATTCGCACCGGCCTGCCATGAACCGAGTGTTCGACGCAAGTCATGTAATCGTATGTCCCGCATATCCAATGGTTTAAGCCAAACTCCAACTTTTTCGGCTTCTTTTTCATATGTTTCTAGTGCGTCTGAGGGTGCTGAAAGAACATACCTTTTTGCTCGTTCAAATTCAACTTCGTTCCATGCGTAGTGTGTTGTAAGTTTTTCGACTAGCCGGAGCGCTGTTGCTCTGACGAGCAGGATCTTCCAGCCTTTTTTTGGTTCAACATAGTGACCAGTTTTACCTTCGGATGGGAACACCCACTCCGTCCCAACATCGCGCTGTCGTTCACGAAGTAAGCTAATCATTTGAGGAATCAGCGGGATGTCGTAAACGATGCCGTTTTTCGTTTTCGTTTCGGGAATTTTCCAAACGAGGTCATCGAAGTTAATTTCTTCATAGCGCATTGAAACTACGTTGCTCTTTCTTGCGCCAGTGAAGAGGGCTGTTCTGACTACATCTCGCAACATTTCGTTCTTTTCAAGTTCTAAGGCCTTAAGTAAATAAGGCATCTCGGTTTTTGTCACGCTACGTTCGCGTGATGTCTCCTCGTTTTTTTCAATAGCGTTACAAGGATTTAGAGTTGTCCATACTTTCCATTTGATCGCCTTGTTGAAAATGCTTCGTAATAGCGCCAGCACTCGATTGGCGTGTACAGGCGCATGTTTGCTCACACCATCAAAGATTCGATTAATCACATCGTCGTCAATCTCGTCCATGCGAAGTTTTTCTAGATTGCAGCCATACCGATCTGTGGCTAGGTATCGTTTATATGAGACCATCTTAGCTTCCGCAGTCTTATTCTTTTTGCGGGCGTATTCGTTCATATAACGCTCGAAAAATTTTGAGAACAGCAGCCCGTCTCCCTCTTCACCTCTTGGGTTCTTCTTTTGAGCGATCAACTGGTTTTTGTCACCGGCCTCTCTTCGTGCTGTTTCGATTGATACGGTTGGAAAGCGTCCAAGACCGATTCGAGTCGCCTTGCCCTTCACTTTACGGATCAAATAAAAGCTCTTGATGCCGTTAGCACTTATCCCTACCGCCAAGCCGGGAGTACGTTCGTCGTAATGCCATTGCCATCCTTTGCCAGCTTTTGGGTCGAAAGTAAGTTCATCGAGCAGCTTTTTGGTAAACAGAACGCGATGCGTTTTTTTTCGCGGCTTTGGATTGAGTGTGCTTGGTTGTACTGCGGTGAGCGGATGCATTCTGGTGTCCATCTTTCTGGAGCGCACAAACGGCGCTCACGATTCGGTTTATGGAGTTCACCATTACTGTCCGGTTGCATAGAAAAAGCCGTGCAACCGATATGCAACCGTTCTCTATCATCAAGTAAGCGACAGCGATGGACTCCAGTTGTCCGAAGGGTACGCCTCGAATTCGCTAAACTGTTGATTCTTATGAGAAAAATGACTTGCATTGATCGGTGATGGTGAGCAATGATGAATCACCATATTGCCGAAAATTTGACTCATAATCCCTTGGTCGGGGGTTCAAGTCCCTCTGGGCCTACCAATGTACAACCGCCTCAGTGTCTGTTTTCAGCGCTGGGGCGTTTTTGTGTCCAGCCCTCGCGCTAAGCGCTGCAAGCT
>JAAFHZ010000211.1 GCA_013297675.1 Synechococcales cyanobacterium bin59.metabat.ball.084 | reverse complement strand
GGGGGTCAAGACTAAAAGGCTCAAAGCAGGCTGGGATGACAACTATCTCAAAGATGTTCTTGGTGCTTTAAACATAGACATTGCCTAGTATACAGCGTTTGTTAAGAAATGTGTGCGGTTGCCCTACCACATCAAGTTGGCAGCTTGAGCTTGAAAATCTACTAGTGGCGGGTGAAGCGGAACGTTAGCTGGCTTAGTTTACAGATGTTTAGATATAGGCCGTTAACGTGTGAAATTTGTTAATTCTTCTTTCTCTAGCGGGAATACTGTACAAGGACAAAGTACCCATGCAGAAATTGCTGTGTAGGAGATGAGATCGATGGCAATAGTAGAAGATTTTAATTTTGCAGATGTAGTAAAAGATGCCTTGCGTGATGCTTTAAAGGAGCGCGGTCATGTAAATATCTTGATTGCTGGTCGTAGCGGAGTTGGAAAAAGTACACTCATTAACGCAATTTTTCAGGGCAACTTTGCAACGACTGGTCAAGGTCGTCCAGTTACAAAAAACACTAGAGAGATCAAGAAAGAAGGGGTTCCACTTTCTATTTTTGATACTCGTGGGCTTGAGATGGCAGATTTCTCTAAAACAATAGGTGATGTACGTTCATTTGTCTCCGAACGCTCCAGAAATTCTGATCCAAAACAGCACATTCATGTTGCGTGGGTTTGCATTACTGAAGATTTGCGTCGTGTTGAACCAGCAGAAGAGGAATTAGTCAACATGCTAGCAGAACATGTTCCTGTTATTGTTGTTATTACCAAAGCCAAAGCTGATGACGGATTCCGGGCAAAGGTTCAACAGATCCTTCCGAATGCGAAAAATGTGATTCGTGTTCGAGCCGTTAAAGATATATTTGATGGAGGGTTTACTCTTCCTCCCATGAATTTACGTGAACTCGTGGATTTGACCATGCAAGTTGTCCCAGAGGGCTTAAAAATAGCTTTCACGGCTGCTCAGAAAGTAGACATCAATCTAAAAAAAACACAATCTCATGCGATTGTGGCTAGTGCAGCAGCAACTGCGGCAGGAATAGCGGCTGCGCCCATTCCATTTTCTGATGCCATTGCTATTGTACCGATTCAGGTTGCAATGCTTGCAGGTATATCTGCAACCTTTGGTTTATCGATCGATCAAAGTTTTATCACTACAATTCTGGGAGGTATTGTAACTGGATCAGGTGGCACATTGGCAGGACAGGCAATCGTGTCTGGTCTGATCAAATTTATTCCAGGGATTGGCTCTGTTGTGGGTGGCGTTCTTGCCGCAACAACAGCAGCAGCAATTACAACAGCATTTGGAGAAGCTTATATTGCTGCTCTAGAGATGCTTTTCATAAAAAATAGTGGCGAGCCGCCGACATACGAAGAAGTTGCGAAAGCTTTCAGTAAAAAGTATTCACAACTTGCAGCCGCAAAATAATTAATTTCTTGCAATATCAGCCAACTTACCTGCTCCAAATCTGACCAGATAAGCATAGAGTGGAGTAAGCTATGGACATACTCTTTTGACAAGAGAAAAGATTATGACACTAACACAGGTTCTTACCGCTGCTCGGCGACTCTCAACAGCAGAAAAGCTTAGACTGCTCCAGATCCTTAGCCAGGATTTGGAGCAGTCTGAGAGTATTGCGCCGTTGGAATCCTTCAAGACTTACGACTTACAAACTCCATATGATTGTTTTGGGGCAGGTGCAATCTTGATGGAAACCCTCAAGTCATCAACACCAAAAAATTAATGTATGCGATTTCAGTATTCAACCACCAGTCCTACTCAAAATGAGTTTGATAGCTTACCCAGACTATCATTATCACTACGTCGGGAAGACCGAATGGTTGAATCGATCGGTTTAGTTGACAGCGGTGTTGCAGTTATACAGAAGAACGAAAGGCCGTCATGACAGAGCTTATTGAGGGATTAGAAAGGATTTATAGGCAATTTGAAGCATACACGCCTCATCATGCCCAAGCTTTACAGCAACCTCTTTCTAGAGAAGAAATTGAGAAGATCGTTAAGGATTTTCCTTTTTCTATTCCACCCGAAGTTTATGAGCTATATCAATGGCGTAATGGTTGTAGCTGGGGGCGTTTTCTATTTCAGAACTATGATTTTATGTCTTTGAATCATGTGGTTAACGAGTATCAAGGATGGCTCGGGCAAGTTCAAGCTGATTATCCTAAAATGGCTGAGTTGTTTCAGTTTAGATTGCCACTTTTTGAACTATGGTCTGAGTGCGGCGTATTTTTGACAGTCGTTCCAGATGAGCAAGAAGGAAGCGCAATTTATGATTGGGATACTTCCTGCAAAAGCTATGCGATGCGCTATAACAGTCTCACCGATTTGATATTGCATAACGCAGAATGGTATGAAACAGCAGTGTTTGATGAACTAGATGGTCAGTGGGTCATCGATGGGGCCGTAGAATCCCAGATTAACTTGAAATACAGATCATAGATGCGGGTTAACAGATCTAGTGTAACGGACTAACAAATTGATCTATGAAATGGGCATAATGTGGCTCACAGACGCTGACTAGAATCGTTAGACCGATTGGTAATCGATAGTGGATAGATAAAGAGGGAAAGCATCACAATAGACCATCTCCAAATTCTGATAGAGTAGGTGAGCAGCAACGGACTAACTCCCGTGAGTCAATACAGACACGATCGCTTTGCCAAACTCTATGTCAAAGCACTCTACAAAACCAAAGGCAACGTCCGCGAGAACATCCCCGTCCGTCGTGACGAAGACCTAGCGATCGATCTACTTTTTGTCGCCGACACCCAAAGCCCTGCATGGCAAACCGAAGACCTCGGCTGGTTCGATAAACTCATGGCTGTGCATCCCACAATCATTGTGGAACATTACAGCGGCTACCTGAGCCTTGACCATCTCGATCGTTGCCAAACCCGCCGAAACCTATATTGGCAAGAGCGATCAAATGAGCTAAAGCAAACCCTAAAAAGTGGCCCCGCATACAGAGAAGCCCTCAAACGCGAAAAGCCCTTTACATGGATTCTCACAGTGAATTGCAGCCAGCCCACACTACGTCAATGGGCTGCCCAACCCGACCCAGAACTTGGTGAAGGAGTTTATCGTCTGCCCCCAGCCGCCATGATGGGCATTGTGGTATTGGAAGAACTCCCGGCTGGCTCAGAGACCCTATGGTTAAAAATGTTGAGTTCCAGTCAAAGCTGCCAACAGGCTTTTAGCGCTATTGAGCAACTCTCTGGCCGCCGTCGAGAGAGAAACGATATACTCAGAGTATGTGCCCAGTACGCAGCCTATTTAAGAGAACGAAATCCCCTAGAAATCACAAATGAGGAAAATGCCATCATGAAAACCCTAGAACAAATAGATGCCTTTTTTGATGTGGAAATTCCTGCTGCGGAACAACGAGGTAAGTTTCAGACGGTGAGTTTACTTGTAAGATCACGGTTTGGGGGGCAACTGGGAGTG
Source organism: Synechococcales cyanobacterium bin59.metabat.ball.084 (assembly GCA_013297675.1). Lineage (GTDB taxonomy): Bacteria > Cyanobacteriota > Cyanobacteriia > Cyanobacteriales > Chamaesiphonaceae > JAAFHZ01. Next base: position 317 of record JAAFHZ010000211.1, on the reverse strand, counting down.
GAAGCTGAAGTGGAACGAATGGCCACGCTGACGAGTGAACAGTTAGACGCGATCGCCACAGAAATCTTCCAGTGGCAAACCTTGGCTGATGTAGTTTCTTGGTTAGATAGGCTGGAGCCTTAAACCATCTCTGCAGAGCGCCATACCCCCACCTTCTCATCTTTTGGCTGTGGTGCCCCATAAGCGTAAAGGTAGAAGTTCAGGGGGCTAGGGGATAAGAGATGGAGGTACTTGACCAGAACGCTTTGCTGCAACAGACTCAGACAAAAATTCAAGAATATTTCGCTCCTGAAGCTTCAGAGAAGACACCACCGTTA
>JAAFHZ010000210.1 GCA_013297675.1 Synechococcales cyanobacterium bin59.metabat.ball.084 | reverse complement strand
CATTAATATCCAACACAGGGCGGTGGGTCATCTCGTCCTTAAAGCTCAGGTAATGCCCGATGCAATAGCAGGGTTCACTGAGAAGCCCGCGCTCTATGCGTTAGCATGAGCGTCGGGAGTATGTCACGTGGGCAAAAATTTATTCTTTTGAATACCTCAATCTCCTGTTCACCAAAAATCTAAAGTAGCAATGAAAAACTGAGTTTCTACCCAGCGGATGAAAATTATGTTGGAAAATTTAAGTGTTCTGAATATTAGTGGCGACCTACTTATGTAGCAATTCTAAATGATTACTAAATTTTGTTCATGCTCAATACAAAACCGGGCATGACCTCATTGCAGTCGATCAAAGCTGGAGCATCCAATACTTCTGTTTCTTGTTCTGGCCGATAGATCTCTACCTGCTTGTTCTTTGGATCAATAAGCAAGCCGAGCTTTACCCCCAACCGCTGATACTCCTTCATTTTTTCCTGCAACGGTTTCAAATTATCTGTGGCCGACCGCAGCTCAATTACAAAATCGGGTACAGCAGGAATAAACCCAACGATTATTACTCCTTCTAGGCGAGATTTTTCAAACCAAGAAACGTCAGGCGATAGCTTTCCACCCCCAAATGCCGTGAAATCATAGCCTGTTGACGAATCGAATGTTCTACCTAAGTTGGTTTGCCGATTCCAGTACCAAACTTGCCCAGATAAATCTCCATTCTTTTCACCGCTTTCACCACCCGCTGGAGCCATAACAATCAATTCTCCATCTTTGGTTAATTCTAGGCGTAGGTCGGGGTTGTCGATACAAAGTTGATCAAAGTACTCTGGCGTTACTGTCAGCTTTGCATTGGTAACATCTAGCAGCAAAGTATCGATCGATCGCTTAGAAGCTGTGGCCATAAAAACCTTTTAAGCGTGGAGTTACACCGTCCCTATTATATCAGTAGCCCCAGTGAATTGCTCTGGAATTTAGAAAATTTCAGTCTCACAAATCCCGCCAATATTCCCAAGTTAATTTGGAGAGCATTCTTCCCAAAAACCACATCTTCTCACCCAGATATTAACTATGCCCGCAATCAACCAGCTAGCGATCTCAGCTTCGGTCAACAAGATTCAAATCAAAGATGGCAGCATCTGTACGATCCAGATAAGGTAGACTTTGCAGGCTGGCTGAGACACAATGGAACTTGGCAAGGAATTGGGAATGTTGCGGGAACTAGGTGTTGAGGCGGATTAGCTAAACATAGCGAGTTAAGTTAATCCGATAGCGCTCTTTTTTAGTAATCGCCACTTCACCAACTTCCAAACGCCCCTTACCGCGAATTGCCACCAAATCTCCAGCCTTAAGCTGAAAAGACGGCTGGCTCACATCTTTCCAATTCACCCGCACATCACCACCGCTCACCAAGTCCACCATCTTGCTCCGAGACATGCCAAAACCCGCTGAAGCGATCGCATCCAGCCGGAGCGAAGCTTCTGTTGTGACCATCTCCTTTTTCTTTGGCTCCCGAATCCGCAACTCACTAAACTCGATCGGCTTTACCTGCACCGGCACCGATCGCACCTGAGTTAACGCCGCCGTTAAATAATCTAACAACTCCGGCACAATGATTGCCTGAGCGCCTTGATCACCCGCTACAATCAAGTCACCAGTTTTTTCCCGCACAATGCCCGCACCCAGCATCGCCCCTAAAAAATCGCGATGAGTGGCCGAGTCAAACAAAAAGTTACCGGCAATCTGCACCGCCATCAGCGGTACCGCCGTTTGATCTAAAGCCAGCTCCGATCGACAGATCCCAATGCGCTGCCGCTCTGCCTGAGGATAACCACCCCAGGGAAAAAGCTGAATCTCAGTCAAACGGCTAAAAATACCCGTAATCTCGGCCAGCTCGGGCGGTGACAGGAAATCAGTCACAGTCATTTCCCAGGTCTTGATAGCACTCTCGGCTAAATCGATCGCTCGGGCTACAGTATCGCGGTTTTCTGCTAATTTTAAGAGGTTTTCTCTGGGCAGCATAATGAAATATATTCTGGTGCTTTCTCACTCTAGGCGATCGTTGGCTGACTTACCACCCATCCACTAGATCAAGACAATCACCTAGAAGAGATAATAAATTAACGGTATCAAATCACTGATCAATGGATATAAGCTAGAGAGTTTGTCTTGGTTAACCTAATTAATTGCGATAATAAAGTGACCAGATCTCAGTTACCTAATATCTCTGCATATAGCCAGAAAGTACCTCTGGCAGCCGAATATTGGTTATGAACCCTCCATTATCTTGCCTCACTCCAACAAAAATACCTAGAGCAATTATCCCCAACCTATGGGATAGAAAGAAATTGATCTGGAGATTAAAAAAAATAACATTAGTGTTTAAAATCAAGCCATTAACAGCATATAATTAAGGCTAGAAATATTTTTAGCATAAGAAAATGGCCAGAATAGCAGCTCCAGCGAAACAAAAAACACCAAAAGCCCAGGCAGAAGCCCCCGCAGAAAAAGTCATTCCTTTGACGGGGAAAGCCTTAAAAGCAAAGATTAAAGAACTTGCTAGTTTATCGAAAAGTGAAACTGCCAAAGGCTGTGGATATTACACCGTAGATAAAAGTGGTAATGTCAAGGTCAATCTCACAAAATTCTATGATGCTGTACTACAGTCGGAAGGAATTAATGTTGATGAAAAATCTAGCGTAGACGGTAGAGGGCGGGAAGCAAGCTATCGTGCTACAGTCCACCAAAACGGTCAAATATTAATCGGTTCGGCCTACACTAGAGCCTTAAATCTATCTCCTGGCGACGAATTTGAAATCAAACTTGGCTATAAACACATTCATTTGAAAGCAATCTCCAAAGACACTGAAGATTAAAAAAGAGCGCAGGCTGATTTTCGATCGGCGTTACAAATAATCGAGCAGGGAGAAATTTATTGTTTTGGTTCTTATTGTATAGAGTCTTAGCAATGTCTATTAATGTCATGGAATCGAGAAAAAATTTCGACTCTGTAACATCATATCCCCTACTCGATCTTTTGGGTATTTCAACTAACAGCACCCACCGCCAGTATAGTGCCAGGTTGAATCACTCAGAAAAACATCTGGAAGCTGCTTTAGCTTAGCAGCAGTTTTATCGCAAACAGCTAGGGGCAAGCCTCGTTGCAGCACATGTCCAGCTTGATCATCCAGTAACTCCAATGCGCCAATATAGCTAGCCGTCTTCCCAGTAAAAATACAAGCCCCATCGGCGGGAATTGGTACTTTAAAAGACACTGAATCTAGGCTGTCTAACAAAATAGGGGTGGTTAATTCATAGCTATGTACATCTAAACATCGGTAAGGGCGGCGCGATCGAATTTCTACTTGACCAAAGCCAGATTCCACAATAAATTGCGTATATTCTTCATAGGTTAACGCCCCCGATAGACACATTGCCCGCAGTCGATCGTCTTGGCGTAAAACATCCGGTATTGGCTGATTGGTAATTGGATCGCTCATCAGCAGCCTACCACCGGGTTTAAGCACTCGATAGGCTTCGGCCAAAGCTCGACCTAGATCTGCCGGTTCAAAAATATTAAATAAGCAGTTCTGAGCCACCACATCTACCGAAGCGTCCGGCATGGGCAAATTAAAAGCATCGCCATCTAAAATATCCACGAAATCGGCTGTGAACCAATCATTTTCCAAAGCTGCCATCTGCAAATTTTGGGTTGCAGCTTGACGCATTTCTCTTACCGGATCTACCGCAACCACGGCTCCAGCACGCCGAGCAAAGTAAGCAAATTGAAGTGCTTCCAAGCCACCGCCCACGCCGATATATAACACTGTGGGCTGATTAATCAGCTCTGCTGGATGCACAGTAGAACCACAACCATAGTTCATTTGGTACATAATTTCTGGAATGTTCAGCCCAGGCAGTTGTAAGGGGGGTGAGCTGATACAACAAAGTCCGACCTGAGGGATTTCGGCTGCCTCGGCATAAAGTCGGGCAGTAGCTTCTAGATAGCTCATAGATCATTCTTTCAATAGTGTGCATTGCAGCCTACTGTACCAAAATATGGTCAATGTCTTGTGTCAAGACATTAGCGCATCTATCATGAGGGTGACGCAGCTAGGATATAATATTTGACCCAGAAGCGGGTAGTTTTTTTGAGGGTGCATGGCCAACAT
>JAAFHZ010000021.1 GCA_013297675.1 Synechococcales cyanobacterium bin59.metabat.ball.084 | reverse complement strand
GGAGTGGTGGTAACTTCTAGCTGGCCGGTTTCTTGCATTTTGCGGTGTTGCGGCAAAATCCGACCAATGATCTCACGCTGTTTGGAATAAATGCGCTGTCGATCGTTCAGAGTAAAGCCCCGATCTTGAGCCAGCCAAGCAGCAATTTCTGGATCATCCCAAAACAATGGATCAAACCAAGCCAAGTTATGCCAAGCTAGCAAGTCACTGTAATCTTGCTCTTGCCAGTTATCTAGGCACCAAGATTCGCCATTATGCTGACACTGATCGTAAAGTTCCTTGTAGCGAGGATGAGGGTCAATCAGGGTGTGGTGGTTGCCATCAAAGAAGTGATGAATAGTAAATTGGCGCTGTTGAGTAGTGAGCTTATCGACCGGCATCAAGGCCAATTCTAAGTAAGGATCGAAAGCCGTACCCGCAATATAATCTTCCAACTGCTCGATCAAAGATGGAACTAAGTTCACGGTCTGGTGCAACTTAGGATATTTTTCGAGCAGCAAAATTAGGTCTAGGTAATCTTTGGTGCCATGCAGTCTCACCCATGGCAACCGATATTTACCATCACGGCACTTGTAGAGCGGCTGATGTTGATGCCAAATAAAAGCGATGTATAAAGGATGAGACATAGAGCTAATAGTGAGAGCCAGTAATGGAAAGGACTTGCGATGCACCAACTACGCATCAGCGCTACCTGCCGATACTGCTGCCCACAAGTGCGCTGGTGCTCGTCTCGTAAATTCTAGTCGCAAATTATGACTTGCAGGAAAGAAAAGTCAATAACTTAATGTCCTCATTGGGATCATAGCGGGATCACAGGGAAATTTAGATGAAAAACTTTAGGGTTTTTATCTTAGCGTCGCAATCTGCACTGGTATAAAGCATCTTGCAGGTCGTTAGACGAAGGGGAAAGCAGCACAGAAACGATTGGTAGAGCTGGTGGATATACTAACCAAAGCTAGAAAATAAAGATGATTTAGTGGAGCCAGTTTATACTAAGCCAATACGTGAACAGTAATTATACTATTTTTCTTCCCATGTAATTTCACCAGCGGTATTTATATAAGCTTTATGGTTGCGGGATGTAACGACCTCCGCAATACCATTTTTAAAAAGACCTACGCTTTTGAACTGAGTTTTAATAACCAGCCTGCCAGCTCGATCGACATAACCATATTTGGCTGTTTTTTTATCCTTCACAGGTAAACGACCATCAGCAAAATCTCTTTCCAAAGTCAAAGTCAAGCACTCTAAGTTTTTTGGCAACTTAAAAACGGTTTCACCATAGATATTAACTCCTTTAAATGTACCTAGCGGGGATTCGACCATAGTGAGTCCTTCACTAAAAACTTGACCTCCTAATAGTTTCACAGTGTTTGGTCGAACTTTTTTGCCTTGATAATTAATAAAAAAGTCTTGATTATCTTTTTTCACCAATGCTACACCGTTATCAAAATCCTCTGCTTGATCATATATCGGCTCAATTTTGTACTTGCCATCCTTGCCGATATATCCCCACTTTGATAACTGTTCTACTTCTATGCTTGGATTTATTACCTCAGGTTTCAAAGCAACCACAGCAATACCATTTTTGAAACAATCAACGTATGAAATCTCTGGTGGCAACGGAATTGTTTTACCGCTTTTGAGATCAACTATTTCTGCGTTAGTTGCGTGGGCACTATAAGCACCAGGCTTAGAACCTTTTGGCACAACATCTTTCGACAAAAATCCATTGCTTTGGCAAACAAAAGACTCATTGTCTTTACCTTCAATAATTACTTCACCAGCTTCATTGATAACAAGTAGATCCTCTCCATCAAAATAGTCGAACTTGTGGCTGTACTTGTAGACCTTTCCTTCTTTGATTGGTTTTTTTACCTTCGCATAACCATCTCGAAAGTCCCCGCCTTCAGAAAAACGTGGCTTTATTATCACCTTGCCATATTGGTTACGATACCCAAATAATTTTTCCCCATTAATTGTTTCGCTGAATGCAATTAGAACATTCTTAATTGGCTTAGTATCCTCAGACAAAGGATTTGCTTCCATTTTAATTTGATGCTTAAATGCAACAAATAGACTGACCATTAACAGAGATGGCAATAATATCTTTGTGATCATAAAACTGTTTAAAAGTGCTAAAGCTTGGTTAAAAATGGGATGCAGATACAGCAACATTCGGTGGCACAAGTATCTTACCTTTCAAATCCACCCGCTTTAGGGTTTATACTGTTACCAACTCCTGGCCTAGAATCTATTACCTGCATACTTCCTACGACCTGTCCCGGATCACCCTCAGGAATTTTACGTTCGATTTCTCTCCACTCCAATGCGTTGGCAATAGGCACCGTCACACAGCCATATGATGAGCGACCCAAATGTAGCCTCAAGCCATCTCTACCATAAGCGTCATTTATATCATTACCAGGTTTTTTGTCCCTGGCATCTAGAACCATCCAGTCACGGGTGACATAACCTGCATAGTTCCTTCTATAGTCGCCGGATTTTTTAGTAGGAGTACTCAACATCTTAATATCATACTCACCAAGCGGAATAGCTCCATTATTTTGTACTCTAGACAACTGGGACTCATTTCTGTAATCTATGCCCCCCTCAGGTCGTTTGTCGATCCCAGAAAAAGCTCCAGGAAGACGCTCATTCCTTGGCACATATTGACTGTTTAGAATAATAGGAGAGCCAACTTCCTTACCATTCTCGTATCTTCTCACCGTCAATGATGCAGTACCCATATCAAAAACAGCAACAGCCCATGCTCCCCTGCTGGGAATGCCCCTGGCTACCAGATTCTGCTTAGGTATCTGAGCATCGGTGCTTTGGGCACTTGATCCACGGAGGTTTGCAGATCTCTTATTAAGCTCCTCTAGTCTTTCGTTGACGTTCTGCGGTAGGGGCTGATCACCATTAAGGCTTTTCGCTGTGCTGATAATATCTTTCAGTTTTTGATCGGTTGCGTTTGTCATACGACTAGCGTTATTGTTGTTTGTGCAAGCAGGAGCAATACAGCCGATAACAGCAGTCGCTAGTGAATGAGCTGGTTTGACTTTCCCGTATTAGCTATCATAATCTCCTCAGGACAAAGTAACAATCGTACAAATGTATGAACCAAACTAATTCTTCTTCGGCTGATAACACCGACTCAGACCTCAGGCAACAAAGCAGAGATCAGCAAGAGCAAATTAGCAGCTTAGCTGGCAGTCTTGAGGATGTTTTGGCATTTTTGCAAAATCAAAAAGATCAGGGTGGTTTAGCCATATCTGACTTGTTGGAAGCAACAGAAGAGTCAATTAGATATCTCAGCGTAGTTGTTAACAATTTAAACTTGTTGCGAGAGGAAAACGAAAAAATCAAATCAGGCATGATCAACTTAAATGAAAAAATTGAGGCCAGTATAAAGAAACAAACTGATGAGTTCAAAGACTTGAAATCTGTTGGTGTATCCTTACGTCAAGAGCAGTCAGAATCTAAGAATTCATTAATTGAAATAAAAAATCTTTTTAATTCTCAGCAATCATTTCTAAACAAAGTACTAAGCTGGAAATCCCTGGCTATAGCAGTAACAGGGCTATGTTTAATAAATATGGTGGCAACCGCAGTTATCACAGAAAATGCGGTATCTAAGCTGTATGACAATGACATTGCAGTATTCGGCAGGTTGAAGAAAATTGATGAATATTTAGGAGTTAAAAAAAAGTAAGAGATCAAATAAGTTAATTTGACAGGGATTTAGTCTACTATCGACGAGAACTACGCGGGTCTAATGCATCTCGCAAACCATCACCCAATAAGTTGAAGGAAAGTACCACTAAGATAATGAGCAATGCTGGCGGCCACACTAACCAGGGCTGGAAAGTCAAGATGGAAGTATTACCACCGATCGAGAGCAAGTTACCCCAAGAAGGATCAGGCTGCTGGATTCCTAGGCCAATCAGGCTAAGCACCGACTCCGAAATAATAAATTCAGGAATGGCTAAAGTCGTCGCCGTAATCAAATAAGTTGCAGTTTGAGGCAACACATGGCGGGTAATGATATACAGCGGATGTGCACCTAAAACCTGCGCCGCCTGCACAAATTCTCGTTCTTTTAAAGACAACACTTGGCCTCTGACCACCCGCGCTAATCCTGCCCATCTAATGAACGAGGTGATCACCACAATCAACAAAAACCGTTGGGCGCTAGAAATCCCTGGTGGTAAGATTGCGGCCAAGGCCACCAGCAAATACAGAGTAGGAATGGTCATCAAAACTTCCGCAATCCGCATTAAGATAGTGTCAATCCAGCCTCCAAAGTATCCAGAAATCCCCCCAATCAAAGTTCCCAGAGGAAAAGAAATACAGATCCCCACTAAGCCTACAAACAAGCTAATCCGACTACCATAGACCATCCGGCTAAACTGATCACGACCTTGTTCGTCGGTGCCAAATAGATTAATTCTGCCGGGACCGCTAGTACCAAACAAATGTAGATTTCCATTAATTCCAGGGAAAATCATGATATCTTTACTTTTGCCAGTATTCTTGCTGGGCTTTACGGCTCCTAACTGGGGCAGGGTGGGAATCTGGATCGTAAACAACTTATAAGGATCACCAGTGACAAACAACCGTAGCGACGAAGGCTGCTTGGTATCGATCTTTAACTCTCGATCGCCCGTCTCGATATCTGTTGGCCCTTGAGTGATGGGATAGACATGCGGCCCCAGAAATACTCCTTCGGGACTATTGAAGTGAATGGCAGTCGGCGGCAGCAGCGAACCATCTTTCTGAGATTCGTAAGGGCTATAGGGAGCAACAAATTCTGCCGCGATCGAGATCGTGTAAAGCAATATTAAAATAATACCGCCTAGCCGTGCCAAGTTATTCGTTTTAAGCTGCTGCCACCAATTCATAGATATCTACTGTGAAGTCTGTGCAGTCTATTCTAGCTCAGGTCAAGATAAAATTCTTGCTGTGTGGTTCAGAGCATTTGTTCTATACTAGAATTTGGAAATTCAGATGACACAACAAATATCTTCTGAAAGGTTTTTCTTTCCAGAAAATCAATATACTTGTTTTAGCTTAACAACACCATCAATGGCTTGCCAAACGTCCTAAAATCGTGTAAAAGTATTAATAAGCTTAATCGCTATCAAAACTGTAATATCAAAAAACTTGTATCAATATTTTCAAGTTTACATGTAACAAATGATGTTATCAAAGCGCAATTTTTTGAAAAAGCAAAAACTAACTATTGCTTTCAAAGCACTTCAAAAGCATTTCAATACTAACTAGATAACCAAAAAATAAGTCCAGTCTTTGTAAAATTTTCTTTCTTCTAATAGACAAGACTTTTCAGATATCCCCTGAAATTGCACAAGCTATGGAAAAGCCCTACCAACTAGAAAACCACACTCATTAGTAGGGATTTAAGCCGCGAGACCCTCTCCCTTTTCCTGCAAAGGGAGAGGGTCTTTCATTTCTATCCGTGGGGTCTTTGTTCCGCTTTGAGTTAACACCCCACAGTCATAATAAAAAAGCCCCACATAAAATGAGGCTTCTTCAGTCTACATATATCAACAGTTAAACCTTTTTAGCCATCACCACATAAAAAGGATCGGTAAGGCTCAGCCAAGGCAACAGGCCGCCGCCCCGGTGTACCACTACCTTCGGCTCCCCAAAACCTGGAGTTGCTCGAAAATAACTCGATACCAGCTCTAGGTGTTGCTCATCGCTGCCATCCCGCCAAGCGTTAATCGCCTTATGAGGAAACATCCGATTCGAGAAACTGATAATCGCCGTCCCACCTGGCTGTAACACCCGTAGAATCTCCGCGAAGATGGCATCTGGGAACTGCAAGTATTGTACCGACACAGTATTCAGCACTGCGGCAAATTCACCATCATCACAAGGCAGCTTCAGGTCTTTGTTGAGGTTTTGAACAAAGTATCGATCGAGCCGAGGATTCCGAGCCAGCTCAGCTTCATTTAAGCCATGTCCCACCACTTCTGAAAACTCTAAATCTTCAGGTAAATGGGAAACCCAACTACTCATCAAATCTAAAATCTTGGTATCGGGTTGCAATACTTGACGGTAAAGAGCAGTCAAACGTTGGATAAAAGCCGTATCTACATGGGTCACAAACCGAGGTTCGCTATAGAACACGGCATCATCAGTCAGATCCATTTTGGAGCGTTGGTCAGGAGATAAAAGCATAGATTTTAGTCAGAACTTAGAAACGAACACCAACTTGGCCATTGATGCCACGTATAGAATGATAGCCTGCACCATAAAATATATTTCCAGAAGGATAAAATTTTACGCCGCCTGAATAAGCGATCGATTCTCTACCGGAATAGTAACCAACGCCAACATAGGGTGAAACAAAAGGCAAACTAAAAAACTTTAGGGCATCCACACCTGTAGCACCTTGAGCACCAGAACCAAACTCTGCACCTAAATCAAAAATTTTGACTCCAACACTATAGGAAACAGCAGAATCTTTAGTTCCTATAGATACCCATGGTTCTGGGAGTAATTGGGCTTGGGCAGATGTAGCAGTCATCAGACTAGCTCCAGCAATGGAAGCTAAGGCGATCGAAAGGGTAGAAAATTTCATGAGTATGCTCTAGGGAAAGTAGAAGTTCCAATTATAGGACGTAGTAACTCTCGTATTTGAGCCAGAGGGAAAGGTAAATATCTATTTAGCAAAGGGAGAATTGTAATTACCTTGTTTTTTGGTCAGAATCTAAATTAATTGGAATTCAAAATAAAATACCGACCAATATTGATCGGTACTAGATCTATAAAAGATCGAATTAGAAATTTTAGAATTTAGAATTTTTGTACATATATCAATTTTTTTAGTTTTAATTTTTTTTACAGTTATTAGTGATCTTCTAAACAAAAAATAAAGATCTAAAGCTCAAAGCAAAAAATTTAAAAAATCAAAATCTCAAGCTTTCTCCAATATCTCTGATTTAATCGAACTAACTATTGTCTCCAAGCTCACTAAACCACAATCTTTTCTCCAAATCATCCCAATATCTTTCCTAATCAGGCTTTCCCGTAAATCTACATAGCATACTCCCGATTTTTGAAAACTATAAAAAGCAGAATTTACTACAGTCACACCAAGATCCTGAGCCACTAATGATAAAGCAGTCTCCATCTTAGAAACCTCTTGGATTTGCTTGGGCTTAATATTTATTTGATTCAAAACCTCCAATAATCTAATTTCTGCAAAGTCTCCCCACTGATCTTTAGCCAAAATCAGTGTTGTGCTGCTTAAAGTGTCGATCGACAGCAACACTTTAGGAGCTATTGTTAATTCTCCCGATTCCTGATTTTGATGTGGTAAATCTTTTGCTGTTAAACCTAATCGATCAAATTTCTGGATGGGGGTCTGATCTGGATATTTCTCTGAGATAGCCAAATAGAATTTCTCCGACTGGACGGCTTTGCTTTCCAATCCGTCTCGCTGCAACAATGCCGAATCAGGTAAATAGCCCAGCGCCAAATCTATTCTATTGCTCCGCAGTGCTGCTAATTGTTCCAAACTATTTAGTTCTTGCAGTGAAGTTTGCACTTCTGGAGTAATATTTTTCAGTGCTGCTAAGACTTTTTCGAGAACTTGGTAAGCAGGGGCACTGAAGCCGATCGATATTTTGGTCGCCCCGCCTTGATGAGCTTGTTGAACTTTGGTAACAGCAGTACCTACCTGAGCCATCACCAGCCGTACCTCCTTCAAGAATACTTTTCCAGCTTTAGTCAGTAGTACTCGCTGTTGATTCCGCTCAAAAAGCTTTACTTTTAGCTCTAGTTCCAAGTCCCGAATCTGTTTGCTCAAAGGCGGTTGAGCGATTCCGATCCTCTCCGCAGCCCGCCTAAAATGTAATTCTTCTGCTAGCACAATAAAGTATTTTAGATGTCTAAGTTCCATATCTGCTCCATTAGTATTTAAACTGGTTAAATAGTTTAAATACTTTTAAAGTATCAAAGAGTTTGTTATGGATACTTCAAAAGTATTGACTTATCTATTATGTCAGTGGATATCACAAATATTTTGATTACTAAAGATTCAGAGCAAATATAAATAGATCATCTGAGATCTACTGAAAATTTGAAAAGTTGTTTTTTTGATATATATCTAAAATTCGCAAATTCCATTTTTTGAATTTTTACAAAAATCCGGTTTGCAGTGAAGTTGATATCTGATGTTCGTTGATATGTTTGAAAATCGATCGATGCAGGGCGGCCAACCGAAAAAACCGAAATCCGTAACGTAGGGGCGGGTTTATCCGCCAACAAAAAACAAATCATCAACCAAAAATAAAAACCCGCCCTCTACGTTTTCATCGGCATTCAAGGAAATCAGCGAGTTTTCATGATATTTCAGCGGCTGTGAGTGAGCGGCTTTGCCCTTGTTATTGCTGATCAATGGCGATCGATGATTTTCTAATTTATCTGTTATTCGATAAATCTTTTGTGGGGTGGGTTTGGCTGGCTGATCGCCCTTACCTGCTTCTCTGGCTGCGCCTATGCTTACGCCCCGTGAGTGATGCCCTGTTTTGTGGAAGTTCAGCACCTACTGCTCTGTCCAAGTGATGAAACATCTCTGCACTTATGACAATTCATAGAAAATGTTTTGTCATATGGGCACCGTCTATCCCTAGATGATTATGTGCTATTTAATCGAGCATTTTGATCGCTTTGACTTGACTCTCTGCAATTGTTCGTGACTTTGTGGGTATTGCCCTGCTTTCTGGCGGTTCGGTACTTACTGCTCTGTCCAAGTGTTGGACTGCTAATACACTTATTACATTTATTTTTACTAATTTGAATAGTTTAAGTAGGTGCCGAACTTATTTTTCACTTAATACACTTGAAAACCAGGTACAGCGCCTATCTGCCAAACATATTTTACATATATGACACTTTTTAACTAATTTGAATAATTTTTCTATTGTACAAGCCGCTTTTGCCCGATCGACCACAAAACATTTTGTGATATCCAACTGCTGGAAAATAATTACACTTGTGACACTATTTAACTAATCTGAATAGGTTGAATCGATCTTGTTCAACGGTCAGGCTTTTTGCTTGAAACCCTTTGCTGGCAAGAAGTATAAGCTGTCTCCTTACACTTGAGACGTTTTTAACTAACTTGAATAGTTTTTATGGAGTGCTGCACTAATTATTTGCTTATTACACATGAAACTTATACGTAGCCTCAATCTGCTAGACTTGAGCTACACTTATGACACTTTTAACTAATTTGAATAGTTTATTTCTATTTTTGCATTTGAATGAGAAAACAATATCACCAAGCTCTGAAAAGATTTACACTTGTGACACTTTAACTAACTAAAATAGATTACTAACTGTCAAACTAATTATTCTTTTATTACACTTAACTAAAAATAAAAGTGTCCAAGTGCTAGAAAAGTCTTACACTTATTGCAGTTATTCATGCTCCATCAAAAAAATCCACCAATTCAATTTCTCAAGGAAATCTATGAAAGGACTGCTATCAGCGGTTTTTACACCTGAAAAAAATGATCCAGAACTGCAAACCTTAAAAATAGCTTTGGCTACTGGGCCGGTGCATCTGATCAATGCTCAAGGCGAAGTACTCGTTTTGCCGACTTCTGTACAAAATGCCCTGCATTACTTGGTCAATATCCTAAGTCGTGGCCAAGCTGTGTCAGTTATTCCGCAAGTGAAATATTTGAGCTGCAATGAGGCCGCCGAAATCTTGGGTTGTTCTCGTCCTTACATCTACAAATTACTAGATGAAAATTTAATTCCCTATCAGTACGTCGGTAGTCACCGGCGGATCTGTTTTGAAGATGTAATTGCCTACCGTGATAGTCTATCACATAATCGTCAGCAGCAAGCTTCTGAACTGGCTGAAATTGCTGCCAAAATCAAAAACCAACACCTCAACAAATGACGGGCTTAACGCAAGAATCTTTCTAGCTCCAAAATTGCTGGTGATGGCGGTTTAGCGCTGAGCTTAGATCGAGTATTAGTGTGGTCAAAGCTACTCCAACTAAATGGCGCTTCCCGCTCTGCTGCCATCCACAATAATTTCTTAGCTCTGGTCATAGCTACATACAGTAGTCGTAACGACTCAGCACTTTTGAGGAACTTAGCTTGATTATAAGCTTCTACTGCTGATGGTATCTCTTTTTGATGGGCATGGGCACGAATTTTGGTGCGGGCAACTTCGCCGATATTAAAGTCTCCTAAAAACTGTTGGCTCGTCGGAATCCAAGATGTACCAGGAATAATATCTTCACTCAAAAAAGGCAGAAAAACTACATCCCAATCTAATCCCTTTGATTTATGCATCGTCAAAATAGTTACTTGGCCTGTAGCTGTGTAAGCATCTTCCGATTCTTCGTCGATATTAGCGAATCTTTCGGACAGTACAGTTTCTTGTAAAGCCGCAATGCTGGCTTCAATTGAATTATTGCCAAAAGTTTGCTTCGCTATCAACTCCGATAATTTATCGGCTGTCGCTAATTCCATTGCCTGATATTCCAATTTATCGGCCAAATAACTAATTAGCTGAAAATGTGGCAGGTTAGTCCTAGCCCCAATTAATTCTCGGCAGTAGGTCTGAGCTACCAGCGCATTGGGGGGAATTGATGGATCGTTTTGATGGGGGTACAAAAAGCGCTCAGGTAAAATCGCCAAAAAATTAGTATCTTGTGCGGCAATTAATTTGCGTTCTAACAACACATCCAAAGCTTTTTTGAGATTATCTGGAGAATGGGGACGAGCGATAAATTGCAGCAAATGCAACATATCTTGTGGAATCTGGGAAGCTCGATCGCCGCTGGCCGTGCTGATTTTAATTTCCGATCGACCTTTCAATATTTCCCCTAACTTTTCCCGGACAAATTTGGCTTGACGGTTATCTCGTACTAAGATTGCCATGCTCAGATCAGGATCTTGCTCATGCAAGCCAATAATTCTTTCGCTAATTTGCTCGATCGATTGAAAAATAGTTTGAGGGCGATGAATTTCTACCCCCTGACCAATGGCGATCGGGTTGGGCTGAGGGTCATCAAATTCTACTTGCTGAATATCTTGCGCCCAAAAAACTTTACCTAGTTCTTCCCGCGTGGCCTCGGGGTGGAAGGTGCGATTGCTCCAGTGCAATAGATGATTGGCTGCTGTGATGATTTGTGAGGCGCTACGCCCTGCTTGAGTCATGCTGGCTAGCTTGTCGCTATTGGCACATCGATCGCAAAAATCCCGAAAATCTGTCGGGTCTGCGGAGGTGTAGCTAGAGTTAATTGACTGGTTAGGATCGCCGACTCGAATTAAATTAGGGCTTGCTGTGCCACCAGCTAATAGTTGTAGCAGTTGAAACTGAAGTGGACTAGAATCTTGGGCCTCGTCTTCAAATACTCCATATACTTGGCTTTGCCAGCGCTGACAAGCTGCCGGATTCTGCAAAACTCGTAAGGCTCCCAAAATCATTTCGTCGTGGTCTAGGTAGCGCATTTCGGTTAACAGGCTTTGATATTCTTCGTATAGACCAGCGCAGATATTTAAAATATCGTATTCATCCTCATGCTGATTGTTGTTCTGGGCGGCAATTTTCCATAGCTCAGCCGCCGAAATTCCTGAGCTTTTGGCTTCGCTCACTGCTACTAAAGCCAGGTTGGGCAATAAATCACTTTTAATCGCTGACTGTCGCCGCATTCTTTCGGTTTCTTCGCCATCAAAGCCCATTCCCGTCAACAGGGTTTTGTATCGATCGGGGTTTTTCGGCAACCAGCGATCTACCACTGTCCTGACCAGTTTGTGGTTGGGCTGTGGTGTAATGACAGTGCGATCGTTTGTATCCACTAAGGATAGTTCTGGATAGCTGTTGGTGATGTTCCAGGCCAAGCTGTGAATGGTGCTGACGCTATAGCCGGTGGGTGGTAAACCCAGATCTCGCAATCGATCGTCTATTTTCTTTTTAATATTGGCCGCTGCTGACCTAGTGAGAGTCACAATAATTAACTTTCTTTTTTGATGCAGCTTTTGACGAGCTATGGTGATGGCCGCTGCCACTGCCATACTGTGAGACTTTCCCGCCCCTGGAACGGCAGAAACCGCTAGGGCACCAGCTTCCCAGTTACAAAGAGCCTGTTGTCCTGCTCGGAGACTAAGACGTAGTTTCTCAATGCCAATTCTTTGTAGCTCTTGCGGGTTGGTGGTCATAATGATTTCTAATATTTTCCTGGTAAGCTGTATTTATGGACTTGATGGTAAGGGTTAATCCTTTAAATTTGAGAAAAAAATAATAAAAGTGTAAAATATTACGAAATGTAAAGCATTTTTTGGTAATCCAGGGTACAATTTAGCAGTGAGGAAAAAGTTTTATAATTTTTTAACCTTATGTGTCGGAAATCACACTTGAACCTCTGTAATAAGGAACAAGATCGAGTAATCGAACTTCATTCTATTCAATCAACGGCCCTAGGTTAACTTGTATGCTGTTTCAAGAACTGTCTGTTGCTACCACCGTCCGCGTTGTCTTCAGCGCCTATCTCTACTCTTGCTTACTCTTGATGGGTTTGAGCTATATAGGATATGTCATGATCCAACATGCCGAAAAATCGGCAAACCATTCTCACTCTCACTGGTTCGGCTAAGCTCTTCTCTCCTCATAAGTATTTTGCTCTGGAGCCTAGGATGATATCTTATTGTAGATACTCCTTTGGATAGCCAGTAATGACCGAAGATTTTCAAGTTTGCGATCGAGATCTAGACGCTGCACTGCTCGATCGATACCTGCAAGCATCGTCGGTAGCCGTAGACACCGAAACGATGGGCTTAAATTATCAACGCGATCGGCTTTGCCTGGTACAACTTTGTGCTCCCGGACTCGTTACTATTATCCGGATTGCCAAAGACCAGACCGAGGCTCCTCTGTTGGCGCAGCTAATGACAGCAACGCAAATTACTAAAGTATTTCACTTCGCGCGTTTTGATGTGGCACAGCTCCGCCACCGGTTGGGTATTGAAACCAATCCAATTTTTTGTACCAAAATTGCCAGTAAGCTCGTTCGTACCTATTCTCCCAAACATGGCTTGAAGGATTTGGTTTTTCAGCTCGAAGGTGTGGAGTTAGATAAATCTGCCCAGTCTTCTGACTGGGGAAATGCGGCAAACTTGTCGGAGGAGCAGCTCAGCTATGCTGCTAATGATGTGCGTTATTTGATCAGTGTGAAAGATAAGCTGACTGTGATGCTTCAGCGCGAAGACCGTTGGGAACTGGCGCAACAATGCTTCGCCGCATTACCCACTATGGTTTCGCTGGATATCTTGCAGTATGGGGATATCTTTTCACACCATTGAAGCTACTGTTGTGTTAACAAATTAGTATGATATATTGAGATTGTGCCTGTTTGATTATACGTTTTCAGTTTAGGCGTTAGTTCAAAGAACACTGTATTTATAACTAAAACTTACGTAAAGTTATTTTCTAAGATAATGGTCTAGATGTAAGTGAGGTTTCTGCATCAATAAAAAATTGTAATTTGAAGGATAAGCTTTTTTTATGTCGGAAGAATCACCAATTTCCGTTGTCAAGTTTGATAGCCTAGTAAAGATTGACTCATACTTTAAGGTAAATCCGTACAAGTCTTTTTTTGAAGCGATTAGTAAGTCTGTATGTTATAACCAAAAGATGATAGCGCAATATCATTTTATTCTGAGTCAAAAACATAAAAAGTTGAAAGATTTGTGTAGCATTCACAAGTCAAATCTTGGGAAGAATGAGGAAATTATAAGTTCCTATAGAGATTTGCAAGATTACTCATATAATGCTTTAAAGATAATTGTTAAAGAGAATTTCTCTTTTGTTATGCAATGTCTTCATGATAGAGCTACCGAGCAGCCTCGGGTTTGTTTGAAATTAATGAATAGAGGTTCAATAATTACTGCTTTTAGAGATAGAAGTTCCTCTATTCCTGAGAAAAAAATTGATAGCTTTATGAATACAGCACTTGAAAGAATTTGTAAAGGCGAAAGTCATTACTTATCAAACGACATTCCAAGTGATGCTAAGAGTGGGCTGTACGTTAATGCTCGTATAACTAACCAGGAGAAAGTTAATTCATATATTCATAATAACCCTGTGAACTCTTTGCTCTCAAAAATTCCTGGATTCAACAAACATACAAATTGGAGGGATTGTTGGGAGCGGTTAGATAGTGGAAGAAAGGATCTTGCTGAACTATCTCCTGAAGTCTGTTACAAATCTACATTAGTTATTCCTCTATCTCTTAAAAGAAGTGAACTAGATCATCTATTTATAATGCAGTTTGATAACAATAATGCCCCTGATGAAAACGATGCAGAAAGAATGATATTTGGATTTTTGTGCTTTGACCATCAAGATATAAAGTTCTTTGAAAAATCAATTGATTTGAAGATGGGTTACATATTTGCAGACATGATATCAATATATCTTATTACAAGGAAAATGTATACTGATTGCTCGACTACGTACAATAAAGTTAGGCTTGAGATTAGCGAATCTAGCTAGCAGATTTTAAATGCCGATAAAGCTTAACAGCGAGTGCTCTTTTGAATAAATTAAATATATGTTTATCTTATGTTGTAATGCTCTTGTTATTAAAATATTTAATTCATCTCGTCTTTCCATATTAAATAATACAGGGTATTATGGTATATGTTAAGCTATATACATACCTACTAGGTAGTAAAAGTAATGCACGGAGAAAGAGTTCATTCTCAGGTTTTCGCGAGCGGTAGTCAACCTAACCATTTTACCGCATCGCACCCGGTCGTAAGTATAGTAGTGGATGCCGGGGATACTTTGGTGGAAAGTATCGAAAGGGATAGACAGGCTGCTGAAAAGCAATCATTCCCTCCTGCAAGTAATACAGGTTCGTAATATATTCCGTGACTATGATATTTTCTTCTTCGCGATCCTGCTATTCAATAGTGGGATTTTGTTTTTTACATTAATTTATTTTCCTCTTTAAAGTACGTCTCTAGAATGTTTCTAGCAGCTTCGATAATAGGGCAAACGAATCAGAATTTATATTGAAACTTCTATTGAACAGTTGATATTATTCGGAGAGGCTTACAGCAATTTAGTAATTGAACAGGTTTATCTTCACTACTGAACTTCTTATTATGTATTTGTTCTGTACTAAAATCTAGAAATCAGATGGTATGGTAAATACCTTTTAACCGGTTCTTCTTTCCAGAAACTTGATACGTTTGTCCTGCTTCGATAAGTACTTTGAGGGTAGAGCTGCGATGAATAATAATATTACGTTTACAGGGCTGTTTTCGGGTGGAGGTGGACTGGATCTAGGTTTTGAGATGGCTGGATTTCAGCATTTGTATTCTTCTGATATTGATGATTGGAGTGTTAAAACTCTGCGGGCTAACCGCCCAGACTGGGAGATCACTCAAGGTGATATTTATGATGTTTCCGCTCAGGACCTACCTGATTCTGATGTGATCTTGGCTGGGTTTCCCTGCCAAGGATTTTCTTTAGGTGGTAATCGTCGTGAAGATGATAAAAGAAATTTCTTGTTTCAAGAAGTAGTAAGAGTGGTTAAAGAGAAGAAGCCTCGCTACGTGATTTTAGAGAATGTTTTGAATTTGCGAACAATGAAAGAACCCATAACTGGTAAGACCTTTGTTGAATTGATTTCTAGAGGATTTGAAGATATTGGCTATCATGTGAAACATCATATTTTCAGAATGTCAGAGTACGGAGTACCCCAAACTAGAAGAAGATTCATTTTTATTGCAAGCAAAGATGAGTTTCCTGTGGATTTCAGTTGGCCGTTGCCGCAGTTTGATACTGTAGCTTCAGAATATTTGGCCGATATTGCTATTAATTCATCCATTGTTTTACCGAATCATGATCCGCAGTGGGGCTTTGCTAGTAGAGTTCATTGTCAGACCGGTGAATATTTTGACCCGATAGAAAAGCCTGTCCCTTGCCGTTTTTCCCGGACTGGATCTGATGGACATCCAATTAGAAGTCTGGCATCACCGTTTCCGGCGATCGATACTGCTACGATCTGGGGCTGGGCACAGGGTAATGTAGTGGCTGAACGCAAGGCAAAAAACAGAGAAACTGGACTATATGTAAGAAATGCTAACACCGACTTAAAGCTTTGGCGAATTTCGGCTAGTAGGCTAAGATGTTTTACCGATCGAGAATATGCTCGTTTACAAACATTCCCAGATTCATGGGTCTTTCAGGGGACAAATAAAAGACATGTTCATCAACAGATTGGTAATGCTGTTCCTGTACAGTTTGCCCATCGTATAGGCCAGTTTGTTCTTGAGATTTATGAATCTCAGCGATCTGGTAAACCAATGAACATTCCACTTGGTCAGTTGAATCAGCTCAGCTTGACTCTTTAACTTTTATTACTGAATTCCGTTGCCATAATATCGCTTATCAGGTTATCTGATAATCAATGCTGATGTATACGTCGTTTTAGATAAAAATATGTTATGCTTTGCTTATCCATTCGATAAGCAAAGCATATGATTGAGTTTTCAAGGAACGGCACCCTACCATCTGGATTCCATTGGACTACTTGGCTGCAAATTGAAGAATTCTTTGCCTTTAATGATTGCCGCCGAAAACTTCTTGCCGGATTAAAACGGGCTTGTGAGGTTTTACGGCAAGCAGGATGCCAAAAAATCTATATTGGTGGTAGTTTTGTGACAAACAAAGAAATCCCCAGCGATATTGATGTTTGTTGGGAAGATGAGGGCGTAGATTTTGAAAAACTGAAATCCATAGATCCAGTCTTGTCAGACTTTGATAATGAGCACGCTCAGAAAGCCAAGTATGGGGGTGAATTTTTTCCAGCCAGTTTGCCAACTCGTACAAATGGCAAACCCCATCGTGAATTCTTTCAGGAAGATCGAGATGGGAACCCTAAAGGTATGATTGCTATCGACATCTCTATACCTACTTGAAAGGATTGTATCCTTTGATATATATGATTTTCAACGAAAGACAATATGGCATTACTCAAGACCAGCTACGAAAATTCCAGGTTGCCCTAGCCGCAATAGCTAACAAGGCAGCATCGGCCAACGATCCGAACCAGCAAATATGCTATCAGGCTCATCTAGATGCCCTGAATAGCCAAATTGAATCTCTGCAACAAGATATAATGAACTATGCTGGTCATGTTCCAAAGGAGAATATTTAATGTCTATTGTTGTTACACTTAGTCCAGAATTAGAAACAATGCTTCGTGACAGAGCGGCAGAACGTGGCCAAGATGTTAGTTTCATCACATCTGAATTATTAACTAGTGTGCTGGAGAGGGAAAGCCAAGATTCAATTGAGGCTATCCAAGGTATTCAGCAAGGGTTAAATGACTTTGATACTGGGAAATTTAGATCTTTTCAAGAATTTGCTGAAGAACAGCGTCAAAAGCATCATCATTCTGCAAATTCATGAAGTACCGCATCGAGATTTCAAGTGTTGCCGAAGCTGAGGCTGATAATGCTTCCCTCAGATTAGCTAGATTTACTTCTCTTAAACAGGCAAGTGAGTGGTACTTAAGATTGCTGGAATCGATCGAGTCCTTATCTCAAATGCCAAATCGTTGTGCTCTGGCAAGAGAAAGTGAGAACTTTAGTTTATAGATTCGTCAACTACTTTATGGGAAAGGACGTAGTTTATACCGAGTTCTTTTCACCATATTAGATGGTGATGCTGTTTCGACCGTTCGTATTCTTCACATTCGACATGGATTACAAAAAACTATTGGTGAAGAAGATGATGAGACTACCACAATCTAAATAAATATTGAACCGAATTACCTTATTAAAAAAATCATGTTAGCTAAAAGAATTTTGCCTTGTTTGGATGTGAAAGCTGGCCGCGTGGTCAAGGGTGTCAACTTTGTTGGCTTGCGGGATGCTGGAGATCCGGTGGAGTTAGCGAAGACCTACAATGCTGCCGGTGCCGATGAGCTGGTGTTTTTGGATATTACGGCTAGCTATGAGCAGCGCCAGACGATCGTGGACGTAGTTTATCGCACTGCCGAAGAAGTGTTTATTCCGCTGACTGTAGGTGGTGGTATTCAGTCCGTGGATGATATTAAGACTTTGTTGCGGGCGGGAGCCGACAAGGTGAGTTTGAATTCGGCGGCGGTGCGTGATCCGGAGTTGATTGATCGAGCCAGTGATCGATTTGGCAACCAGTGTATTGTGGTGGCGATCGACTGCAAACAGCGGCATAACTCTGATGGTTCGGTGGGTTGGGATGTGTATGTGAAGGGTGGCCGGGAGAATACTGGTTTGGATGCGGTGACTTGGGCGATCGATGTGGTGCGCCGAGGGGCGGGGGAGTTGTTGATTACCAGTATGGATGCGGATGGTACTAAGGCGGGCTACGATTTGGCGTTAACTAGGGCGATCGCTGATGCTGTGGAGATTCCGGTGATTGCTTCGGGTGGTGCGGGGAATTGTGAACATATTTATGATGCGGTGACGGCTGGAGGTGCGGAGGCGGCGCTGTTGGCTTCTTTGTTGCATAACTGTGAGCTGACTGTGGCTGAGATTAAGAGTCATCTCGATCTGCAGAAAGTTACGGTGCGTCTCTAATTCTGCTGGGGTTTGATGTTGTTTTTAAGTGGAGTCAAAAAACTCCCTAACTTATTTCCTGAAGACAATATTCGACCAAGTTTCTTGTGATGCCAAGAAACTTAGCTATTTGGAATATTATGCCGAAGAACAACATCTCAAGCATAATATTTCAAAGAATCAATAGATTTTCACTTTTGACTCTTAACCGTTTCACTTCATTTTTAACACCTAAGGTTTTGCAACTACTGTCAATTTATCAATTTCTTCGACGGTCAGATGTTGTCTACAGTCAATTTGAAATTCTGCTTCTGGTATTCCAAAGACAGCAGCCAAATTAGATGGCGATATTGCCTCTAACGTGGCCTCTATTTCTTCTTGTTTGTAATCATCAATTCTGACGGAGTACAACATGCCACGACATGCACCTAATGCGGCTGTTAGTATGGCGAATTTTCTTTGTTCATCTGTAGTCATTATGAATTCTCCTTAGGTTAATCTGAAAATGCTTTGCCAGTAGTTACTTCTATATCTATCCTTTTTGCACTTACCTCTTTGTTGCCCCATGATTTTGGAACTGGGAGTTGATCAACTCCAGTGGCAGGAGCATTTGTAATGAACTTTTTCGCACTAACTATAGCTGCTGCTCTATCTGTGGCTTCTGTCTTTGTCAGTTTTTTAACCATTCCATCAAGTGCTTCAAGAGCTGTTGCCTTAGATACTACCGTGTCCTGTGCCCAGGGAAAAGATAACGCATTTTTTCCTAATCTAGCTTCAACATCTGGCCCCTGTATTTGAATACGGCCTCTGTTAGCTGGTTTATCTGCTGCCTTTACGTTGTTCAATCCAGTAGCTAAACATAGGGCTACTGCGAAAACTGAAGCTATTTTCGTAATTTTGTTCATTTTAAATTGACCTCTTGACCGTGGAATCTGCTAACCTAGAATATATGTTGTCTAGCGTAATTATTCTAGTTCACACCATGGGAAAAACGTTAGTATTGAATTGTATTTGAAACAAAAATTAACTGAATTCAGTGGTGGCGATCGATTGCAAACAGCGGCAGAACCCTGATGGTGGATTGGGTTGGTATGTGTGTGTGAAGGGTGGCCGGGAGAATGCTGGTTTGGATGCGGTGACTTGGGCGATCGATGTGGTGCGGGGAATTGTGAACATATTTATGATGCGGTGACTGCTGGAGGTGCGGAGGCGGCGCTGTTGGCTTCTTTGTTGCATAACTGTGAGCTGGCTGTGGCTGAGATTAAGGAGTACCTTTATCGGCAGCGGGTTACTGTTCGCCTTTAGTTTTGGTGGGAGTGACTTTTTGTAAGTGGAGCAAGTCAATCACCCAACTAGATTGAAGCAATCACTGGTACATTTAAAGATGAACCTAATTTCGATGAAGTACTAGCCTACGGCAGAGAATGTCGCCAAGCTGATAAACCCCAGCCAGAAGATATTGAATATCCGTGAAATATCTCTTTAAGGAAGAGCTGATCGATTATTGCAATTCAATTAACGTATGACAAATACGATGACTCACCTTGATCATTGGCAAGGTCACATTGACCTACTTTTTCAATCTGAGGGAGAAAAAACCATCCTGCGCCGCAGCTATGCCCATGCGCCCCTCAAAATTCAGCGTCCCTTTTACCCTGAACTAAATATCTGTCACACGGTTATCTTGCATAGCGCTGGGGGCATGGTGGGTGGCGATCGGCTCTCTTATAAAATTGACTTAGCTCCTACCAGCCAAGCCCTGATTACTACTGCTGCTGCTGCCAAGATCTATCGCAGCAACGGTGCTTTTGCTCAACAGCAAATTAATATTAACCTGGGAGCCGATGCTTACTTAGAATGGTTGCCCCAAGACACAATTATTTTCAACGAAGCCGAATATCAACAAAATCTGCGGGTTGATCTGGCTGCTGGTGCGACTTTTTGTGCTTGGGATATAGTGCGTTTGGGGCGCAGCGCCCGCCAAGAAACTTTTACTGAGGGCAGTTGGCAAAATGCCATGGAAGTCTGGCAAAATGGCCAGCCGCTGTGGATCGATCGACAAAAGATTACCGGTGATCAATGGCAAAGCTTACAAGCTAGTGCTGGTCAACCCCTGTTGGGGATTCTGATGTGGTTGGGTGGCTCAGTCAGTGCGGAAGTGGTTGCTCAGGCGCGGGTACTGGCTCCGCAGTCAGAGAATGGCTGGGGTGTTACCGCTGTCGCTGGGGGATTGATTTGTCGTTATCGGGGCAGCGATCGACAGGCGGCACAGAAATGGTTTGTTGCTGTTTGGGATTTGTTGCGTCAGCGATATCGCGATCGATCGGCCTGTTTACCCAGAGTTTGGCAAAGGTGATAGAACTATGGATCTCACACTGCTTTTAGCGAAGATAGATTGCAAAATCTTCCTTCTTGGACAAAATCCTTTAGAATGTGCCCAGTTGCTTATCCTTGCCACCCATGCAGTTAACCCCCCAAGAAAAAGACAAGCTGCTGATTTTTACTGCTGCTCTAGTCGCCGAGCGCCGCAAAGCCCGAGGACTGAAGCTGAACCACCCCGAATCGATTGCCTACATCACCGCCGCTATTTTGGAAGGAGCCAGAGATGGCCAAACTGTTGCTGAACTCATGACCTACGGCACCACCCTGTTGCAGCGCAGCGACGTGATGGAAGGCATCCCGGAAATGATTCATGATATTCAAGTGGAAGCCACTTTCCCTGATGGCACCAAACTTGTTACTGTCCATTCACCCATTAGGTAAACAACTATGATCCCTGGCGAACTACTGATTCCAGATGGCGATATTGAACTTAATAGTGGTCGAAAAGTTACCACTTTATTAGTAGCTAACAGCGGCGATCGACCGATTCAGGTTGGCTCTCATTTTCATTTTTTTGAAGTGAATCCGGCTTTGTTGTTCGTTGGCGAAGCCTTCCCTAACGGGAATCGAGCCGCTGCCCGAGGAATGCGTTTAGATATCCCTGCCGGTACTGCTGTCCGCTTTGAACCAGGAGATGAGCGCAGTGTAGACCTAATTCCTCTTGCGGGTAGTCGTCAAGTCTATGGCTTTAATGGTCTGATCAATGGTTATCTCGATCGCTGAAAGCGCAAGCAACGCTATTTGCATTGAAACACCCCAATTCCAACTAAATCTTTGGTGTAACTATGGCTTACCGCATGAATCGCCGCGCTTATGCTGATACCTATGGGCCAACCGTAGGTGACAGAATCCGCTTAGCAGATACAGAATTAATTATTGAAGTAGAGCAAGACTTTACCAGCTACGGCGAAGAAGTCAAATTTGGTGGCGGAAAAGTAATTCGTGACGGCATGGGGCAATCGCCGATCACTAACCAAAATGGTGCAGTAGATACTGTGATCACCAATGCTCTGATTTTGGATTGGTGGGGAATTGTGAAGGCCGATGTGGGCATAGTCGATGGCAAAATCGCCAAAATTGGTAAAGCTGGCAATCCTTATATTCAAGATGGCGTAGATATTATTATTGGTCCTGGTACCGAAATAATTGCTGGCGAAGGCCAGATTTTGACAGCAGGCGGTATTGATACCCATATTCACTTTATTTGTCCCCAACAAATTGAAGTAGCGATCGCCTCGGGAATTACCACGATGATTGGTGGCGGTACCGGGCCTGCGGCGGGTACTAGCGCCACCACCTGTACCCCAGGGCCTTGGCACATGTATCGGATGCTGCAAGCTGCCGAAGCATTCCCGATGAATATTGGTTATTTAGGTAAAGGTAACAGCAGCCAGCCAGAGGCACTAGTTGAACAAGTTCAGGCTGGGGCGATCGGACTCAAGCTTCATGAAGACTGGGGTACCACGCCAGCAACGATCGATAACTGCCTAAATGTAGCCGATGAATATGACGTGCAGGTAGCGATTCATAGCGATACTTTAAACGAAGCTGGCTTTGTAGAAGCCACGATCGCCGCTTTTAAAAACCGGGTAATTCATACCTATCACACCGAAGGAGCAGGTGGTGGCCATGCACCCGATATTATTCGAGTCTGCGGCGAAAGCAATGTGCTGCCTTCTTCCACTAACCCCACTCGC
This sequence comes from Synechococcales cyanobacterium bin59.metabat.ball.084, assembly GCA_013297675.1. GTDB lineage: Bacteria > Cyanobacteriota > Cyanobacteriia > Cyanobacteriales > Chamaesiphonaceae > JAAFHZ01. Next base: position 21,866 of record JAAFHZ010000021.1, on the reverse strand, counting down.
CCCTACACTCTCAATACCCTGGATGAACATTTGGACATGTTAATGGTTTGTCACCATCTAGATCCCAATATTCCTGAAGATGTATCCTTTGCGGAGTCTCGGATTCGCCGAGAGACGATCGCCGCCGAAGATATTTTGCACGATTTGGGAGCTTTCAGCATGATTTCTTCTGATTCCCAGGCGATGGGACGTATTGGGGAAGTAATTCTTCGCACTTGGCAGACAGCGCATAAAATGAAGACCCAGCGGGGGTGGCTGCCTGGTCATGGGGCAGTGGAAAATAGTGAACGCAACGATAACTTACGGGCTAAACGCTACATTGCCAAATATACTATCAACCCGGCAATTACTCATGGTATCGCTAACTATGTGGGTTCGATCGAAGCTGGCAAAATAGCCGATCTCTGTTTATGGCGACCAGCATTTTTTGGGGTAAAACCAGAGATGGTAATTAAGGGCGGGGCGATCGCTTGGGCGCAGATGGGCGATGCCAATGCCAGTATTCCTACGCCCCAACCGGTTCACATGCGACCAATGTTTGGTAGCTATGGCAAAGCGGTGGGAGCTACTTCGATGACTTTTGTGTCTCAGGTGGCTCATGATGGTGGAATTGGCGATCGGCTGGGACTACAAAAACAGATCATGCCAGTCCAAAATACTCGCCAGCTTTCTAAACGAGACATGAAGCTGAATGATCTGCTGCCATGCATCGAAGTAGACCCAGAAACCTATGAAGTCCGGGCTGATGGTGAGTTGTTGACTTGTGAACCAGCAACGGTATTGCCCATGGCTCAGCGATATTTTCTGTTTTAAGATTCTGGATCGATGCCAAGTTCTCGTAGTTTTGCCCTGAGTTGCTCAACTTCTTTCTTTGCCAGTGCGGCTATAGGCATATAGGCAATTTCTGAGGCTGTGCGATAATTTTGGGAGGAGACCTTCAGTGACATGTTCACATTGGCTCTAGCTCCGCGCATGAATAATCTGGTGGCTTTTTTGTGACCCTGTTTCAACTTTGGCTGTACATAGCACCACCGGTAGTCGGCACCATCATTGGTTACTTCACCAACGACGTAGCCATCCAGATGCTTTTTCGCCCCTATCGCGCCGTCTACGTCGGCAAATACCAACTTCCCTTCACCCCCGGCCTGATTCCGCGCAACCAAGAGCGCATGGCCAAACGGGTTTCTGATACCATCATGGGTTCTTTACTCACCCCTGCCGAGCTGCAAAGACTGGCCAAGCGGCTGTTACAGGTAGAACGGGTGCAAGCAGCAGTCGAGTGGTTGCTGCAATTGGGCTTAGACCAACTCCAAGATGACAAAGAACAAAAGACGGCTAAAGTCCTGGCCAAGATTTTACGAGATTTAGCCGGTGAATCTTTGCCCCGCTTGTTAAAAATTTGGAGTCGGCGACCGCAGTTTTTACAGGGACAGATCGAGCGAATCTTCGATCGAGTACTACTAGATTTTCAGCTCAGCAGTGATCAATCCAAACAGTTAACTGATTGGTTAGTAGATGGGGTCTTACCGCCAGAAGTTTTAAGATCAGCCTTGGTGGATTTTTTGACCGATCGGAATATTCAAGTTATCGATGACAGCATCCGCGAAAAAAGCAGCGGTACCTATTGGGTGGTAGCCAACTTGTTTGGGGTGCGGAATACCCTGCTGCGCCTGCGGACTTTTTGTTTGGATGAGCGAGATGCTGCGAACAAAATTATTGTGGAACTCGTCACCGCTCTAGGTATTCGCAAAATTTTGCAGGAGTGGTTTCAAAACGTTTCTTTACAGAACCTCCCAGTAGTCACCGTCAAGCAACTGCGCACCACCGTTGCCGACAGCGTGCGCGACTACATCAAAACCCAGGGGATCGACCTAATTGCCGGTTTGAAGGACGCGATCGATTGGGATGGGGTAGCAATCTTGGCGATCGGGCGCTTGCGCAGTTCGGCGGTGGTGTCTTCGTCTCTATCGATGGTGGGTAGTGAGTTGTCAGTGGTAATCGATCGCTATCTAGAGAAAGACCTAGAGCAGATTGTCGCTCAAGTTATCCCAATTTTGAGCATCGATCAGGTGATCATCGATCGGGTAAAAGCCACCTCTCCCGAAGATCTAGAGGGGGCGATTCAGGGTATCGTCAAAACTGAGCTACAGGGCATTGTCACTCTCGGGGGTGTGCTGGGCTTTGTAGTTGGTCTCTTACAATCTGGCATTTTATACTGGCAAAACACCCACCCATGAAGCAAAAATCTTCTTACTGGCATCTGGCCAAATACCTTCGTCCCCATTTACCGACTCTGGCGCTAGGTTTTTTTTGGACAATAATTTACACGGCTTTTTGGCCGGTATTGGGCTATTTGGCCGGACAGATTGGCACCAATATTGATAGGGACTTCCCCCGATTAATTCAGGTGGCTTTGATGGGCTGTGGAGCTTTTATTTTTCAAGGGATTGCTCACTATGGCCAAAACACCTCAATGTCTAAGGTGTCGTTTGCGATCGGCTCAGATATTCGTCAACAGGTCTATACCCATTTATTGAAGTTAGGGAGTAACTTTTTCTCCAAAGTGTCGGTAGGCGACCTAGCTTTTCGGCTCACTGGTGATGTAAATAAAATGGCTGATATTACGCTCAAAGTTTTTCAGCAGTTCATTCCATCTATTTTGCAGCTCGTGGTAGTGCTGGGGTATATGGTGTATTTAAACTGGCAACTTACTGTAATGGTATTTATAATCGCGCCAGTCATTGCTTGGTTAGTGACTTGGTTTGGCCAAAGATTACAATCAGAATCTCGCCGGAGTCAAAACAAAGCTGCTGATTTGGCTTCATCGGTGACGGAGGACTTTACCGGGATTCGGTTAATTCAGGCTTTTGCCGCAGAAAACTTTAGTCTCAAAAGATTTTGGGACAAATCCGAGGAAAATCGGCAGGCTCAGTATAATACTGAACGGGCAAAGGCAATACAGTATCCAGTAATTAGCTTTTTACAAGTTAGCAGCATTTTATTTGTGTTTGTGTTGGCTAGTTGGCAAATCAATCAAGGTCAGCTAAGTGTTTCTGGATTTATATCTTATTTAACCAATATTGCTTTGTTGATTGACCCCATTAATATTACTACCAATAATTTCAACGAGGTAAAGCAGGGTCAGGCTTCGATCGATCGAATCTTAGAATTATTAGCAGAGCAGCCACTGATTCAAGAAAAAACTAATGCCCTAGTGCTGCCACCGATCACCGGTCGAGTAAATTATCATGATGTGACTTTTGGTTACACGCCGGAGCAGCCGGTGTTAAAAAATTTAGATTTAGACGTAGCTCCAGGGGAAATGATTGCACTAGTGGGTACTTCCGGGGCAGGGAAAAGTACGATCGTTAGTTTGCTCAGTCGTTTTTATGATGTGCAGGGCGGGGCAATTTCGATCGATGGGGTAGATATCCGGGACGTGACTTTGGCTAGTCTGCGCCAGCAAATTGGCACGGTGCCCCAAGAAACTATGCTGTTTTCGGGAACGGTGGCGCAAAATATTGCTTTTGGTCAAACGGAGTTTGATATGGCAGCGGTGGAGGCGGCGGCGAAGATTGCCAATGCTCACCAGTTTATTGCTCAGCTTAGCCAGGGTTATTCGACTTGGGTAGGTGAACGGGGGACAAATTTTTCGGGAGGCCAGCGTCAGCGAATTGCGATCGCGCGAGCGGTGTTTTTAAATCCGCGCATTTTGGTGTTGGATGAGGCGACTTCGGCGCTGGATTCGGAGTCGGAGTTCCTGGTGCAGGAGGCACTGGAAAGAATTATGGTCGATCGGACGGTGTTTATTATTGCTCACCGGCTGGCAACAGTACGCCGAGCGCATCGGATTTTGGTGTTAGAAAAGGGTCAGCTTATTGAATCTGGTACTCACGATGAGTTGTTGAAAATGAATGGGCGCTATGCGCGGTTTTATGCTCAGCAGTTTAGGAACTCTAAAGATGAGCAAGAGGCTGTGCCGATGGTAGCTAGTTCTGTCCAAAGTGCTGATGTCTAAAATTACTGCGCTATATTCAGGTTTTGACAAATTGTGCCTGCTGGTTCGCCTTGGCGGCATTATTTTAGGCCAGAAGGTAGTGATAAGATTCGCCAATTCATAGTTAATCTGCTGGCAAACAATAACATAAGGTTCAGGAATTTCAAAAAGCATGAATGGACACCAAAATATCCAGTGCTCATAGGTTCAATGCCGCTAGAAGTAATCATGGATTCCGGCGCTGACATGAGTTTGATTAACTACCAAGTGGGATTGGATTTAGGTTTTACGAAGTTGGTTGGTGAGTTTGGTGAATCTACAATAGGAGTCGGAGGCGAAGTCACGTACTTAATTCGCACAGTGGCAATGTCGATCGAAGACAAAACCTTCAATGCTCGGTTAGCATGGTTACAGTCAGATCCAGAGGTTGCACCATGAATAAGCGATTGATTGTTTGCTGCGATGGTACTTGGCAAAAAACAGATAGTCTCTATCCCACAAATGTAGCCAAAATGATTCAGGCTATTCCCGTGACCGCAGAAAACGTGGTGTTTTATGGCGAAGGAGTAGGCACAGGAGACTTTGCCGATCGCATTTTAGGCGGAGCATTCGGTTGGGGTTTAGACAAAAACATTCAAGATGCCTACCGTTTTCTTTCTTCTAACTATGCTGCTGGCGACCAAATTTATCTGTTTGGATTTAGTCGCGGGGCTTATACCGTGCGCAGCCTAGTCGGGTTGATTCGCGCAGTTGGAATGCTGCCGCGCTGTGGAATTCGGCAAATTCCCGAGGCTTACCAAGCTTATCAGGATGCTAAGGGTCAATTCTCTGATCAGCAGGAGAGCGATCGGCGCAGCATTAAACTCCGAGAAATTGACAAACTAAAAGAATTCCGGCAGGCTTTGCTGAAGAAGTATGGCAATGATTACCAAGAAGAAATTGAAATCACCTTTTTGGGCTGTTGGGACACAGTTGGCGCACTAGGGATTCCCGATCAAATTCCGTGGTTGCCCCTCGATCAAATTATTAATCGCAAATATCAGTTTCACAACACCCAGTTGAGCAGCAAAATTCTGAATGCTCGTCATGCGGTTTCGATCGATGAAAATCGCAAAGAATTTGATTTTACGAGGATGGAGCCAGCGCCTAACTTACCCAATCAGGTCAAGCAGATCTGGTTTCCGGGAGGACATGGCGGAATCGGTGGCGGCACCCAAGTTAATAGTCCCCTTTCTAATGCGGCTTTGCTGTGGATGATGGAAGAAATAGAAGCTTTGCAACTAGGACTGAGCTTTGATCTGTCTAAAATCGAAGATGGTGTTCAGACCGATGCCACCATCTTCTTTGCTTCGGGCTGGGGTTCTTTTAATCGCACCATCCCAACGATGAAAGCCATAGATGATTTTCATCCCTCTGTTCAAGAGCGGTGGCTGGCTTGTCCTTGGTATTGTCCGGCACCGTTGGAGCCTTTTAGGTCTCGGCTAGGTAATTCACCAGCTCCGACACCTGCTGAGATTTTAGCGATCGATCATCAGACTCAGTTTGTGGTGATGGCCAGAGAACCTGAAAATCGGACTGGGGTTTTAGTCGAAAAAGGCGGCACTTATACGGTTACTGTTAGCCCTGCTCAGGTTTGGCAAGATGCACAGATTTCGGCTACGGCGGCGGGCTGGCAGGTGGTTAAGTCCGATGACCAGGAATGGAGTATTCAGGGGGTCGAAACCAAGGAAATTTCGGCGGCGATGGGGAAATTTTATGAGTTATCCAAAAATTTAAGTCGGGTGCCCGATGCAGAATGGATGGAGCTGGTGGTGGAAGTTGCCGGGGAAAGGTATCGAGTTGGTGCGAGTTTAAGCGTGAGTTTTACCGCAGTGACTAACGGTGAGGCGATTGCCTATGCCAATGATGCACCTGGTTTTTATCAAAATAATCAGGGTTGGGTCTTTGCGACGATTACTCGCACAGGTTGAAGCTATCGAGTAGTGAAATCTTCTTCTAAGTTATGTAGACCCAAGGCAAAGCCCCCTGAGCAGATCGCTGATATAATGCCTTTCTTACAAAGAAAAACTTACAGTGGTCGAAGCAATGGGAAAAATTTGGGAAATTGATTTCTATTCCCGCCCAATTCTGGACGAACAGCAAAAAAAAGTCTGGGAACTTTTGATCTGCGAAAGCCCCAATAACATTCTTCAAGACCCAGCCGCCCTCTTCCGCTCCGCCCAAAACTGCCCCGCAGAGCAAGTCAACTCTACCTGGCTAGCCGCCGCATTACAACAGGCCATTGGCGATCAAGAGCCACCCCAAAGAATTCGCTTCTTTCGGCGGCAGATGAACAACATGATTCTTAAAGCCTGTAAAGATATCGGCATTCCCGCCTCTCCCAGCCGCCGCACGATCGCCATTCGCCATTGGATCGACCAGCGCGATCGAGAGGTTTATAGCCAAGACCCCAGCTATCAAGGCCAAACCACCGCTGCTGTCCAAATGATGACCGACCCGCCCCAGCCTTTACCCGATGCAATTATGGGCAACAAATGGGCATTCGTGAACTTAGCAGTCAAAGATTTAGCAGAAATGCCAGAATGGTCGATCGGTTTTGCCGAAGCTTTTCCGCTAGAGTTGGCCGCGATCGATCTAGAATCACAGCAGATACCGGGTTTACTGATCTTCAGTGATCGATCAGTTCCAGTCGCCGCCTGGATTTCGGGTTTAGAACTAGCCTCCGTGCGCTACTCCCCTGCACCGCAAGCCCAAATTTTGCTAGAAACTGGTGCCAGCGATAGCTGGGTTTTGGCTGGCTCCAATATGGTTAGCCAATCTTTGATCGCCGCCGAAGCCGCAGGCTTTGAAAAGCTCAAACAGCAGGCTAATGGTTTACACTTTTTGGCAGTACAAAGTTCACCCACTGCGGTCGATTTTGCCGGATTTTGGTTATTACAAGAGCGAGGAACTGCCTAGTGGATATTGCCGAGCAACTATTGGATTTATCCCGCCGAGCCGGGGCAGAACTGGCCGAGGTCTACCAGTCCCAATCATTGTCTCGGCCAATATTCTTCGAGGCCAATCGTCTGAAGCAGCTTGAAAGTGCTCAAGGGGAGGGTCTTGCCCTGCGTTTATGGAAAAATGGTAAACCGGGCTTAGCCGTAGCCTATGGTCCAGTAGACCCACAGATTTTGGTCGAAAAAACCCTGGCGATCTCAGCCCTAAACGACCCAGAACTCCCCCAAATCAACAGTGGCCATCAGCAAAAATATCCCAATTTAGGCACATCTATTCCCACTGAACAGCTCTTAGAAATGGGTCGGCACTCTATTCAGATGCTGCGATCGGACTTCCCTGATATTGTTTGCAGCAGCCAGTGGGATTGCGAATCGGAAAGCCTGCGCCTGGTCAACAGTCTGGGTTTAGATTGGAGCTACACCGATACCACCATGAGCGCTTATTTGGGCGCTGAATGGATTCGTGGGGATGATTTTTTGAGTGTGGCCGATGGTCAGACCGATCGAGAAAGGCTGCATCCCGAAGAGATGGTCAGACATATTTTTCAGCGGTTAAACTGGGCAAAAAACAATGTGTCTGCCCCGATCGGCAGAGTACCAGTGCTGTTTACGGCCAAAGCCGCAGATTTACTATGGGAAACCGTGCAGGCCGCCATGAACGGCAAACAGGTGATAGAGATGGCTTCACCTTGGAATGATCGACTAGGCCAGCAAGTAATTTCTCAGCAACTCACCCTTTCTCAGTTACCCCAAGAAGGGCCTTTCAGTTGTCCTTTCGATGACGAAGGTACTCCTACCAGACAACTAAAGTTTATCGATCGGGGAGTGCTACAGCTTTTTTACGCCGATAAAACCGTAGGTGAATTATTGGGTTCTGGTTCCACCGGCAACGGCGTGCGATCGAGCCTAGGTAGCTATCCTAGCCCCGGCTTAATGAATTTGTCGATCGCTCCCGGCAAACAGAGCTTGCTCGAAATGATCAGCCAAGTAGACGAAGGATTAATCATTGATCAAGTACTGGGCAGCGGTGCCGGAATCGCCGGAGATTTTTCGGTTAACGTTGATTTGGGCTATCGCATCCGTCGAGGTGAGGTAGTGGGACGAGTAAAGGATACGATGGTAAGCGGCAATGCCTATTTAGCCCTGAAAAATATTATTGCTTTAGGCAATGATGCTGATTGGAGTGAGCCTTGCTCCACTCCTTCGATTCTGGTAGATGGCCTTTCTGTCACCAGCCGCTGATCTTAATCACCTTAGTAAATTTCTTTAAAATCGTGCAAGTCTCTGTTTATCACACCCCCGAACTCGCCCCCAATGATAATTTGCCAGATTGCGCGATCGCGATCGATGTCCTGAGAGCCACTACTACCATGGTTGCTGCCCTAGCCGCCGGAGCCGAAGGCATCCAAGCTTTTATTGATATGCCAACCTTAATGGCCAACAGCGAGAGCTGGCCTGCAGATAAAAGATTGCGAGCTGGAGAACGGGGTGGCTCGAAGGTAGCAGGCTGTGACCTAGGAAATTCACCGCTGGACTGTACCCCCGAAATGATGGGCGGCAAACGGCTATTTATGAGCACTACCAACGGCACCAGAACTTTAGAGAAAATTGCTGGGGCGAAGACTGTGTTGGCGGCGGCTTTGACTAATCGATCGAGCGTCGTAGACTACCTGCTAGAACTAAATCCCAAAACCGTTTGGATTGTGGGTTCTGGCTGGGAAGGCACCTACGCATTAGAAGATACGGTGTGTGCTGGGGCAATCATCCACAGTCTCAGTAAACAGCTTGGTCAAGTCTATGGCAACGATGAAGCTGTAGCAGCCGAGAGCTTATACGAGCAGTGGCAGAGCAAAATGGTGGGCTTAATGCACGTAGCCAGCCATGGCCAGCGACTCTTGCGCCTAAATTGCCATACTGATATTGAATACTGCGCCACCCTCGATTCTGTACCCGTAGTGCCGATCCGCACTGAAGGCGGCGTTTTCAGAAAATTATAATTTAGTGACGGAGAGATATTGGGACTTGTGGTTGCCAAGTCTCAATTCTGTTAGGGTAAAATAAGGTTAGTTTCGTGATCTATCTCTATGCCACCTGCTACTGAAACAGAATTGAAGGAACTCCGTGATCTTGTTATTGGTTTACGAGAAGAGATCCGAGTTGGTTTTGCCAATAATGATACAAAATTTGCCAATAGTGATACAAAATTGGCTGAGTTTAAAGCCGAGATCAAAAGCGAAATTCAAAGAGTTGAAGTCAAAACAGACAATAACTTGGCTGAATTTAAAGCTGAGATCAAAAGTGAAATTCAAAGAGTTGAAGCAAAAACAGACAATAACTTGGCTGAATTTAAAGCTGAGATCAAAAGTGAAATTCAAAAAGTGGGTGCTAAAACAGATACCAAGTTTGTAGAAACAGATACCAAGTTTGCAGAACTAGCTGGGAAAATTGATCGATTAGAAGGAAAAATAGACATTAAATTTGCAGAATTAACCGGCAAAATAGATGTCATAGATGAACGAACCAAACTTGGTTTTTGGGGGTTTGTTGGTCGTGCTGTGATTATTGGTATTTTGGTTTTGACGATAAGCTTTGCAGTCAAATACTTCTTTTTTGGTACAGTGAAACTATAGGTTTTGAAAACCTAAGTTTATTAGGTTATTTTGAGCATTGCGACGAAACATATGGGGCTTAATGCGTTTCAGCGCTGACCCTTGGAAGCATTGCTGATATTCTTCATCAGTCATCGAGGCCAACTCTGTCAATGAGATATTTATCCGTCGTGGATCTACGGCAAATTCTTCCACATCAGTAACTTTAGCAAAACGCTGATTCCAAGGGCAAACATCCTGGCAAATATCGCAGCCCGCTACCCAACCTTGCAGATTTTGCCCGATCGATTGCGGCAATTCCTCAGCCCGGTTTTCAATAGTATGGTAAGCAATACAGCGCCCAGCATCCACCACAAACGGCAAGACGATCGCCTGGGTCGGACAAGCCGTTAAACAGCGAGTACAAGTACCACAATGTGCTTGATGAGGCCGATCGGGAGCAATCTCTAGATCGGTAATGATTTCGCCTAGAAATACCCAAGAACCATATTCTCGGGTAATCAAATTGCCATTCTTGCCGATCCAACCCAAGCCAGCAGCCTCTGCCCACACCTTGTCCCCGATCGGGCCAGTATCGGTGTAGTACCGAAAGTAATTGTGGGGATAGATTGCTTGCAGCCACTGGTGCAGAGCCTTGAGCTTTTTAGTACAAACCTTGTGATAGTCTTTGCCCCAAGCATACCGAGAAATCTTCGCCGCCTCAGCCGGTCTAACATCTGGTTGATAATAATTGAGTGCCACCGCAATGATGGATTTTGCTGTAGGCAATATCTCGCGGGGGTCACGGCGACGCGGATTGGTCATCCATTGCATTTCAGCATGATAGCCTTGGCTCAACCAGTGATCTAACCGATCGGCTGTCCGCTGAACTAATTGTGGATCGATCGCCGCAATACCCGCCAAATGAAAACCGATTTCTTTGGCCTGTTTTTTAATTTCAGTGGGATCTAATGAATCCAACCTTAGGAACCCTTATTTTTTTACTAACTTACTGGAGTCCACTTTCAGGGGCTTACCAACCTGACAGATGGTAGCAATATCCGTAGGCAAAGTACCGATCGCGCTAATCGCTACGCCATCTTGATGGGGGAAATTACCGAGCAACTCATACTTGGTGCCATTGGCAGTTACTAGCTGGTAACAAACTCCAGATACTTCGATTTTTTTGACGGTGCCGATAATATTGACTTGGGGTAGGTTCACAAATCCGGGAGTTTCGGCAGCAAAGGCTGGGATGTTTAAAAATAAGCTCCAGCAAAGAAAGCAAAGGTAGACCAATCGCATGGGCTGAGGTTTATTGAGTAAAGGTGATCTCAGAGTAGCATTTCGATCGGCTCCTACTGCATTCGATCGATGGTTCGATACTGTACTGCTTCGGCGATATGAGTAGAACGCAGGTTTTCTTCTCCGGCTAAGTCGGCAATGGTGCGGGCTACTTTGATGATGCGATCGCTGGCTCTGGCCGATAACCCTAGACGCTCGATCGCTTTTTCTAACAACTGCCGACTGGCCTCGTCTAACTGGCACCAGCGCTGAAGATCGGCGGACTGCATTTGAGCATTGCACATCACTGGTCGCCCGCCTTGGGCAGAGCTATCAGTCTGCTGGTTAGCTAGCCTGGTCAAAGAAACTTGGCGGGCTGCTTGCACTCTTTGCCTGACGGCTGAAGTTGCCTCGCCTTGGGCATTTGCAGTAATTTCTTCCGGGCGCAGCCGATTCACGGCTACTTGTAAATCAATGCGATCCATCAATGGGCCAGAAAGCTTTGCCCAATATTGCTCTCGCTGGCGAGGTGAGCAGGTACAAGCTTGAATCGAATCACCATAATAGCCGCAGGGGCAGGGGTTGGTGCTAGCTACCAGAGTGAACTGGGCGGGAAAGGTGACGGATTGACGGGTGCGGGAGATGGTGACGAAGCCGTCTTCTAAGGGCTGGCGCAGGAATTCTAAGACATCGCGTTTGAATTCGGTGAGTTCGTCGAGAAACATTACGCCGCGATGGGCGAGGGAGATTTCGCCCGGTCGAGGAAAACTGCCGCCGCCAACCAAAGATGGACCGGAGGCAGAATGGTGGGGGGCACGAAATGGTCGATCGGCTATCAACATCCCGCGATTTTTCAGCAATCCAGCTACCGAATGAATTTGAGTGACTTCTAAGGCTTCTTTAAAGCTCAGATCTGGCAATATTCCAGGTAAACGCCTTGCTAACATGGTTTTACCGCTGCCCGGTGGGCCGACAAATACCAGGTTATGTCCGCCCGCAGCGGCAATTTCTAGAGCACGCCGCCCATGGGCTTGACCTTTTACGTCCCGGAGGTCGCTGAGGTGGGTAGTAGATCGATCAGCCTGTTTAGTCTCTGGTGCGGTGGGTATAAATCGATCGGGGTTTTGCAGAAAACTCATGACCTGACGCAAATCTGTGAGTCCATAGACTCTTAATCCTTGAACTACAGCGGCTTCTTGGGCATTGTCAGCGGGTAGCACTAGGCCCATAATGCCCAGTCTTTTGGCGGCGGCGGCGATCGGTAATACTCCGGCTACTGGGCGCAGGCTGCCATCTAAGGACAGTTCACCCAAAAATATATAGTCACCCAAAAGTTCGGTGGGTATTTGCTGAGAAGCAGCCAAGATGCCTACGCCGATCGGCAGATCAAATACGGGGCCTTCTTTGCGTAGATCGGCAGGGGCTAGGTTAATGACAATGCGCTTGGTGGGATAGTTTGCGCCAGAGTTTTTGAGGGCGGTTTTGACTCGATCGCGCGATTCCTGTACGGCAGTATCTGGCAAACCTACCAAACTAATCCCGGGCATTCCATTAGAAACATCAACTTCTACCCCAACTTTGATGGCATCAATTCCTTGAATCGCCGCACTCCAAACTCTTGCTAACACCGCAGATTCTCCCGATAGCTACGCTTGCACCGAAGGTGATTCGGCTCTCAACCAATCTAGGTTAGCTATCCTGATGATAAATGGAGATCGGTCGATCTGCCGATTTCTTTTAGTGTGAATACTAATTACTAATGTGCTGGGCAGCTATTGGAATAAATTAAGCCTGCAAAGCTAAAAGTTTTGCAGGCTTATTGTTTTGAAATCAATTAGATGAAAGTAACTTGAGTAGTTTGAATACCTTGAAGAACTGCTAACACATCCGAGCCGCTACTAAGGATAGTGTTTCCGCCTTGGATTTGCACACTGATCGATTCTCGAGTCAGTCCAGTACCGAAGCTAAACTTATCGACACTTTCATAATCAAAAATCTTTGCCTGACCATCGCCAGTATTCAATACAAAAGTATCGCTGCCATAGCCACCATAGACATTATCGCTGCCCAGACCAGCATTGATGGTGTCATTCCCATTTCCACCAAAAATCCAATCATTACCATTTCCACCAGTAATCACGTCTTTACCGTCGCCAGCAATGATGCGATCATTGCCATCACCAGCATCGATTACATCATCACCACCTCGGGAAACAATCACGTCATTACCGCCACCGCTGTTAATTACATCATTGCCGCTACTGGTAGTGATGGTATCTTGGCCACCGCCGCTAGTTACCCGATCGTTGCCGCCTCTGCCGTTGATGGTATTATTGCCCTCCCCAGCAAAAATGTCATCAGGAGCATCAGTGCCAACTAATCGATCATTACCAGCGCCACCTTCTACTAAGTTTGCCACCCGAATTTTGGCAAATTGATAACCAGGAGCCAAGAAATTAGCATTGCTAAAGAGGGTAGAATCCAAAACTCCGCCGCTACCCTTGGGGTTAAACCCATTGGATCTGGTAACAACTCCATTTTCAGCAGTACCAGTATTGGGCGTGGTCTGACCAAAGAAAGCAGTGTTAGCCGGAATTTCGTCATTTACTTCGGTCCCAGCATCCCAGGCATCGGTGGCATTAACAATAAACTCTGCGCCAAGAAAGCGGCCTTTGCCATTGAAAATTTCTACATCCTTGGGATCAGCATTAGCCAAAAACTTATCATTGCTGGGCAAAATCATCGAAGCATAGCTAAAATAACGGCTGCCAGCAGCTCGAGGATCGATCGAAACAGTGGTTTGAATACGATCATTAGGGGCAAAAGGACCACCCAAACTGCCAAGTAAAGCTCCTTGTACGGTACCCTTACCTGCTGCCGTAAACTCACGGATGACACCATCAGGATCTCCGTCTTCAGCTAGTTGTTCTAAACCAGCAGAAGCTTTTTTGCCTACCTCTATAGTTTTAAATTGGCCATTATGAAAGCCAAACCAAACAGGCGCTAAGGAGCTACCATTTTGAGGAGCTATATTTTCTACTGAAATCGATAATTTTTGTTCTTGCATGGAGCTGTGTTAGGGTTAGTATTTTAATAAGTTGAATCTGAAAATTTGATAGTAATTGCAACCTCAAAAGCTACAGTCATCAGGCATAAATGAATATTTTGCAATCATTTATGCCTTAGCCGAAATCAATGCAACTGTAGCTTACCTGTACAAAGGTGAAGGGGGTGAACGATTGAGACATACCATATTTTATTTGAAACATATTGTAATAGTTATTATTGCTTTAAAGCAGGGCTATGAATGCTAATTACCTGGTTATCTTGTTGCCAGTTATGTCCTCTATCCCGTCCTCCAACTCAACGCGAAAAGAATTATTGACTAATGCAAAGAAAATGTACTGAGTAACAAGCATTACTAGATCAACAGCTTGATGAGAATCTAAGTGATTCAATAGTTTAAACCACGTATCTTCACTAATATTTTTAAGATTAACTAACTCATCGGTAGCTACTAATAAAACACTTTCGCGATCAGACCATTTACTTAAATCTAATCCTTGCTTAATTTGTTCTATTTCAACGCGAGATAACCCAGATTCTAGAGCCGGTGGTACATGATGACCCCATACATAGTCACATTGGTACAAGTAACCAACTCTTAAAATAATTAACTCCTGTTCACGAGCTATAAGTTTCATCTCATGCTTAGAAGATACCCAATATTCTAAAAACGAACCAAAATTTTTAGGACTGTTCATTAAAACACCCAACACATTAACCGGTGCAAAGCGCCCCTTCAGTCCTTCCCCAGGAAGTTTATCAATCGTGTTAACCCAGTCTTGATGCATCGAGTTGATCGGTAAAGATACTATTCTTTGATTAGATAATTTCATACTTAGTGATTTTCGGTTTTGGGGAATTGATAGTATGCTGGTTAGCAATGCAAATAATTTAGTCTATGCCCAAGAAAGCTCTTGAGGTAAATAGCGATATCCAGTATGCTCAACATAACCATTGATGGTTTGTCTCCAAGCAAAGCCAGAACGTTTGCAACCTCCATCTAGAACTCGTGATGGGATATTTTCAAAATCAATTGCTGTTGAATTATAGTATGTATTGCGATGCGAACTTTCTAAGTAAGCTGCCAATGGGGGGGGGCAATCTCCAAATACAGAGGCATTCAATCCATATGAGCTACTATCAACCATAGGAATAAGTTTATCAACATCCTCAAATTCAACAATTGGAAACACCGGGCCGAAGTTTTCATCCTTGACTATTGACATTGATGGCTGGCAATTAATCAACACGGTTGGAATTAAAATCGGATGTTTTTTATATACATTTTTTATCAAATGCCCGCCCTTTAGCACTTTTGCTCCTTGCTGCTGGGCTTCATTAATCTGGGACACAAGGCGATCAATTACTTTGCTCGAAAAAATTGGACCTACCTCTGTTTCTAAATCTTCAGGAGAGCCATACTTCAAAGCATCTAATTTTTCAATCAGTAATCTTGTAAATTCATTGATAAGATTGCAATGAACAAAAAAACGTTCAGATGCTGAACAAGATTGGCCTCCATTATTTAGACCAGAACGAATAGCAGCATTAACAGCTAGTTCTACATCTGCTGATTCCATAACAATTAATGGGTCATTACCTGGTCCTTCAAATAGGAGAAGTTTTTGGTGCTGTTTTGCTAATTGCCAATATTCATGAATCCAATGATCATCACCATAAATCACAATTGCTTTAATACTAGGATCAGTAATGGATTCTACCAAAAACTGCTTGGCCGTTTTGTCAGCACTTGCAACCTCGACATTATCGAAGTGATTAGCAAGCAGTTCTTTATATAATGGCCTAGTTTTGGTTAGAGATGTTGAAAGTTTAACAACTGTTTGATTACCCATTAAGTAAGATGCTCCAATAGCTTTAGACATTGTTAGCCCTAAAGAATTTTTCGGCAGCAAAATAGCAACTTTCCCTAGTGCTTGCCGATTAAGATAATTGATGTCTAATCCTAATTTTTTTACGAATTCATTAGGTCTGCCAGCTAATTCTATGATAGCTGCTGGCATTGTCAGCTCTCTTTTTATCACATGAGAATAGAGAAAACCGGTGTCTTGAACATAGGCTTCTACCAAGTGATGGTGCGAGTCAACTTTTTTCAAATCATCGGCTAAATTTTGGAGCTGATGCTGCCTAAGATCATGCGAAAGTTCAAGACTATTCACGCAAAGTTCATCCTGCTAGTTAAGCATTTAAGTTTATAAACTAATTCGCTTTCTTTCTTAAAAGAAAACACAATCGACCTTACTTTCTATTAGTGATACTGGCCTCAACAGGCATATATAAATTCTTGGTTTCAAAAATTTATATACTCCCCACTTCAGTAGCTGTGAAAACGCCACAATCGAGCTAATATTCACAGCTATTGAAAGCAACTACACAGGCATCTTTATTGGAAACTCAGGCACTGCCGGAAAGTCCAAAGCTGGATTTGTTAAATGCTTAGCATAGTTTAAAAAGGTATAAAGGCCAATAACACCTAACACCTCAATAATTGCTTTATCACTCAATCCATGCTCTCTTAAAGCTTGAACTGTTTTTAAATCTACCTTGCCGCGATTTTCAACTACTTCTCGTGTAAAGTTAAGAACAGCCTGAGATCTGGGATTGCTAGCTTTAGATTGCAGGTTAGAAATGAGTTCCTCTCTACTCAGTCCAGCTTGTTGTCCAACGTAAAAATGGACTGCAACACAGTATTCACAATTATTAATCGCTGATGTTAGCAAGGCAACTTGCTCGAAAAGCGATGTTTCAATCTCACCACTAGACACTTCTTTGCTGAATGACATAATTCCTTTGAGAACATTGGGGGAATTTGCCAACATTTTCATTAGATTAGGAGTACCACCAAAGGCAGAGTGAACAATATCTAGCGAGGCTTTTGCCTCTGCATCAGCAGCTTCTGGTTGTATAGGATTAAAGACAGACATTAGTGACCCCTTTTCATTGAGTAGACTGGTTGGTCTGACAATAACACAGTAATCAGGTATCGACAAGCCTATCGACAAAATTTCAGTAGTTCCAAATTCAAAAACAGTTTAGTCCAGTCTATGAAAAACCATTAAAGGAGATCAGTTGGCACAAAGGATCAATATTTCAGCCCACAAAATTTTTGAATTTGGAATTGCTGACAAAATTTTGCCATAAGGGATCAAAAGAAGAGTGCTGATGCAAACTTAACGGAATCCTTAATTATTTGAGGGTCATTGTGTGCCTTAGACATTAAAATTACACCTTGCAGGTAAGAAATCACCGAAAGAGAAGTCTTAAAAGTATTAGCGCTCTCCTCTGTCAATAGATCTGCAACAATTGGTTCAATCGTTTTTGCCCAAACTTGAAAAGTCTGCGACGAGTATACCCTAACTCGTTCTTCTGCACAGGACATTTCTAGGGTTATGTTACCAATGAAGCATCCTTTGACACTACCAAATTTTTCCTTAGCATCACAATTGGCGTAAAAGGGTTTATCAAAAACTTTTTCCAGCTTCTGTGTAGCACTTATATCAGACTCAGCAAATTTTTTAAACTCTCCAGTTATTTCATTGGCATATACCTTCATTGTTTCCATTAGTATGTCTACCTTTGAGGGAAACAGGTGATAAAGTGTACTTTTGTTAACCCCAGCCTCAGAACAGATCCGATTCGTTCCTATCACATGAAAGCTCTCAAGATAGAAAAGTTTTAAAGCAGCTTGAACAACGCGCTCACGGGGTGAAAAGAGAGATGTCATAAAGCAGAAACATCCTACCAAGGAAACAATCTATAAGCCTACTACATATTTCAATCAATTGTCAATTTTTATTACTTTATCTCAAGAAATTGAAATCACAAGCCCTGCGGCTAAAATATTATTACTAGCGTTGATCTCACGATCATGTCGGCAGACCCATGCGGGGTAAGCTTTCTCTCAATTAGTTTTGTTATTCTGTTCTAGATTCTAATGCTGTAACCAGTTTTCTCCGAACTTAAGATCTCTTCAAAGCCTATGGATATGAGATTTGTTGTAATTTTATGCTCCGAATAATCCGCGTGAACCCTTTGGCCTTAAAATGTTCAATGCGGCAAATTTCTAGGCGGAACCCTTTGATGGTTGGTCTGTGCTGTCAAACATCACTAAAATTCAGTAAGGAAAACAAAATATGAGCGCAGATACTTTTGCAAAGGTTCAGACCGTAATAGCTGACAAGCTAGATGTGGAGGCCGTTAAAATCACACCTGAAGCCAGTTTCACTAACGATCTTGGCGCAGATTCTCTAGATGTCGTGGAGCTAGTCATGGCGTTAGAAGAAGAATTTGGCGTAGAAATTCCTGACGAAGAGGCTGAAAAGCTGCAAACCGTGCAGTCGGTGGTAGATTACATCGAACTTAACGGAAAGTAGCAAGCATCGGCGAAGTCAGCAGATCTTAGCGGTCTGCTGACCTGACCACTTTGATATTTCCACTTATTAACTCTATTTTCTTCCTCGTAACATGGCGAATTCAGACCGCAAGCGAGTTGTTGTCACCGGTCTCGGTGCGATCACCCCGATCGGCAATACCCTCGATGAATACTGGGCAGGTTTAACTGCGGGTAAAAACGGAGTTGGCATGATCACCCACTTCGATCCGGCTCGCCATGATTGCCGCATTGCTGCCGAAGTTAAAGGCTTTGACGCATTAGACTACGTTGAAAGGAAAGAAGCCAAGCGGATGGATCGCTTTGCGCAATTTGCGGTCTGTGCCAGCAAACAGGCTCTAGCCGATGCTGATTTAAAGATTACGGAACTCAATGCTTCCCAGATCGGCGTAATTGTAGGCACCGGAGTCGGTGGCCTGAAAGTGCTAGAAGATCAGCAAGAAATTTATTTAACCAGAGGACCCGATCGCTGTAG
Source organism: Synechococcales cyanobacterium bin59.metabat.ball.084 (assembly GCA_013297675.1). Classification (GTDB taxonomy): domain Bacteria; phylum Cyanobacteriota; class Cyanobacteriia; order Cyanobacteriales; family Chamaesiphonaceae; genus JAAFHZ01. The sequence goes on along the minus strand of JAAFHZ010000021.1, from coordinate 3,049 downwards.
TCCCTTCATGATTCCGATGATGATTTCCAATATGGCTGCCGGTTTGGTGGCAATTCAGTTGGGAGCCAGAGGACCAAACATGTGTACGGTAACGGCCTGTGCTGCTGGTAGCAACGCGATCGGTGAAGCTTTCCGTCTCATTCAAGGTGGCTACGCCAAAGCTATGGTCTGCGGTGGTACAGAGTCGGCGATTACACCTTTGGGCATTGCGGGCTTTGCCGCTTGTAAAGCAGTTTCTACCTGTAATGATGACCCCAGCCATGCCTGTCGGCCTTTTGATGTGCAGCGAGATGGCTTTGTCATGGGTGAAGGCTCCGGAATTTTGATTTTAGAAGAGCTAGAACATGCTCTCGATCGGGGTGCCAAGATTTATGCTGAAGTGGTGGGTTATGGCATGACCTGCGATGCCTACCATATGACCGGCCAGATTCCGGGTGGCGTAGAAGCGGCCAGAGCGATGGCCTTGGCGCTGCAAGATGGCAATGTTTCGCCAGATACTGTGGACTATATTAATGCCCATGGCACTAGTACACCAATCAATGACCCCACTGAAACAGCAGCGATTAAGAAAACTTTGGGCGATCGAGCCTACAAAGTAGCGATCAGCTCCACTAAGTCTATGACTGGTCACTTACTGGGCGGTGCCGGTGGAATCGAAGGTGTCGCCACTGCTTTAGCGATCAAACACAGCGTTGCTCCACCGACCATTAACCTTGAAACTCCTGATCCTGAATGCGATTTGGACTATGTGGCAAATGCTGCTCGATCAATGCCCATTAATGTGGCAATGTCGAATTCCTTTGGCTTCGGCGGTCACAATGTAACTTTGGTATTCAAAAAATATCAGTAGAATCAGAGATAATAATGATTTGCGAAAAGCAACTTTTTGTTTGCGTCGCTTTTCAAACCGCAAAAACATGCTCCGCCTCAACGAGATCAAACTTCCTTTAGATCATTCCGAAACAGCTCTGCGAGAAGCCATTCTCAAAAAGCTGCAAATTACTGCTGCCGACCTAACCCGCTACACCATCTTTAAACGCAGCTACGATGCCCGCAAAAAAAGCCAGATTATTTTGGTATACATCGTAGACATCGAAACCCCCAAACAAAAAGCCCTGCTGCAACGCTTCAAAAAAGACCCCCACGTTGTCCAGGCTCCCAACATCGCCTACACCCCTGTAGCCCAAGCCCCCAATAACCAGCAGAAACGTCCGATCGTCATTGGTACTGGCCCCTGTGGGATGTTCGCAGGACTGCTCTTGGCTCAAATGGGCTTTCGACCAATTTTGTTAGAAAGAGGCAAATCAGTGCGCGATCGCAGTGCTGACACCTTTGGTTTTTGGTTAAAAAGTCGTCTGAACCCGGAATCTAACGCCCAATTTGGGGAAGGCGGTGCGGGCACTTTCTCTGACGGCAAACTCTACAGCCAAGTCAGCGACCCCAAACACTACGGACGAAAAGTATTAAATGAACTGGTTGCTGCCGGTGCCGCCCCAGAAATTTTGTACATCAACAAACCCCATATTGGCACCTATCGCCTGGTTAAAATCGTTCAAAACATGCGATCGAAAATCGAAGCCCTCGGCGGTGAAATTCGCTTTCAAACCAAAGTCCAAGATCTAGAAATCGAAGCAGGCCAAGTGCGCGGAGTGTGGCTCGAAAACGGTGAATTCATTGCCAGCAGTCATGTGGTATTAGCGGTTGGTCACAGTGCTCGTGATACCTTTCAGATGCTGTTCGATCGAGGAGTATACATAGAGCCTAAGCCTTTTTCGATCGGCTTTCGGATCGAACACCCCCAATCGCTGATTGACAAATGCCGTTTCGGCAACCATGCTGGTCACGAGCGTTTGGGAGCCGCTGATTATAAACTGGTACATCACTGTAGTAATGGTCGATCGGTCTATAGCTTCTGCATGTGTCCCGGTGGCAAAGTAGTGGCGGCTGCCTCGGAGCCAGGGCGATTAGTCACCAATGGCATGAGTGAATATGCTCGGAATGAATCTAATGCCAACAGCGCGATCGTGGTGGGTATTACTCCTGCTGATTATCCCGGTGGAGCCTTGGCGGGTATTGCTTTACAGCGCAGTTTAGAAGAACGAGCATTTGCTTTGGGCGGCGGGACTTATGAGGCTCCGGGGCAACTGGTGGGTGACTTTTTGGCCGATCGACCTTCCACCGCTTTTGGTGAAGTTACTCCCTCTTATAAGCCGGGGGTAAAGTTGGGTAATTTGAGTGAGAGTTTACCGGCATATGCGATCGCCGCCATCCGCGAAGCGCTGTTAGCCTTCGACAAACAAATCCCAGGATTTGCCATGGATGAGGCCATTTTGACCGGCATTGAAACTCGCACATCTTCACCGATTTGCATTAAGCGCAACGAACAATATCAAAGCCTCAATACTGGCGGTCTTTATCCAGCGGGTGAAGGAGCGGGTTATGCCGGTGGAATCTTGTCTGCTGGCATCGATGGAATTAAAGTTGCCGAAGCAGTGGCCTTGAGTATTTTGCAAGAATCAAATTGAAACGCCCCAACCTCTCCAGCAGAGGCGTTTGAAGTGAAACCTACATTTTGCTAATAATTCTTTGGAGAATCTCTAGGCCGCTCAAAGCCTGCCAGCCAAATAGACCCATGATGGTCACATTAATGCTGATATGGCCATAACGCGCCCAATCTTGACCTTTTTGCATATAAGGAGTCAAAGCAGCCGAGATGGCAATTAACACCGTCATACCTAGCCCCGCCAATAAATGTGGCCCAACGAACAGCTTGCCATTATTGATGTAAGTTACAGTGATAGCTCCGATCGAACCCAAGACCATCAGCGCCAAAATAATCGAGCCAATTTTGTGGTGTCGGTCGTTATACTTACCTTTGATTAATTCTTTGCGTACTTCTGGAGTAGCCGATCGAGTGCGCCTAATCTGCACACCCAAATACATCGCGTAAATACACATGCCCAAGAGCACCCACATCAGGGGCGGATGGACAAAATTTAGATAGGGTTTGACCTCAGGAGCGAAAAAATCCATTGTCTCTCTGTATAAT